>JANQNV010000324.1 GCA_028279425.1 Longimicrobiales bacterium | reverse complement strand
GCCTGAGGGCCGGGTCAACATCATCGACCCGTCGCCGCACGATCCGGCGAAGGCCTACGTCGCCGCCTACCGCACGCTCCTCGGCGACGACCGTCCCTACATCTACCGCACCAACGACTACGGGCAGAGCTGGACGCACCTCACGCCGGGCGACAATGGGATTCCGGCCGACGTGCCCGCTCGTGTGATTCGCGAGGATCCCGAGCAGGAGGGTGTGCTGTACGCCGGGACCGAGTACGGCATCTACGTGTCGCTCGACGACGGTGGTTCGTGGATGTCGATGCAGCGGAATCTGCCCGTGACGCCGATCACGGATATGCGGGTCGTCGATGGCGACCTGTACGTCTCGACGATGGGCCGGTCGTTCTGGATCATGGACAACCTGACCCCGCTCCACCGGATGGCGCAGGGCTTCGACACCGAAACGGCACAGCTGCTCCCGCCGCGAGACGCCTACCGGCTACGCGGGGGTGGTGGGTTCTTCGGTTTCGGAGACGATGCGCCCGTCCGGCCTCAGTACGCGCCACGCGGAGTGATGATCGACTACTGGGTTCCCGCGGGAACGACCGACGAGCTCTCGATCGAGATCCTCTCGTCGACGGGGCAGGTGGTGCAGACCTTCGAAGGCGCCGGTTCTGCAGGTCGCGTTCAGCAGGGGCAGAACATGCGCGCTCCCTTCCAGCGCCGTGTGGGTGCTCGGGCGGGACTCCAGAGCGAACCCGGCCTGCACCGCGTGATCTGGAACATGACGGTGGCGACCGAGGGTGGGCGTGCCCCGATGGCCCTCCCGGGTCGCTACACCGTGCGCATGAATGCGGGCTCCCGCTCGGTCGAGCACGAGGTGGAGTTGATGATCGACCCGCGGGTGGCGGATGATGGCGTCACCATGGCCGACCTGCAGGCGCAGTACGACATGATCCTCGAGGTCAACGCGGTCATGAGCGAGGCGCGCGGCGTCGCTGAACGCGTCAGGGCCGGGGTGGCGCGGACCGAGGGCGATGCCAAGGCCGCATTCGAGGCGCTGCAGGCCCGGATGGTGGACGACCCGGTGGGCAGTTATGCCCAACCGATGCTGCTGGGCCAGCTCGGGTACCTCTCCAGCATGATCAATCGCGCCGACCAGAGGCCGGGGCAGGACGCCTACGTTCGACTCGAGAAGCTGCAGGCCGAGCTGGCCGACATCGTGGCCGAATTGGAGCGACTCGAGCGCTTGATCGCGATCGACCTGAGGTAGGTCTCGCGTGGACAGGCGAGGCGGCGGGGGGCATGGAGGCTCTCCGCCGCCTCGTCGTATTCGGGCGGGTGCCTTGTGGGCGGTGGTCTCGTAGCCGAGCTTGCCTCCCCATGAATCACTCGCTCATGGAATTGGTGCGCGACCTCATCACCTTGATCGACGACGGCGAACTCGGGGTCGGATTCGCGAGGCCGCTCGAACGGGGCTCCGCACGGGGACAGGTCTCGGTCGTGCAGGATGCGCAGGACCCCCAGGTTCTGATCCTGCTGGTCCGGCTCGACATCATGCTCGTGCCCTCGAGCGACGTCGAACGCTTCTATCGCACCCTCTTGAAGTTGAACCATCGATTCCACGGCCGGGCCTCGTTCAACGTCGACGACAAGGGCATGGTCTACCTGAGTGCCGGCCGTCCGGCCGAGGATCTCGATCCGGGTGAGGTCGTCGACCTGATCCTCTGGACGTCGGAACAGGCGGACCACTACGACGACCTGCTCGAGATCGAGTTTCCCCACTGATGGGCGAAGCTGCGAAACCCGCCGAGAAGGGGTCGCCCGCCGGCGGTCGCATCGTCGTCTTCTACGTCGTGTTCGCCGTGGTGGTCGCCGCCCTGATCTGGCGGTTCCCGGGCTTCATGGAGCTCGTGACCGTCGGCAACGACACGCTCAGCATCGACGGAGAGATCACCCGCACGATGGCGGGCGGCGTGCCGACCACCTCGCCGGTCACCACCGGGTGGGCGAGTGTGTGGGTGACCGCGGTATCCATGATCGGCGCGCTGATCGTGATGGTCCCCGTGGCGTGGACCTACATCCTGATCAAGCGGCGGACGGGATACGACGAGTCGGTCGTGCACACGCTTCTGATCCTTCCGGTGGCGGTCACCGGTATCGTGATCATCGTCAAGGGGAGCCTGGCGCTGGCCTTCAGCCTCGCCGGGATCGTCGCCGCGGTGCGATTCCGCACGACGCTCGACGACACCAAGGACGCCGTGTACGTGTTCCTCGCCATCGGTGTCGGGCTGGCCGCCGGCGTCCAGGCGCTCGGCGTGGCGGTCGCCCTCTCCGTCATCTTCAACCTCCTGAACCTCCTGCTCTGGAAGCTCAACTTCGGCAACGTGTACGTCGACCAGCTTCGACGTACCGGCGGGGTGAGCCTGGGCAGCGCGATCGCGGGAGCCGACTCCGGCGCGCTCGCCTTCGGCGACGACAAGCTGATGGCGGCGCTGTCGCCCAAAGACCTCCGCGACGTCGCCGACCGCCAGGCGCGCATGGCCACCTACTTGAAGCAGGAGACCGACGAGCCGCGCGAGCGCAAACGGTACTTCGTGCTGATGGTGTACACCGGCGATGTCGAGCAGACGCAGGGGGCCGTCGAGGCCGTCCTCGCCGAGGCCTGCATTCGCTGGCAGCTGGCGGAGATTCTCCCGGGCGAGGGAGGGGTGTCGGTGCTCGAGTACCTGGTGCGGCCGCGTGAGAACATCACCGAGGCGCGACTCCTCTCGGCCGTACGAGCGTCGAGCCCCGACGACATCCGAGCCGCCGAACTCCGGTCCCTGAAGAAGCTCGCGAAGCGAACGTAGCGGTTGCTCCCGCTACGGACGCCCTCCACCGAGTGGGCGGGCTACCCCGTCGAGGTCGTCCGGGAAAGGGATGTCGAGCAACCGGGCGAGAGTGGGGGCGATGTCGGTCACCGACGCCCGCTCGTCGGAGGCGCCCGTCGGGATGCCCGCCCCGAAGAAGATCATGGGCACGTGGCGGTCGTAGTGGTACGGCGACCCGTGCCCGGTGCCGGTCGGGTATGACCAGGTCAGCACGCCCTCCGCGAGTTGTATCTCCACTCCCGCCCGGGAGAGGAGGCCGGCTCTCCGGCCCGGGACGTGCGCATTCAGTTGGAGCTGCGTGAACGAGTCCGTTGGCTCCTGCATGTTCTCCAGATCGCGTCGATGCCACGCCCGGGCGACCCACGACACTTCGGGTGCACGGGCCGCGAGTGCGCGCGCCAGCGCCTGGGGCCCCTCGGTACGTCCGCTCTCTTGATCGATGACCCTCTGAAGCGCGTTGGCCGAATCCGACGTCAGGCGAACCCCGGCTCGGCCCGAGTCGGCCCGTATCTCGGGCAACTCCAGGACGCCGTGGTCCGAACTCAGAGCGAGGACGTAGCCGTCTTCCCCCAACCGATCGTCCAGGAATTCGAGAAAGCCGCCGAGCTCACGGTCGAGCCGCCAGAGGTTGTCGAGCTGCTCGAGACTGCCCGGGCCGTAGCCGTGGCCCACGCGGTCGGCGCCCGACAGGGACACCGCCAGTAGGTCGGGCACATCGTCGAGGCCGAGTTCTTCTTCGTCGACGGCCCGCATGGCCAGCTGGAGAGCGGCCCGATCGAGCGCGGGCGTCGCCGACCACCACGACCAGAGCCCCGCATCCCGCGAGAAGCTGCGCCGGTCGGCGAGCGCGTGAGGGAAGGTCGTGTGTACCGCGTCGCCCTCCCAGGCGTAGGCGTCGCCGCGCGCCAGCGAGTGGAGCGAATCCGGGACCTCGAGCTCCCACACGCGCTTCGCGGCGAGATCGGGGAGTACGTCGTCGTTGAAGTCGTTCACCCACCCGGGGTATCGTCTCCGATAGTGACGGGAGGTCACGAACCGCCCCAGCGTAGCGTCGAACCAATACGCGTGCGCATCGCTCTTCGCGGCCAGCAGGACGGCGCCTCGGTCCTTCCCACTGATCGAAACGACTCGACTGTCGGCGTCCACCTCCTGCATCCAGTCGGCGAGCCCTTCCCGGCGCAGCACCCTCGGCGACGCACCCACCAACCCCCGATCGTCGACGAGCCGCGTCTCGGGATCCACGATGTTGTAGACGAGTCTCAGCCTGCCTCCGTCGCCTTCGTACCAGTCGTTGGCGGGGATGCCGTGTTTCGCGGGATGCGTACCGGTGGAGATCGACGCATGCCCGGGGGCGGTCTCCGTGATCGCGTGATCGTGGGTGGCGTTGGTGTAGCTGAACCCTTCGTCGATGAGCCGACGCAGGCCCTGAGAGAACGCCGAATCGAGGCGCCGCAACAGGTAGACCGGGAGCTGGTCGACCACGAGGAGCACGACGAGACGCGGGGAAACCTGAGGCCGAGCACGCGATTCAGCTGCGCGATCCGAATCGACGGGCGCCCGGTCGTACGACCATCCCAGTGCGGATCCGAGCAGGACGAGACCCGCGGTGGCGGCGAGTCCGGTGCGGCGTATCGATGGCATCATTGCGAGAAGCGTGGAGTAGGAGTCTTGAACAAGACTGCTAGTCTCCCCCGTCTTCGGGAAATAGGTTCCCCACCAGATCCCTCGCATCAGGAGGCGTTGTCGTGCGGTTCGCTCTGCCGTGCCGTCGGTCGTTCGGGTACACCGCGGCCGTGGTATGCGGCCTCGCCCTGTGCCCGCCTTCCCACGCGGCCGCTCAGGACGCGTCGAACTTCGATCCCCTCTTTCGGGACCACGAGCCCCTGGAGCTGCGCTTCGCGGCCAACTTCGAGGGACTGCGCGGTGATCGGGACGACGAAAACGACGAGCGCGACGGCGTGATGGCGATCCTGAGCGAAGACGGGAGCGTGGATTTCCCCGTGGAGCTTCGGACCCGGGGCCGCTTCCGGCTGCAGTCGCGGACGTGTCGTTTCCCGCCGCTCCGACTCGACGTACCTCGCAAGCGGATGGAAGGGACGGCCTTCGAGAACCAGGACAAGCTCAAGCTGGTGACCCACTGCCGTGAAGACGACCGCTACGAGCAGAACACTCTGAAGGAGTACCTGGTCTACCGACTGTACAACCTCCTCACCGATCACAGCTTCCAGGTGAGACTGGCCCGGATCGCCTACGTGGACACGAGTGGAGAAGACGACACCGTCGAGCGGTGGGGTTTCCTCATCGAGTCCGAGGAAGCGCTCGCCGAGCGCCTGAGCGCCGAGGTCGTCGAGGATCGCCCCAATGGGGTACATCCGAATCTGATCGCGCCCGAGGTGGCGGGGCGGGTCGATCTCTTCCAGTTCATGGTGGGCAACACGGACTACTCGATCTACAGCCAGCACAACGTGGTGAATTTCGCGCCGCAGGGGGCCAACTTGATCCCCGTCCCCTACGACTTCGACTGGACGGGCTTCGTCGACGCGCCGTACGCGCGCCCCGATCCTTCGCTGGACATTCGCAACGTACGGCAGCGCGTGTATCGCGGGTTGTGTCGCCCCGGGCTCGACTATGCGGCTCTCTTCGCCGACTTCGAAAGCCGGCGGGCGGCGATGGCGACCGTGATTCGGGAGCTGGAGCCCCTCGACGATGGCGAGCGCTCCGATGCCCTCGACTTCCTGGACGGCTTCTGGGAGACGATCGGCAACGAGGGCCGCGCATCGCGGGCCATCGAGCGCGCCTGCCGCAGTTACTGACCGCTTGTCCTCCGCCGGGGACAGCCCGGGAGTGGGGTGTCCGGATCCCGGGACGACCAGCGTGCGGGAAGGGCGCGATCCCGTGCCGTGGGGGCGGCACGTCCCTTGCAATTTCTCGCGGCACTGCCGCGCGAGCGCAGGGTAAGCTCGCGAGCAGACCGTGGCAGGGGCGCATGCAGCGCTCCAGGCTCTGCAGGAGGCGCGACCATGTTGAAGCGATGGATGATTTCGGCGCTGGTGACGAGTCTGCTCGTCTTCACGCCAGTGCCGAGTGCGGCGCAGGGCGGTGGGGACGGATATCTCTTCCGAGCGCCGCGTATACAGCTGGGACTGCGCCTGGGCTTCGCTGGAGCTCAGGCGGGAAGCGACCTGTTCGACTTCACGACCGAAGAACTGACCGTCGACCGAGGTGACTTCGGAGGCGGCCTGGTCGGGGCGGATCTGGCGTTTCGGACGTCGGAGCGCTTCGATCTCGTGTTGTCGTTCGCGAGTGCCTCGTCGACGACGCGCTCGGAGTTCCGGGACTGGGTGGGCGAAGACGACCTGCCGATCGAACAGCAGACCACCTTCACGCGGCGGCCGTTCACCGTGTCCGGGCGGTACTACTTCAAGGACCGCGGCCGGTCGGTGTCGCGCTTCGCCTGGATCCCCAACAGCGTGACGCCGTTCGTCGTGGCCGGGACCGGCGTGATGTGGTACGAGTTCTCACAGGACGGCGACTTCGTCGACTTCGACGATCTCGGTATCTTCAACACCCGCTTCCAGTCGGACGGGTGGGGGATCATGGGACTCGGAGGTGCGGGGGTCGAGGTCAGCATCTCACCTCGCGCCGTCGTGCAGCTGGAGGGGCGGTACGAGTTCGCTTCCGGAGAACTCAGTCAGGACTTCGTTGGATTCGACGATATCGATTTGTCGGGATTCCAGGTGAGCGTGGGTCTCGGCCTGAGGTTCTAGACGGACCATGGAGGAGTAGAGATGAAGAAGATGATGACTGGTGGAGGAGGCGCGCTCGTCGCGGCCCTGGCCGCCACCCTCGCCCTCGGCGGTGAGGCTGCGGCGCAGGCGGACCGGCAGGCGTGGTTCCCATTCCTCGGCTGCTGGGCTCCCGAGTCCGGCGCGGGTCCGACACTTTGCATCCGCCCGAGTGCCGATGGAGTCGAGTTGGCGAGAGTCGCCGAGGGACAGATCGCCTCGCGCGAGTCGTTCACACTCGCCGACGAGGGGACGACGTCGTCGGTCGAGGGGTGTGAAGGCACGCATGCGGCGTCGGCGTCGCGCGACATGAACCGGATCTTCCTGCAATCGGAATTCGAGTGTCAGGGGGGCCGCTCGCGCTCCGAGTCGGGTCTGCTCGCGCTCATCGAGGGAGAGGTCCTGCTTGACGTGCGGTCGGTCGACGTAGCCGACGAGGAGGTGTCGTGGGTCCAGATCTACCGCGTCACGTCGGCCAGTGTGGGTCAGGAGGCCGGTGTGGCCGACCTGCCGCTTCCGGGAATGGCCCTCGAAACGGCCCGCCGGGCCGCGTCGGCTTCTCCCTCGGTCGACGATGTGGTCGAGGCCTACGACGCGGTGGGGACGGGGCCGGTCGAGGCATGGCTCGCCGAGACGGGCGACAGGTTCGACCTCGATGCTTCGACGCTCATCGCCCTTTCCGACGATGGGGTGCCCGAGAGTCTGATCGACCTCATGATCGTGGTCTCCAACCCCGATCAGTTCGCGCTCGCCGTGTCGGATGGGGAGCCGGGGCTCGCCCCGCGACGAACCGGCTTCGTCGGCGGCGCACCCTTCTTCGGCTTCGGCGGCAATTGCCTCGGCGCAGGGTTCGGCGCGGGCCCCTTCTTCGGCTCGCCCTTCCTCGGAGGGCCGTTCGCCTTCGGAGATCCGTTCTTCTTCGGCTCGCCCTTCGGCGCCTGCGGCTACCGACTGTCTCGGTACGCCTTCGGCCCACTGGGTTGGGGCGGCGGCTGGTACGGCTGGGGTGGGGGTGGATTCATCCCGGTGATCGGCGACGGCGGAGTCACGCGCCCCCGCGGCAGCGTGGTCAACGGCCGCGGGTACACGCGGGGGGGTAGCGCAGCGACTCGAGGCACCTCGGTACCGTCGTCCACCCGCGTGGGTGCGACCCGCGCGCGACCGGCGCGAACCTCGGTCGGGGCGTCGCGCCCTCCGTCTCGGGCGCCTGCCTCGCGTCCGGTCCGGCGAGCCAAGCCCCGCGGTGGTGGCGGCAGCATGTTCTAGTGTAGTGTCGCCCAAGTCCTGATGCCGTTCGTGCGCGGGGGCATCCACGGGATGCGTCGTTGGAACTCCTTGCCGTAGCTATCGCTACGCCGCG
>JANQNV010000323.1 GCA_028279425.1 Longimicrobiales bacterium | reverse complement strand
TCGAGGGGCTCCTCGCGTCCCTCCAGCCGGATGTGGTGATTCTCGACTACGAGCTCCACGCTGCCATCGTCACCGTGTCGGCCCTCGGCCTCCCGATGGTGCTGGCGATCGTCTGGTTCACCATCTTTCGCGATCCGGAGCTGCCCCCCATGCAGTTCCTCGAGCGCCCCCCCAACAGCGCGGCCGGCCGCGCGCGCATGCGCCTGTTGTGGTTGCGGAGCTACTGGGGAGGCGTCCGCGACGAGTGGATGCGGCGGTTCACCCTGTCGGGCCTTCGCGTGCGCCTCTCCCCGGTCACCTACGGAACGTTGTTGATCGAAGATCTCCGCGCCGTGGCACGTGCTCGAGGCTTCGACGCGCGTCGCTTCAGGCGCACGGATTGGTTGCGGCCCGCGACATACCCGACGATCCCTACGCTGTGCTTCAACCTGCAGGAGATGGACTTCCCGCATCGGCCCCACCCGAGCCTGCACTACGTCGGACCCATGGTCGCGCGCGGCCGCGTGGAGGTGCGCAGCGCGGGGTCGGATGCCAAAGCGTGGGCCGCCTTCAAAGCCCGCCGCGCAGAACGGGGGGACGCAGAGCGCCCCCTCGTATACTGCTCGCTGGGAAGTCACTGGTCGGCCGACGAGACCTTGTTGCGCAAAGTGCTCGAGGCGTTCGCGCGCCGACCGGGGTGGGACCTCGTGATCGGCCTCGGTTCGAAGCTCGATCCCGAGGCCCTCGCGCCTGTTCCGTCCAACGCGCTGGTGATCGCGTGGGCGCCCCAGCTCGAGGTGCTCGCCGAGGCCGATGCCGCCATCACCCACGGGGGGATCACGACGATCAACGAGTGCGTGGCGTTCGGCGTGCCGATGCTCGTCTACAGCACCGCATACGTCGACCAGAACGGGTGTGCCGCCCGCGTCGAGCACCACGGTCTCGGCGTCGTGGCCGACCGCCATCACGACACGTCGCACGACATCGAGCGCAACCTGGATCACGTCATGCGCGATCCTGACATCCGGCGCAACGTCGGCGCCATGCGGCGGCGGCTGCTCGAGATCGAAAATGGGGGATCGGCGGTGGCGACGGTGGAACGCTTCATGCGACCCCGCCCCGACCGTCAGACCCGGAGCTGAACCGACGTCAGGACGAGGTCTCCGGCGCGCTGACAGTCGACGCGAAAACGGGCGGCGCCAGACACGCGGTCCAGTGGAGGCAAGAGAGCTCCGTGGAACGCCTGGTCGTCGGGATCCCAGCGCAGGTGGGCACGGTCGAAGCCGAAGTACTCACGCACGCTCGGAAAGAAGGCCTTGAACACACTCTCCTTGGCCGAAAAGAGCAGGAGAGCGAGGAGTTGCCGCTCCTCGTCCGGGTAGGCCTCGAGCCAGAGCCGCTCCGCGGGGATCGCAATGCGACTCGTGATGTCGCGCATGTCGACCCTTCGCTCCAGATCGAGCCCGAGCCCGGTGAACCGATCCGTTCGGCCGACGGCGGCGAGAGCATAGCCGGCGGCGTGGCTGATCGCCCCCACGACTCCATCGGGCCAGCGGGGCTCGCGGTGCGCTCCCCGGAGGATCGGCCGATCGGGGACACCGAGCGCTCGAAGGGCGATCCGAGCCGCGGCTCGACCCAGGCGGAAGTCGGCGACGTAGCGGGCCGCGGCACGCGGCGGAATCAGTGCTTCTTCGGCGGGAAGGAGCGAGGGCAACGCGGGGTCGCCCTCGCGGACGACCACGAAGGCGATGTCTTCGTCGAAGGGGGACCGGAAGTCGTCGGCCGATCCGCTCCCGGGAGCGTGTTCGTCAGGCGGAAAGGCCTGCAAGGTACGCCTGGATCTTGTTCAGTGACCCGAAGTTCTCGAGGGTGACCGCCTCGGGCGGGATGCTGTGCCCGGTCTCGGCCTCCAGGTACTCGACGAGCCTCACCACACTGAGCGAGTCGAGCGTACGGGACAGAAGCAGATCCTGATCCGCCTCGATCCCGAAGCTCTCGTCGTTCAAGATGGCGGTCTGGATGAATGTGCGAATTCGGTCGATGGTCATCGGATGCGGGGACGGGGGGTCATCGTTCGATGAGCCGGCGGCGATCGATCTTGCCACCGCTGGTGCGGGGAAACTCGTCGACGATTTCGATTTCCCGCGGTAGAGCATACACCGGGAGCTTCGCCCGGGCATGTCGAAGAAGATCGGACACTTCGGCCGTGGCTCCAGCACGGAGCGTCACCGCCGCGAGAATCATCTTGCTCCCCTGGTCGTCGGGAACGGCGTAGGCCGCAGCCTCGGCGACCGCATCGTAGCTGGCGAGAGCGGCCTCCACCTCGTCGAGCTCGACCCGATGCCCGCGAGTCTTCACCATCCGATCGCGCCGACCGAGGAAGCGAAGCAGGCCGTCGGCCTTTCGCACGACCATATCGCCCGTGCGGTAGTACACGTCCGGAAACGGCCCCAGCCCGGGTCGACGCAGGAACGCACGCTCGTTGAGGTCGGGCCGGTTCCAGTACCCGCGCGTGAGGGTGGAGCTGCGAATGCACAGCTCGCCGGGCTCGTCGACCCCGCACTCCCGGTCGTTGTCGTCGACGATGAGGTCGACGGAGTTGGTGGACACCGTACCGATCGGGATCGCCTCGTCGTGATCGTCGGCCAGCGCCGGAACGTCGTAGCAGGTGCACGACGGCGCCTCGGCCGGCCCGTACACGTTGGTGAAGGTCACGTCGGGCAGCTCGCGCATCAGGGCGACCAGGTGACTCGGGGGGAAGGGTTCTCCTCCGAACAACACGTGCCGAAGCGAGGACAGGTCCCGTTGGTCCATCGCCCCCCGCTGCAGCATCTCGATGAGGGTGAAGGGCACCGTGAAGACGACGCTGATGCCCTCTTCTTCGACGTACTTCGTCCAGCTCGCCGGAAACTTCGTCACGGCTTCGGGAACGAGAACCACCGTGGCACCCGCCTGTGCCGTGGAAAAGAAATCGAAGATGCTCAGATCGAAGTGGAGCGGCGCGTGACTGGCCACCCGGTCGGCGGGCCCGAGCCCCACGTGCGTTGCGCCCCATCGCGCGTAGGTCACACTGCCGAGATGGCTGTGCATCATCCCCTTGGGGCGTCCCGTCGAGCCCGACGTGTACATGATGTAGCCGAGGTCTTGATCGATCATCCAGACGTCGGGCAGAGTGTCGGGCCGCGTGCGGACCTGCTGCCAGGAAAGGCCGGCGAAGCCCACATCGCGCGTGCAGCCGTAGAGACAGGTGCCCGCGTCGAGATCGGCTTCGGCCACCCTTTCGACCAGTTGATCGGAGGTGATGAGGTGTTCGATCCCGCAGTCGCGCATGATGAAGGCGAGGCGCTCGGGGGGCATGAAGGGGTCGAGGGGCACGAAGACCCCGCCGGCCTTCAGGCTTCCGTAGATCGCCACACCCAGGTCGAGGCTCTTGTGCAAGAAGAGCCCTACCCGATCCTGCGGCCGGAGGCCGCGCTCGATCAGAGTGTGGGCGAGCTGGTTGCTGGCCCGGTCGAGCTCTGCATAGCTCATGGAGTCTCCCCCGATCGCGAGCGCCGCACGATCGGGCGCGTGGCGAGCGTGGAAGATGACCGGGGAATGAATGAGGGGGCCTAGCACAGGTGGATCGGTTCGGGGGAGACGTCTACAGGCCGAGTAGGCCGGCCACGATGTTGCGTTGAATGTCGGAGGTGCCGCCGTAGATGGTGCCGCCGATGGCGTCGCGCAGCTGCCGCTCGACCCCGGCCTCGGTCTTGTAGCCCGCCCCCCCGAAGATTGCGATCGCATCGAGGCTCGACTCCGCGAACGACTCGCTGAGGTAGATCTTCGTCAGAGCGGCCTCGAGAAGGTTGGGCCTGCCCTCCTCCTGCAACCACGCGGTCCGATACAGCATCAACCGAGCCATGTCGAGACGGAGCTTCATATTGGCGATCCGATGCGACACGGCCTGGTGCTTCCCGATCGGGTTCCCGCCTCTGCGACGGTTGCGCGCCTCGGCGATCGACTCTTCCAACACGCGTTGCATTACCCCCAACTGGGGCGCCATGACCAGTCCGCGCTCCCACCCCTGCGAGAAACTGAAGATGCCCGCCCCCGACCCCTCGCCTCCCAGCAGTGCGTCGCGCGAGACCCGGCAGTCCCGGAGGGAAATGCGGCCGAACGGTACGGTGCGCAGCCCCATCTTCTCCTCGACGGGGTGGGCCGTGTAGCCGGGCGTGTCGGCGTCCACCACGAACGCCGAGAGTCCCCAGCGTCCGGCCTCCGGGTCGGTGGCCGCGAAGACGATCGAGAAGTCGGCCACCGGGGCGAAGGTGATGAGTACCTTCTCACCATTGATCACGAAGTGGTCGCCATCGCGCACGGCAGTGGTCGTCAGCGCGAAGGCGTCGGACCCGCTCGAGGCCTCGGTCATGCCGTAGCCACCGAGGAGGCGTCCCTCGATCGAACCCCGCACATATCGGTCGACCTGGGCCGCCGAACCGAATCGGAGCAGCGCCTTCTGCACCCCCCACATCTGGGCCCCGAGTGCGAAGGTCAGGCCGTTGTCACGGCATCCGTACCCGAGCGCCTCCATGAGTCTCGCGGAGGTGAGTACGGAGTAGCCCTTGCCCCCGAGATCTTCGGGGACGGGCCACCCCAGCACCCCGTAGCGGGCGCAACGCCCCCAGAGGTCGGCGGCGAAGACGCCGTCGCGATCGCGGGCAACCACGTCGTCGGCGAGTTCCTCCCGTGCGAACCGCACCACGTCTTCGAAGAGCTGCTCTTGCTCGGGAGTCCATGCGAAATCCATCGCCTCACCCACCTCCGAGGCCGGGGATCCACCGGAACGGGGTGAGGATCAGCTCGGTGAGCCAGACGTCGGCGTCGAAGACGCGCTCATAGAGCCACACGCCGGCCACGGCGATCAGGAAGAGTGAACCCAGCCGCAAGATCCAGGGATAGAGGCTCGACTTGCGCATCGCGAACAGGATCGGGAACGCTACGACCACGATGGCGAGCTGCCCGAGTTCGACCCCGATGTTGAACCCGAGCAACGAGAGGACGACCTGCTCTCGGCCGAGCCCGATGTCGCCCAGGACCGTCGCAAACCCGAATCCGTGAAAGAGCCCGAAGAGGAACGCGATGGTCCACTCACGGACCGAGAGTTTCGGAACGAGATTCGCGACCGCCGCCACGATGATCGATCCGGCGATGATCGACTCGACCACCCTCGACGACAGACGGACCACGTCGAGCGCAGCGAGGCTGAGGGTCACACTGTGAGCGATCGTAAAGAACGACACGATCATGACGATGTTCACGAAAGCCTCTCGAAACCCCTTGACGGGCTTCCATGTCCCTCCGGACCGGACCAGCACGGCCGGTAACATCAATGCCATGAGGAAGAGGATGTGATCGGTCCCGATCCAGATGTGCCACACCCCCAACCAGACCAGGGCGATGAAGCCCTGCAGCCTCGAGCCCGAGGTCAGATCGAGCGACTGTGGACCGGTCGAGGGCCCGAACACCTGCACGACATTGGCTTCCGCATTGAAGGTGCCGGTTTTCCAGTTGTGCTCGATGACCGTCATGTTTCGGTGGAGGGGGTCGACCTCGAAGAGGACGGTCAGCCCGAGATCCACCTCCGGGGGTGGCGGCTCGTCGAGTCGCCAGGTGACGACCACGTAGTCCGCAATCGGAAGCGGGCTCAGCCGGATCCCGACGTATTCCAGCGGAAGCGGCCCCTCCTGCGTGGCCGTCACCATTCTCGGCTGGATGTACGCCAGGATCTCGGCTTCCCGCGCGATGACGGCGGCCTCGTCGGGCGCCGTCTCGTCCCACCCGAAGTCGAGCGCGCGCTCCAGATCGTCGGTCGTCATCTCGACACGCACCTGCAGCGAGTCTTCATATACGCGCAGGTAGAGATAGCTTTGTCCGAGCTCGTGGGCGGCCATGGCCGGCGTCGCCGGACGTGTCGCCGGCGTGCCCGAGGCCGTCGGTCGCGCCTCGAGCGGAGCGGCGCCGAGGGCGGCCGCGAGAAGAGGGACGGTGAGCACACGGGTGAATCGAAGCATCGCAGATCCAGGGGGGTGACTTCGGGAGGGATGGGGCGGTCCGGACGCTCGAGGAGAGCACGAATCGGGCCACCCTGCCGCGCCTCGGACCCTCACGCGGGGGCATGGTTCCTGCATTGCGCCATCGACGGGCCGCACCGGCTCATCCGCGACGATGCGGGGTAGGCCTGCGCCGCCGCGTTCACATTCTTCGGATGTTTTATACTTGAAGCTCCAAACCTGGCCGCCTCGAGCGCTGCCCGACGACGCCTCGGGACTCACGACCGCGGAGTCCCTGATCTGGGCCGGCCAAAGCCTCGATCCCACGTCGCCGCTCTACAATATGGCGATGGCCCTGGATGTCGAGGGTGCGCTGGACATCGGTCGGCTGCGACGGGCGTGGGCCCTCCTGGTCGAGGGAGACGATGTGTTGCGCACCTTGGTGCGCGAGGTCGACGGCCAGCCTCGACGATTCGTCTCGACGGAAACCGATGTCGACTTCGAGGTGATCGAGCGGCTCGGACCGCTCGACGAGGTCGACGTCGACGCCCTGCTCCACACGTGGACAGCGGCGCCCCTCCCGATGGCCGAGCCGTTGTTGCGCGTGCGCATCATGCGTGGTGACGCCCGCACGATTCTGTACGTCAATCAGCACCACGTTTCGGCCGACGCCCTCTCGGTCGCCAACCTGTTCCAGCGCTGGAGCGAGCTGTATCGGCGGCTGTCGACGGGCGAGACCGAGCCCCGTCTCGACGTGCCCCGCTTCGCCGACTACGTAGCGGAGGAGCGCGGCCTGATCGGATCGGCCAAGCTCGAAGAGGCCCGCACCTTCTGGGAGGGTTCGGCCGCCACCTCGCGGACCGACCTCACCTTCTACGGAGCGCGCACGGCGGGATCGGGACGCACGCGCCGTATCCGGGTCGCCCTCGGGGCCGACCGTACGGCCCGACTCCGAGCCCGGTCGCAGGAGGCCCCCTTCCAGGCCCTCACGGGTGAGCAGTCACGCTACTTCGTGCTGTCGACGGTGCTGGCGGCGCTGGTCCACCGCATGGGCGACACGAACCAGGTCGCGATCGGCACTCCCTGGCACAACCGCGCCTCGGCGCGACGTCGCGAAAGCCTGGGACTCTTCATCGAACTGTATCCCCTGCGCGTCGGCGTCGACCCCGACGAGACGTGGGCCTCGCTCGCCCGCAAGGTGGCGTCGTTCACCATGAGGGCGGCACGGCATGTCGTACCGGGGGCGAGCCGAACGCGAGATGCGCGTGGCTTCGCCGTCGTGCTGAACTTCATCACGGCCCGTATCCGCGAATTCGCGGGCCTGACTGCGCGCGCGAACTGGGTCCACTCCGGGCACGGTGACCCCCAGCATCGACTTCGACTTCAGGTGCACGACTTCGGGGGGACGGACGAACCCACACTCGACTTCGACGTCGACGTGGCCGTCTTCGACGAGCAGGCGCAGCGCTGGGTCGTCGACCACTTCCTTCGGCTGTTCGACGCCCTCGTCGAAGACCCGAACGCCCGGATCGACGAGGTGTGCCTGACCTCGTGGGACGACGAAGCCGCCTTCGCTCCGCGTGGCCCGCGACGCGATGCCCCCGGTTCGGTTCTCGAACGAATTCGGGATCAGGCGCGGCGCACCCCCGATGCACCGGCCGTGCTCGATGGCCCGCGCACCCTCAGCTACGCGCGCCTCCTCGATGCAGCCGCCGCCCTCGCGGCGCGGCTCCGGGAGCGAGGCGTGGGCCCGGCCGACGACGTGGGCATCCTGCTCGGCCGGTCGGGCGAACTGGTGGTCGCGATCCTCGGAGTCATGCAGGCGGGCGCCACCTACGTGCCCCTCGACCCCGACCACCCCGACGTGCGTCTGCAGACGATCGCCGCCGATGCCGGGCTGGACGCATTGATCGTCAGCGCCGACTCGCGCGAGCGCATCGCCGACTGGGGCGCCGTGCCCCGCGTGGTGGAGCTGGCGCCGACGAGCGCCGAGACCCCCTCCCGCACCCACGCCTCGAACCAGCCCTCGGGTCGTATGCCGGCCGCCGACGACCTCGCCTACGTGCTCTACACGTCCGGGTCGACGGGCCGACCCAAGGGTGTCGAGGTGACCCATGGCGCCCTGGCGGACTACATCTCATGGGCGGCGCGCTCCTACACCGGCGGGACACCGACCTCGTTCCCGCTCTTCACCTCACCGGGGTTCGATCTGACCGTCACCTCGATCTTCACGCCTCTCGTCGTGGGCGGGTCGATCGTCGTCTATCGCAACGAGGCGGCGGGTGGGGCTCTTCTGGTCCGCAGGGTCTTCGAAGACGACATCGTCGATGTCGTGAAGCTCACCCCGTCGCACCTGGGACTCATTCGCGACCTGGAGCTGACCGGGTCGCGTGTGCGTCGCCTGATCCTCGGGGGAGAAAACCTGAGCACGGCAGTAGCGGCCCGAGCGCACGCCTGGTTCGACGGCCGCGTCGAGATCTACAACGAGTATGGGCCGACGGAGGCGACCGTCGGCTGCATGATCCATCGATACGACCCCGCGCTCGACGCCGGCGATTCCGTTCCGATCGGCATCCCCGCCGACAACGTGCGTATCCACATCCTGGACGAGGGCGGACGGCCGACGGTCCGGGGCCGTCGAGGCGAGATCCACATCGGGGGCCCCCGACTCGCCCGCGGCTATCGAAACGACCCCGAGCAAACGGCGCAGGCGTTCGTCTCGATTCCGGGAACGCCCGACTCGACCGTCTATGCGACGGGCGACCTCGGCCGCTGGGACGACCAGGGTCGACTGGAGTTTCTCGGGCGACGCGACGACCAGATCAAACTGCGCGGCGTGCGGATGGAGATGGGTGAGATCGAATCGGCTCTGCTTCGGCATCCCGATGTGAGTCACGCAGCGCTTCAGCTCGTACGCACCGCCGAGTCGAGGGATCGTCACTGCCGGGTTTGCGGCCTCGAGGGGGCACACCCGGAGGCGCACCTCGACGACGACGACCTCTGCGCCGTCTGCCAGCGCTTCGAGCAGGAGCGTGAGAAGGTGTCGAGCTACTTCGGGACGATGGACGACCTCGCTCGCATGCTCGCCGATGCGCGGGCGGCGGCGACGGGGCCGCACGACACCCTCATGCTTCTCAGCGGCGGCAAGGACAGCACGTACGCCCTCTGCCAAATCGTCGAGATGGGGGCTCGGCCCCTCGTCTTCATGCTCGACAACGGATACATCTCGGAGCAGGCGATCACCAACGGCAAGCGCGTCGTCGACCAGCTCGGGCTCGAACTGGTGATCGGGGGTACCGACGCGATCGCCGACATCTTCGCCGACAGCCTCGCGCGCTACAGCAACGTGTGCAACGGGTGTTTCAAGGCCATCTATACGCTGGCGATGAACCTGGCCGCAGAGCGTGGAATACCGGCGATCGTGACCGGACTGTCCAGGGGTCAGATCTTCGAGACGCGCCTCGCCGACCTGTACCGACGCGGCATCTACGATCCGGCGGAGGTGGACAAGACCATCCTCGAGGCCCGCAAGGCCTATCACCGCATGGACGACGCGGTCTCCCGAGCGATGGACACCCGCATCTTCGAGACCGACGACGCCCTGGAGGCTACTCGGTTCATCGACTTCTACCGCTACTGCGACGTCGACCTCGAGGATCTGCTCGCATACGTGGGTGAGCATACCCCCTGGATCCGACCCTCCGACACCGGGCGCTCCACGAACTGCCTGATCAATCAGGCGGGAATCTTCGTACATCAAGCCGAACGAGGGTTCCACAACTATACCCTGCCCTACAGCTGGGATGTGCGACTCGGCCACAAGAAGCGTGACGCCGTGTTGGCCGAGCTCGACGACGACCTGGATCCCGCCGCCGTCCGTCGGATGCTGGACGAAGTAGGGTATCGGGAGAACCCTCCCGTCGTCCCCGAAGCGCGCCTGATCGCCTACTACACGTCGGATGTAGAGCTCGGAGCGTCCGAGTTGCGCAGCTTCCTCTCGGGCCTGCTCCCGGCCGAGGCCGTACCTTCGAGCCTCGTCCGGCTCGAAGCGATCCCGCTGACCGCCAACGGCAAGGTCGACCACGCCGCGCTGCCCAAGCCGACCGACGAACGTCCACTTCTCGGGGCGCCCTTCGTAGCACCGACCACCGAAGTCGAGGCCCGGCTCGTCGAGATCTGGTGTGAAGTTCTGGGCCTCAACGAAATCGGGGTCGAAGACGACTTCTTCGAGTTGGGTGGCGACTCCATGCACTCGATCCAGATCGTTTCTCTGGCTCGAGATCGCGACCTCGCCTTCGAACCACGAGACCTTTTCGCCCATCCGACCGTCGCGGCCCTGGCCCGGGTGACCGACCTTTCGAGCACCGTGGTGGAACCCGAAGCCGCGAGCGTCAGCGCCGCGGAACTCGCCGAGTTGGACGCGGAGTTCGGCAGTTGATGGCGAAGGACCAACCGAAAGACGGTTCGGCAACGGGGACGCGGGTCGAAGCGGCCTTCCCACTGACGCCCCTCCAGGAGGGCATGCTCTACCACGGGTTGCGGACGCCCAGCTCGGGCCTGTATCACGGGCAGACGGTGGCGCGCATCGAGGGGCCGCTGCTCATCGAGCCATTTCGCCGCGCGTGGCAGGCAGCCGCCCGTCGACACGAGGCGTTCCGAACGCTCTTCGCGTGGAAAGGCCGGGAGCGGCCGATCCAGGTCGTGATGTCGAAGGTGGAGATCGCCTTCGAGATCCTGGATTGGAGCGGGCTCTCCGAGTCCGAACGCACGGAGCGCCGTCGGGCGCTCGCCGACCACGATCGACGTCTGGGCATCGCGATCGGGCGGGCTCCGATGATGCGCTTCACGTTGGTCCGGCTTGCCGACGAGACCCATGAAGTGCTCTGGAGCGTACATCACGCCGTGATGGACGGCTGGTCGGCCCAGCTGGTGCTCGACGAGGTGCTCGACGACTACGAGGCCGCGAGAGGCGGGCAGCCCGTGGTCGAGGGGCCGGCGCCTTCGTCGTACGCCCGCTTCGTGGCCTGGACGCAGGGTCGCGCATCCGACGAGGTCCGGGACTTCTGGGTGAAGGCGCTCGACGGCGTCCGAGCTCCCACGGCTCTGCCCGGCCCCGACGGATCGGCGACGTCGACCCGGAGAGCGACCGCCGACCTGTGGCTCAGCGTCGATGAAAGCGATGCGCTGCGCGGCGCGGCGGCGCGACACCGCGTGACGGGGAACACGCTCGTCATCGGTGCGTGGGCGGGTCTCCTGGCCCGACACGAACAGCGCGCCGACGTCAGCCTGGGAATGACGCTGTCGGATCGCCCCCACACGTTGCCGGGGGTGGAGCGTTCGGTGGGTCTCTACCTCAGCACGGTGCCGGTGCGTGTGCGCCTCGACGGAGCCGCCGAGGTCGGAAGCTGGCTGCGCGACCTGCAAGACGATCTGACCGACGCGCGCGCCCACAGCGGGCCCAGTGTGGCCGACATCCAGCGCTGGCGTGGGCGCGAGGGCGAAGAGCTGATCCGGAGTCTCGTGGTCTTCGAGAGCTTCCCCGACGGCGTCGGTGCGCCGCGGCCGGACCGCTCGATCCAGCTCGAGGCCGTGCAGATGTCCGGGCCCAGCGACCTTCCCCTGGCGCTGCTGGCCTACCCCGGCGAGCGACTGCACCTGCAGTTGGTCTACGATCCCGCGCTCTTCAGCGAGTCCCGGGCGATCGCACTGCTTGAGGGAGTTCGAGCCCTGCTCGCGGCGTTCACCTCCCGGAGCGGAGCCCTCTCCGAGATCGGGCTCGTTCCGTTGGCCTCCCCAACCGATGTCGAGGCCGAATACTCGGCAGGGCCACCTCTGGAGCGGCCCGTGCTCGACGTGGTCGAACTGTTCGAGGCCGAGGTCCGCGCGTCCCCGGACGCACTCGCGATCCGGACGACGTCGCATCGCCTCAGCTATCGCGCCCTGGATGAGGCGGCCGAAGCCCTCGCCGACCGGCTGCGCGCGCTTCGCCTCCCGCGCGGATCGACCGTTGGCCTGGTCGGGGGCCGCTCGCCCGATGCCATCGCCGCGATGCTCGGCGTTCTGAAGGCCGGATGCGCCTACGCGCCTCTCGACCCTACGGCTCCGGTGGGCCGACTCACCCAGTTGGCCACGGCTCTCGACGCCGTGCTCGTACTCGATGGGTATCGCGACCTGATTGCCGAATGGCCGGTGCCGGAGATCCACGAGATGGACGCCGCCGCCGCCGACGGCTCCGGCGCCCAGGTCGAGGGCCTCGCCTATGTCATCCACACCTCCGGATCGACCGGCGTGCCGAAGGGCGTGATGGTGAGCCGGGATCAGCTGGCCTGGTCCACGGCGGCGCGGCTCGACTACTACGGCGATGCACCGACGGTCTTCCTTCTGCTCTCCTCTCTCGCCGTCGACAGCTCGGTGGCCGGCGTGTACGGCACCCTGTGCAGCGGAGGTACTCTCGTGCTGCCCGACGCGGGAGCCGAGCAAGACATCGCCGGACTCGCGCGTTGGATCGAAACGGCGGGGGTGACCGACACACTTCTGGTTCCTTCCCTCCACCGCGAACTGCTCGAGGCCGTGGTGCCGACCCGGCTCGCGAGCCTTCGGCGCGTCGTCGTGGCCGGCGAGGCGTGTCCCGTCGACGTGGTGGCGCTCCACCGGGCCCGGCTGCCGAGGGTGGAGCTTCACAACGAGTATGGCCCGAGCGAAGCCACGGTGTGGGCCACGGTGGCCGACCTCTCGACCCGACCGAACGAACCCGTCACGATCGGGCGACCCGTGGCCGGCTCGCGGGTCTACCTCGTCGACTCCCACTTCGAGCCGGTGCCCCCTGGCGAGGTGGGTGAAATCGTGGTTGGAGGGCCGGGGGTGGCGCTCGGCTACCTGGGCCGCCCCGACCTGACCAACGAACGCTTCCTCGCCGACCCCTGGCTCGACGGAGCACGGGTGTATCGTACGGGCGACCGCGCACGCCGACGGGCCGATGGTCGACTGGAATTCCTCGGCCGCGCCGACGACCAGATCAAGATCCGGGGGTACCGTGTCGAACCCGCGGAGGTCGAATTGGCGCTTCAAGCCCACCCCGAGGTGGCCGAAGCAATGGTCGGCCTGGACACGAGCGATGAGCGGTCGGGCCAGTTGGTGGCCGTGGTGCTTCCCATCTCGAACGAGGCGACGCCCGACGACCTCGACGGCTTTCTCGCGGCCCGACTCCCGCGCCACATGATTCCGTCACGCTTCGTCCGGGTCGAGCGGCTGCCCCGCACACCCGCCGGGAAGCTGGATCGCTCGGTCCCGATGCCGACGGGTGATCCCGCGTCGGCCCCGACCCGCCCACCCGCGGACCCACCCCGCACCGACGCCGAGCGCGCCCTCCTCGAGGTGTGGAGGGGTGTCCTGGGGCACGACGACATCGGGATTCACGACGACTTCTTCGCAATCGGGGGCGACTCGCTCCTGAGCATTCGCGCGATTTCACGAGCGATGCGCGCGGGGGTGAGTGTGACGCCCGCCAGCTTCTTCGCCGGTCCCACCATCGCCCAGATCGCCGCGGCCGAGACCGCCGGTCCCGATCGGCGGGAGGCGGTCGTGGGCGAGGGCCACCTGACCCCGATCCAAGCCTGGTTCTTCGAGCGATTCGGCCACGAGCCCCACCACTGGAACCAGGCGTACGTCGTGCAGCTGCGCCAGAAGGTCGATCGCCTGGTCGTCGAGCGCGCCGTGGCGACGCTCGTCGAACACCACGACGCCCTTCGACAGCGCTTCGAGTCCACCGACGACGGATGGAGCCCCGTCTTCGACGAGGTGGGCAGCTCGGCCCCCCTCCACGTGGTCGACCTGAGCGGCGTGTCACCCGACGAGTGCGAGGACCGCATCGAGGCGGTCGCCGACGACGTGCATGCCTCGCTGGACATCGAGAAGGGAAGGTTGTTTCGTGCGGTGTTGTTCGAGGCGGGCGACGGAGTCCAACAGTTGCTCCTCGTGGCGCACCACCTCGTGATCGACGCCGTCAGCTGGGGCATCCTCTTCGACGACCTCGCCACCCTTCTCGAGCGGGCCGCTGCAGGTACCCCGCCCGCCCTGCCTGGCCGAACCATGTCGGTGCAGGAATGGTCGAAGGCGCTCCGCGACGCCGCACGCGGGGCCGACGTCGCCGATCTCGCCCCGATGTGGCGGGCCCCGCTTCCCGACGGGGCGAACGGAGTCGGGTGCGACCTCCCCGCCTCGACTGCCGACAACGTGGTCGCGACGTCGCGCCGCGTATTCGTTCGGCTCCCCAGTGACGTCACCGACGGCATCCTCGAGACGGCCCGCCGGTCGGGCGGCCCCTCGGTTCAGGATCAACTCCTCGCGGGACTCCTCATGGCGTGGGAGCGGTGGGCCGGCCGACCCCACCTCCTCCTCGACCTGGAGGGGCATGGACGCGACACACTCGGATCCGAGATCGACCTGTCGCGCACCATCGGGTGGTTTACGCAGATCGTGCCGGTCCACCTCGAGCTGAAGCGTGCTACGCCCGAAGCCGCCCTGGCCGCCGTGCGAGACGGGGTCCCCGGTTCGGCGCTACGCAGAGCTTCGTACGGACTCCTGAGGTATCTCCACCCCGAGCCCACGGTACGCGATGTGATGCGTACACGCCCTGAACCCGAAGTGGCGTTCAACTATCTGGGGTCGAGTGAGGGACTGATCCCCACCGGAGCCCCCTTCGTGGGGAGCGGCCGGATGGTCGGCGCGGCCCGAAGCGCGCGAGCGCCCCGGCCCTACGTACTCGAGATCAACGCCTGGATCGAGGCGGGCCGAGCCACCCTCGCCATCGAGTACTCCGCGGCTCTGCACCGGCCGGACTCCATCGCTCGCTTCGCCGATGCGCTGGCCGAAGCGATCCCGACCGTCGCCGCGAACGGCGCGGAATCGGCCTTCGAACTCGCCGGCCTCGACGACGAGGGAATGGACCGGCTCGCGGACCTGCTCTCCGATCTGGACGCGGGGTAGCCGTGGGCCTCGAGAACGTCGACGACGTCTACCCGCTCACGCCGATGCAGGACCTCATGTTGGTCCACGCGACGGCGACGCCCGGCGAGACCCTGCTCGACAACCAGTTCCGCTACGACGTGCATGGACCGCTCGACCGCCACCTCTTCGAACGGTCCTGGCGTGCCGTAGTCGACCGCCACCCCGCGTTGCGAACGGCCATCGTGTGGGACGGCGTCCCCCACCCTCTCCAGGTGGTGCGCTCCAAGGTCGAACTCCCGTTCGAATACGTCGATCTCACGTCGGACTCACCCGAGATGCGGGGCCGCCGACTCGACGCGCTGATCGCCGCCGACGCCCGACGGCCCCATACGCTTTCCCGGGCTCCACTCCTGCGGTGCACGTTGGTTCGCACCGACGAGCAGGCACATCACTTCGTGTGGAACGCCCACCACCTGATCGTGGACCGCTGGAGCCACGAGGTGATTTTCACCGACGTCGACGCCCTGTACGCGGCATGGTCGGAGGGACGAGCCCCGGAGCTCCCTCCCGCCGGCCGTGTGCGCGACTACATGGGGTGGCTCAGGCGCCAGAGCGAGGCCGAGGCGGAAGACTTCTGGCGCCGACAACTCCGTGGGTTCAGCCGTGCTTCGCGGCTCACGGCGCCGCCCCTCCGGCGCGGGTCCGGTCGGCGGGTCACTACCCGGCACCGGCTTCCGGCCGCGCGACGGACGGCTCTCGACCAACGAGCCGCGGAGTGGAAGACGACGGGAAACACCGTTCTCCTCGGCGCCGTGGCCGTCACGCTGGCGCGCCGGACCGGGTCGTCCGATGTGGCGTGGGGACTCGCGGTCTCCGGTCGCCCGCCCCAGGTCGAGGGGATCGAACACACCGTCGGATCCTTCGTCGGCAACGTTCCACTGCGCACCCTCGTCGACCCGGAGCAGACCACGGGCGACTGGGTTCGGGACCTGCGGTCGCGCCAGGTCGCGATGCAGCGCTTCGAACATGTCTCTCCAGCGACCATTCGTGGTGTCGCCCCGCTGCCCTCCTCCGAGTCCCTGTTCGACCTGCTCGTCGTGCCCAACCAGGAGGCTTCGAGCGCCATCGCCCCACGACCAACCTACACGATGCATCCCGCAGGCGCGTCGTTCGACGGCGCGTATCCGCTGGTGCTCGGACTGCTGTCGCTCGAAGCAGGGATCGACCTCGTCCTCGTGCACGACGAGTCGTTCACCGAGGCCACCGACGTTCTCGCCGATCTGGCAGCTGCGGTGGAGGCC
Source organism: Longimicrobiales bacterium (assembly GCA_028279425.1). GTDB lineage: Bacteria > Gemmatimonadota > Gemmatimonadetes > Longimicrobiales > Gaopeijiaceae > Gaopeijia. The sequence continues at coordinate 63,948 of JANQNV010000323.1, read as the reverse complement.
CTGCTCGATGCTCACGCCGACGCTCGACTGGGTGAGGTGTTCGGCGATCTACCGGCAAGGCCCCCCCGCCACGCGGCCACCCGCCCCCTCCCCACCGGCGCCACCGCGGTCGCGCGGACGGACGCGCACTCCGACCCGATGTCGGTCATCGAGGCCATCTGGCGCGACGTGCTCGGGCTCACCGACGTGGATCTCGACGCCGACCTCTTCGAGCTCGGCGGCACCTCTCTCCAGGCCACCCGCATCTTCGCTGCGCTCGAGCGAGCGTTGCGCCGGCCGGCACCGCTCTCGCTGCTCCTCCGGGCCCGCACGATCCGGACACTCGCGGCGGCTCTGACGGAGGGCGACGACGCCACGGGACCCGGCGACGGGCCGAAGCGCGACTCCCCGGGGAGCGATGAGATCCCGAAGCTGACCGACGACGCGCCGGTCGCCCTGTCGTTCGCGCAGGAGCGCCTCTGGATCCTCGACCAGATGGACGGCCGTTCGTCGGTGTACAACCTGGCCGAGGCGTTCCGGATCCGCGGCCCGCTGTCGAGCGAAGCCCTGCACACCGCCCTCGGTCACCTCGGCAGACGCCATGCAGTGCTGCGCACCGCGTACCCGCAGCGCGATGGCGAGCCGGTCCAGGTCGTCGATGACCGCCCCCTCGACTGGGCCGTGATCGACGGCACCCACCTGCCCGAAGAGGCGTTGCACGCCCGCCTCGCCGGCGAGGCGTGGAAACCGTTCGAGCTGGCCTCGGGACCCCTCTTCCGCGCACGACTCGTCCGGCTCGGAGAAGGGAACCACGTACTGCTCCTCGCGATGCACCACAGCATCTCGGACGGATGGTCGATGGGCGTATTGCGCCGCGAACTCGGTCGGCTCTACGACGCGCAGGTGGCCGGAGAGTCGATCTCGTTGCCCGTGTTGCCCTTGCGGTACGGCGACGTCGCCGCGTGGCAGCGGGAGCGGCTCACGGGCGACCGACTCGACACGCATGTGGCGTATTGGCGGCGCACCCTCGACGGGGCGCCCCCCCTCGACCTTCCAACCGACCGACCGCGACCGGCCATCCAGACGTTCCGCGGAGGCGTCGTCCGCACTGCGCTCGGGGGTGAGCTCGTCGAGCGCCTTCGGGCCGTCGCGCGCGGAGAGGGCACCACCCTCTACACAGCGTTGATGGCGGCCTTCCACGTGCTCCTCGCCCGGTACTCCAGCCAATCCGATGTCGTTGTGGCGACGCCTTTCGCCGGGCGTACGCGCACCGATCTCGAGCCGATCGTGGGCATGTTCGTCAATACGCTGGCGATCCGGAGCGACTGCCGCATGGATCGCTCGTTTCGCGATCTGCTGCGGGAGGTCCGCGAGCGAACGCTGGAGGCGCATGGTCAACAGGATCTCCCCTTCGAGAAGCTCGTGGAGGAACTCCAACCCCCTCGCGACCTGAGCCGCAATCCCATCGTTCAGGTACTCTTCTCGCTCGAGGACGCCCCGCCCGAACCGCTCCGGCTGGAGGGGCTCGAGGTGTCGGAGGCGACGCTGGATCAAGAGACCTCGAAGTTCGACCTGTCGCTGTACCTCCGTGAGGGTGGAGACGGGCTCGAAGGGCTGTGGGAGTACGCGGCCGATCTCTTCGACCCATCCACCATCGCTCGCATGCACCACCACTTCGAGGTGCTGCTCGCGGCGGCGGCCCGAGACCCGGACCAGGCGATCGGTGCCCTCCCGCTCATGGAGGGCGACGAGGTCCGCGAACTCGTGGTGGACTGGAACGAGACGTTCCTCCCCGTCGACGGCGCGTCGACGCACCACCGCGTCGGGGTGCAGGCGGGTCGAACACCCGACACCCCGGCGGTCTCCGACGCGGCAACCACGCTCACGTACGCCGAGCTCGACGAGCGCGCGAATCGACTCGCCCACCACCTCGTCGACCTCGGGGTCGAACCCGGCGACCTGGTGGCGCTGCGCCTGCCCCGCTCCGTGGATTCCGTGATCGCGGTGCTCGCGACGCTCAAGGCCGGCGCCGCATTTCTCCCGCTCGACCCCGACTTCCCGATCCAGCGCTCCACCTTCACCGTCGACGACGCCGGCGCAGCGTTGCTCCTGACCACCACCGACCTGGCGACCTCGTTCGCACCCGCCGGCGTGCGAACCGTCTGCCTGGATCGCGAGGCCGACGAAGTGGCCGACCGGCCGGCCACGCCGCCGCCGACCACCCTCGACCCGGCACAGCTCGCCTACGTGATCTACACGTCGGGCTCGACCGGTCGGCCCAAGGGCGTGGAGGTGACGCACGCCAACCTCTCGAACTTCCTGGCTGGAATGGTCGAGCGGCCCGGGCTGGCCGGCGGCGACACCGTGCTGGCCGTTACGACGCTCGCCTTCGACATCTCCCTGCTCGAGCTGCTGGGCCCCCTCACCGTGGGTGCGCACGTGCGCATCGCCAGCGAAGACGACGTGGCGTCCGGCGAGCGGCTTCGGGCACACCTCGAGCGGGGCGACGTCACGCTGATGCAGGCCACGCCCGCGACCTGGCAGATGCTGTTCGACGCGGGTTGGGTGGGCGACGGCCGCCTCCGCAGCTGGGTCGGAGGCGACGTTCTGCCGCGCCCACTGGCGCGCCGGATGGCTGCGGAGTGCGCGGAAGTGTGGAACATGTACGGACCGACCGAAACGACGGTCTGGTCGAGCTGCTGGCGCGTGCCGCCCGACGCGGATGCGATTCGAATCGGGAGTCCGATCGCCAACACGACGTTGTACGTGCTCGACGACCGCATGCAGCCCCTCCCTCTCGGGGTGCCGGGAGAGTTGTGCATCGGTGGCGAGGGCGTCGCTCGCGGTTATCGCGGCCGGCCCGCGCTCACCGCAGAACGCTTCGTGCCCGACCCGTTCGCTACGACGCCCGGGGCGCGGCTGTATCGCACCGGCGACCGCGTTCGACTGGGCGCCGACCTCGAACTCGAGTATCTCGAGCGCACCGACCGGCAGGTGAAGATTCGCGGGTTCCGGATCGAGCTCGGCGAAATCGAAACCGTGCTCGGCGAACACGACGCGATCCAGCAGTCCGTGGTCGTCGGGCGGGGCACGGGCACGCTCGACGCGCGCCTCGTGGCCTACGTCGTGCTTGAGCCGGCGGCGTACGTGACGGCAAGTGAGATCCGGCGCTTTCTCCGTGCACGGGTCCCCGACTACATGGTGCCTGGTTTCGTGGTGGAACTCGACGCCTTCCCGCTCACGCCCAACGGCAAGGTCGATCGCGCGGCTCTCCCCGACCCCCTCTCCGCTGCGACGCGGGCGGCGGCGTCACCGGAGCCACCGCAGACGCCCCATGAACTCCTGATCGCCCGCGTGTGGAGCGCGCTTCTGGAGCTCGACGGGATCGGGCGCGGCGACAACTTCTACGAGCTCGGAGGCCACTCGCTGTTGGGACTGAAGGCGGCCGCCGCGATCCGCCGCGAGTCCGGACACGAGATCGATCCTCGAGCGATGTTCTTCCAGACGCTGGGACAGCTGGCAGAGCAACTCGATCGCAGCGGGGGCTGACCCGATGATGCCACTCTATTTCGGGTCGTCGCGACGCACCCTGTTCGGCATCTACGAGCCGCCTGCCGCCGGTGCCGGTCGACGCGGCTTCGTGGTGTGTAGTACACTCGGTCGAGAGTACTACTTCACCCATCGCACTTCTCGCCTGCTCGCCAAGCGACTGGCCGGAGCGGGGGTGCACGCATTCCGATACGATCATCTCGGCACCGGCAACTCGGCGTTGGACCTCGACGAAGCACGATGGAGCGATTGGCTCGGCGGAGTGGAAGAAGCCGTCGACGAACTCCGCGACATGGCCGGGTTGCGCTCGGTTGGACTGATCGGGCTGCGACTCGGCGCTGACCTCGCGGCCGAAGCCGCCGCCGCATGCCGGGCCGATCGCCTCGTGTTATGGGATCCCGTGGTCGATCGCTCGGGGTTCCTGGCCGAGCTCGGCTCGTCGGAGCTGGTCGCGTGTTTCCCCGAAGGCTGGGCGGCGGGCAGCCCAACGTCGTGGGCCGTTCCGCCGCGCACCCTGCTGGCGTGCTCTCGCTCGGCCGCGGACCCGTGCGGCCCTCTGGCCGCCGATCTGGCCTCCCGATCCGCGCAGTTCCACCATGTGGCGAGCGAGGACTCCGACCACTGGTGGTCGGGGGAGGCCGATGTCGGTCGTCTCCCTGTGCCGACCGCCTCGATCCAGGCCATCGTCGACTGGTGCCGCACCTCATGATGCGTGAGAAGGCGGTCGTGTTCGGCCCCCATCGCACGCTCGTGGGAGTGTGGACCGAGGCGCGGGATCCCGCCAACTCGATCGACGTACCGGCGGTGATCATCCTCAACTCGGGCCTCGTGCCGCACACCGGGATCTGGCGCCTCCATGTACGGCTCGCGCGGGCGCTGGCCACGATCGGGGTGCCCTCCCTGCGATTCGATCTTTCGGGCATCGGCGACTCGGAGCCGCCTCGTGACGCCCTCCCGCTCGAGCAGATCGTGCGCCGCGACATCGACGCCGCGGCTACCTACGCGCGGGAAGCCCAGGGCATCGGCCGCCTCGTGACGCTCGGCCTGTGCTCCGGAGCGCGCGACGCGCTCGCGACGGCCGGCCGTCGCGACGACGTGTCGGGGCTCGTGGCCATCGACCTCGTTGCCGACCTCCGCACATGGCAGTTCAAGGCGGTCGATATCGGCGGCCGACTGCTCAACCTGGAGAGCTGGACGAACACCCTCACCGGCCGGAATCGACGGATGGAGTCGCTCGTGCGCATGGTGACGGGTGGCGAGGCCGCCCCGGCCGACGACCGCGAGCCCACCGAGGTGGCGGCCGGTGTGCGAACGATGCTGACTCGTGATGACCTCGCGTCGCAGCTGGCTCCGCTCGTGGATCGGGGCACCCGCCTGCTGTTCCTCTACTCGGCTGGCCTCGAGGAGAACTACAACCACCGCGCTCAGTTCGAGGAGGCGCTCCCCGACCTCGCCAAGGCCCCCGAAGTGGAGGTCGACTTCTTCCCGAAGGCCAACCACACCTTCGAGGAGCCCGCCCAACAGCGCGCCCTCATCGCACGCATCACCCGGTGGTGTGCGGAAGCGTTCGGGACGTCGGACTAGGCCATGCCCCTCGTCTTCTTCTACGGGCTCTTCATGGACCCGAGGGTGCTGGAAAGGGCGGGGGTCGATCCGCGACTGCTCGGACACGCCGCCCTCGACGGCCACCGGATCTGGATCGGTGAACGGGCCACGGTACTCGCGAGCCCGTCGGACACCGTCTACGGCGTGGTGATGGAGCTGACGGAGGCCGAGTGCACGGAGCTGTATTCGGCGCCCAGCGTGCGCGACTACGAGCCGCGCGCGGTGGAGGTCAGGATGCTCGACTCCGGCCGTACGATCGATTCGACGTGTTATGTGCTTCCCAGGGAGTCGTGCGGGGTGGAGCCGCGTCATGCCTACGCCCTCGCACTGTCGAGACTGGCGGAGAGCCTGGGGTTTCCAGCCGCCTACGTGCGACGAATCGCGGGGGATCCCGAGGAATCCCCTCCTACCTCGGATGCACGGCTCGCCCGAACGGAGCTACGCATCGATCGGGGCGTGTCCGCTGGCTACATGATGCACTACGTACCCGTGCCGGACGACCTGGTCGAAGCGCTCGGCTTGAGCGGCAGCGAACGGGTGGTGGGTGAGCTCAACGGGCACGCATTCACGCGCAAGCTCCATCGGCGCCACGACGGATCGCTCTACCTCCGCTTCGGGGTCGGATGGCTGCGCGACGCAGGGATCATGGCGGGCGATCGGCTGACGCTCGTACTGGCCCGCGACCCGGATCCGACCCACGTCGAAGTCCCACCGGAGCTGAGCCAGGCACTGGCCTCGAGCCCTGTGGCCTTCGAGGCGTGGAGTCGATTCACGCCAGGAAGGCGTCGCTCCCTGGCATACGCCATCGAGCGGGCGAAGCGGGCCGAGACCCGGCAGCGGAGGGCCGAGAGGGTCGTCGACGATATCCTGCTGGAGTTGGACATGGATCCCGACGCCGAGTAGCGTAAGCGCCATGAAGCTCGTCTTTCTTCACGGCCCGCCCGCCTCGGGGAAGTACACCATCGCGCGCCTGCTCCAACAGGGGCACGGAGTCCTGAACTTCCACAACCACCTGACGATCGACGTCGCGAAGGCGCTCTTCGACTTCGGGACCGAGGAGTTCTGGGCGCTCACCCATCGCCTTCGCCGCACGGCTCTCGCCGCGAAGGCCGCCGAAGGCACGGGAGTCGTCGTCTTCACGAACTGCTACTCGTCTCCCGACGACGACCTCCATGTGGAGGCGCTGGAGCGGGACGTCATCGTACAGGGGGCCGAGTTCCTGCCGGTGTATCTGGACTGCCCCGTCGACGAACTCAGGCAGCGGGTCACCGCGCCCTCCCGCAGCGAGATGCGCAAACTGAACAGTGTGGAGGGCCTCGAGGAGTACCTGGGCCGCTGGAACCTCGTGCCCCTCGATCGCCCCCATACGCGGGTCGTCCACACAGGCGGAAGGACGGCGCAGGACTGCGCCGACGAGATCGCCGCCATGGTGGTGTGATGGTCCGGGACGTCGCGATGGGCGCCCTCGCCCTCGCCCTCGCCCTCGCCCTCGCCCTCGCCGGCGTGGTATGCGGCGTGACGGTCCGCCCCGTGGCCGCGCAGCAGGACGGTTGGTTCGGGTTGTACGGCGCCGCCGGAGGCGCCGTCACCGGCAGCGGGAGCACGCTCGCGTACACGGCCGGCCTCGATATCGGCCTGAAGGACCGGTCGGCCATTGCCCTTCGCTATCTCGGTCGGCGGGCGGTGGCCTGCAACGTAACGTCGTGTCGGCCGAGCGCGGCCTCGTTCGACGTGGGCGCGACGGTTCGCGGGAACCCGGACGGGGGTGAGGTGCTCTTCGCGCAGGGTATGTTCGGGATCACGTCGTGGGGCGGAGGCGGGTCGGAGGCCACCGAACAACGCTTCAGCGTATCCGCCGTCGTCGGCCTGGACCTGCGCGCATCGTCCTCGGTTTCGGTGCGCACGATGATCCACCATCAGGAACTGCTGGGTGACGATCCCGGTGACGACATAGGGCGCCGCAACACGGGCCTACTGCTGGGCCTCGTGGTGCACCCTCGCTGAGCGGCGCCATTCGACCCACCACTGGCGGAAACACTGCGACGTGACCCAATGTAGCCACGAGCGCGCGGTCGATCCGTGGGGCCGCGGCTCGAGCCGCATCGTTCCGGCCACGTGGTAGCCCATCATGCATCTCCGAGCCGTTGTATCTGCCTCGCTGACCGGGGCCCTCGTCGCCGCGATGGCGTCGTCTCCCGCCGCCGCCCAGTGGAGCGGTGCGGCGGTCGAACTGGGCGGAGGGATGACCAGGGCCGTCGGAGGCGAGATCGACAGTCGGAACGGGCTTCGCGTCGAGGCCGCCCTCCGCGGCCCCGAACTCGCCCGAATCAGTCTGGGGGTACGAGGCGCCTACGAACTTCGTCACGGCTCGCCTCGCAACGTCTTCATCGTCGACGAAGCCCGCGGTGGTGGGGTCGGTCCCCCACCGCAGCGGGTTCCCTCGATGCTCATGCTCGCCCCCGAGATCGGCCTGCGCGTGTCCCACACCGTGGGGCTGCGCGCCGGAATCGGCGGTGCGTGGGCGGAGGGCTACGAGGACACCGGGACGAGCCTCCACCTCGCCCTCGATCTCGCTCGACCGATCGGGTTGTGGAACGCAGCCCTCGTTTCGCTTCGGGCGCAGACGACGTCGGGGATTCTCGGCGATCGCGTGCTCACGATCGGAGTCGGGCTGGGCTTCCAACGGCAGGTCACCCGATGAGAGCCTGCTATGCCGCCCTCGCGATCGGCCTGCTACTCGCGGCCTGCGGGGACGCCGCCGAACGGCCCGAGGCGGAGGGAGCCGTCGTGTCCGACAGCGCGGGCGTGCGAGTCATCACCCTGGCGGGCCGACTGGCGGACGCTCCACTCGAACCTGTCGAGTTGCTTCGGAGCCACGGCTTCGGGGAGGGGGAGTACGGGTTTACCAGCGTGGACTTCGGCACCCTGCTCCCGGATGGGACGGCCTTCGTCGCCGACGACGGAAGCCGCGAAGTCATTGCCGTCGAGCCCCACCGCGACTTCCGCGTTGTGCTCCGGAACGGCCAGGGCCCCTCGGAGGTGCGCCGCCCGATCGGTCTGAGTGCGGCCGATTCGACCACGGTCTGGCTCGACGACGACGGGAACAGTCGACTCACCTTGCTGTCGCGCGAGGGGGTGGTGCGGTCGGTGTCCGTCCTGGGCCGCCCCGACCTCGGAGGTGCCCTCCGACTGCGCGGCGTCGACGCGAAGGGCCGGTTGATGATGTCGACCTCTTCCTTCCGATCCAGGCCTCAAGGTCCCTGGACGATGCAGGCGCTCGTCCACCTCGATCCGGCCACACTTACGGCCGACACCACCGCGCGATCCAGGCTCGCGCAGTCTCTCCCTGGTCCGACCTACCACCCCTTCCTCCCATTCGGATGGGCTACGGCGGCCGCGGGGCGGTGGGTAACGGCGTGGGGAGACGAGCCCGAGCTGCGCTGGTTGAACGATGACGGCACGCTCCGTCAGATCGTGCGCTGGGCAAGGGTGGAGCGTGTCGCCGGATCCGCTGATCTCGAGCGATTCAGGGCGTGGTCGGCCGCCGACCTACGACGAGTGAACCCAGGTTTGGGCGAAACCGCACTAGCCGGCATCGTGGAGCGGAGCATGGCCCGCATCGAGCTCGACCCCGCACGACCGATGCCCCAATTCCGCGACATCATCGGCGACGACCGGGGCAACGTGTGGCTCGAGGACTACGAGGTGGGCACACAACCCACACGGGGTTTCACCATCGTGCGGGCGGAAGATGGGCGAATGAAGCGGATCGAGTTCCCGACACCGGTCCAGATCCTGGACATCCGAGGGTCACTCGTGCTCGCCGCGATGCACGACGAACTCGATCGGCAGGCGATCGGGGTCTTTCGAGTGGGAGGGGAGGATGAGGAGGTGCAATAGGTCCGCGCATGCGAGTCTCGTCTGTGCGGTGACGCTGCTCGTTGGATGCGCGGGTGACTCCATCCCGCCTGTGGCTTCGACACCGATCGACACGGTCAACGGCATACCCGTCGTGCGGAACGGGCCTACGCCGCTGTGGGACGAGGGCGAGGCGTGGTCGATGGTCGAAACCCATCGCCTGGGCGGGGTGGACGTGCCCGAAGCCGAGATGTTCGGTGGCCTCCTGGGTGTCGGCCTCGGCCCGACCGGCCGGCTCTTCGTGATGGACGCGATGTCGAGCGATGTGCGGGTCTTCGCCCCGGACGGCGCATTCATTCGCACCCTCGGCGGTCCCGGGGAGGGTCCCGGTGAACTGAGCTCACCGGTGTCGATGGGGTGGGACGGTCAGGATCGGCTGTGGGTGTCGAACGCCTTCGACGGTCGCTACACGGTGTTCGACTCGGCCGGAGCCTTCGTGAAGACCGTGCAAACCACGCGCGGTCGGGCCATCAGTCGATTCGTGTTCCCAATGTGGTTCGATGGGCGGGGTACCTTCCTCGATCACACCGTGCGCGACCGCACCACCTGGTTCATTCGACGTGACACCGCAGGGCTGTCGGTCGACACGGCGGCCGCGCTCCCGTGGCCCGACCGGGGGCCCGTGCCGGAGGGGGTCGTGTTCGTGACGCTCCCGCAGGAAGCGAAGACCGCCCTCGGCTCGTTCCTCCCGCGCCAACTCTGGGCGCTCGGCCCCGACGGATCGATCTGGGAGGCGGAGAGCGACGAGCTCCGGCTGGTCCAGCGCTCGCCCGCAGGAGACACGCTCCGCATCATCGAAACCAGCCACCGAGCCCGCGCGTTCACGCCCGAGGAGCAGGCGGTGGTCGACGCCGCCCGCCGCGACCTGGACTCGGCCATCGACCTGAAACCCCGGATCCTCACCGCGCTCTTCGTGCTTCCCGACGGCCACGTGCTCGCGCATCTGAACGGCGAGCTGTCGACGCCGTCGGATTCGGTCGACGTGTTCGACCCCGAGGGGCGATGGCTCGGGTCCATGGCGATGCCGGGCGCTCTCGACCTCGGCGGCCTGGCCGCTGCTCGCGGGGATGCCATCGCCGGGGCGGCCCGCGGCAAACTCGACACCTCGGTCGTCATCCGCGCGACGATCCGGAGACCGGGGTGAGAAGGCCGAGGGCGGAACGCCGTCACTACGCCTGGGCAGGCGCGCTGCTCCTCGCCGCTGCGTGCGCACCGGGGAACGACCCGGCACCTGCCGCCATGAGCGTACGTGACAGCGCGGGAATCACGATCGTGGAAAACGAAGTCGCACCCGATACCGCCTTCACGTTGACCGAGGAACTCCGCATCGGAGCCCTCGATACGGAGGGCCCGGAGTTGCTCACCGACGTGATCAAGGTGTTGCCGACGCCGCGCGGAGACATCGTGGTGGCCAATGGAGGCTCCGTGAGCGCGCGTGTGTTCGACCCGGACGGACGCTTCCTCCGGGAATTCGGAGCGCGCGGTGAGGGGCCGGCCGAATTGAACTGGCTGAACGCCATGCGCGTCGTGGGCGACACGGTCCTGCTGATCGACTGGCAAGGGGTCGGTAAGGTCGTTCGATTCACGACGGGTGGCGACTTCGTCACCAGCCTGACGATGCGGCAGCCCGACGGCCATACCCTGCAACCGACGGCGCACGACGGCGCCTCGTGGTTAGCCAACTACACACCCCCGCACGAGCCGCGGGTCCTCGAGTTCGGAGAGGCGCGGGATCGGGTCCATACGGTCCATCGCTACGACTGGGGCACCGCCGAGCTGGGTCCCCGCGTGTACTCTCGCGTCGCCCATTCCGTCTACGGCACGGAGTCGGGAACGTCAACGGCGGACTCGGGCCACTTCACCCGCTTCATGGCGGAAACCCCCTTCGATGGCAGCGGGCGATGGTACATCGCCTCGCCGCGGGACTACGAGGTGCAGGTCATGGGCCCCGACGGACTCGAGCGGATCGTCCGTCGCACTATCGAGCGTATCCCCGTCGATGCCGAGGCCATCGCCGCCATTCGGGACGCAGCAATCAGTGTCATCGACACGATGACCGGACTGTCTCCGGACCGACGTCGGGAACAGGCAGAACGGCTCGGCGAGCGACTCGACGTCCGGGGACGACTCCCGTATCCCCCCTTCGTACCGCCCATTCGTGCGATCCTCGCGGGTCCCGCAGGGGACATCTGGGTGGCCCGGGCCGACGGACCCGACTTCGCGACCGTCGAGGGAGGGGCACTCTTTCGCGGGCTGTCGAATCTGCCGACCGCCCCCATCGTGTGGGACGTCTTCGGCGCTGACGGTAGGCTCAGGGGTTCGGTCACGACCCCTGCGTTCGTCCGACTGGATGCCGTGTCGGGAAACCAGGCCTGGGGCGTGGCGATCGACGACTTCGACGTGCCGTACGTGGTCCGATTCCAACTGGAGGCCGCACCATGAGATGCTCGACGCTCGTCCTGGTGATGATCGCGCTGGTGGGGTGCCCGGTCACGTCGAGCGCCCAGGACTCCCCAACCGCGATCGACCTCGAGGGGCTGCCGATCTGGACGACGGCCGCTACCCCGACCCTGTCGATCGGCGAAGGCGATGAGCCCTCTCACAGCTTGTTCCGGGTGTGGCACGTCGATGTGACGGCGGGGGGGCGGCTTGTGGCGACCAACGCCGGCTCCAACGAGGTACGGGTCTTCGACGCCGACGGTGGGCTCGTCACCACCCTCGGCGGCCCGGGTCGCGGGCCGGGCGAATTCCAGCAGCTCTCGGCGGCGTGGTCGTTGTCCGAGGACACGGTGGTCGCCTGGGACGACTACCTGCGACGCGCGTCACTGTTTTCGATCGAAGACGGCTTCTTGACCACCATCCGGCTCACCCCCGAGCTGCGAGGGGCGCGTATGCGAGCGGTATCCGGACCCCATCGACTGGTTGTGGTCGACTCCCGCTACGGCGGCGTCGGAGATGGCGAGGTCGGGCAGCTGGACGAACATCGATTCGTATACGATACCGCAGGGGAGCAACTCGACAGCCTCGGTCTTGCCGGCGGTGCCACGGGCGCAATGCGGACGATGGGCGAGGGGATGTCGATGCGGCCGTCACTGTTCGATCTATCCACCCACTATGCGGCCGCAGGGCCGTGGCTTTGGGTACAGACGGCTCGACACGCCGGGGTCACCCTGCAGCACCTGGGCACCGGCGAATTGCGTGCCGTCCGTTGGCGCCCGGGTGGGCGCCCGGTCACGGACGCCGCCCGGGACGCTGAGATCGAACGGGCTCTCGCAGGGGCAGCCCCAGAAGACCGCGCGCGCGGCCGGCGTGACCTCGCTGGGCGTCCGGTACCGGACGTGCTCCCGGAGACGGCCGGAGTCGTCGCCGATCCCTCTGGGCAAGCGTGGATACATGATCTCGCTCCCGGCGCCGACGGACAGGGAAGTCGCTGGGTCGTGGTCGACACGACGGGAGCCCCCATCCGTCGAGTGCACCTCCCGCCTCGCATGACTCCGATGGCCGTTCGCGACGACACCGTCTTCGTCGTGGAACGGGACGACTACGACGTCGAGTACGTGCGCGTCTACGGAATCCGGCAGGCCGGCAGATAGGCCGCCAAGGCATGCATTGCCGTCCAACCAGGTCGGGCCGTTGGGCCCCGGTCTTCCGGCTCGGTCGGGTCGGCGTAGCTGGCGCCCTCCTCACCGGCTGCGGCCCCGCCCCCGAGCTACGCATCACCGATCCAGCCTTCGCCGCCGTCGCCGACGACCTCCAGCTCGGTATGCTGGTCGGCGACCTCCGCAGTGCGCGCCCGGGGTTCCACATCTCGAAGGACGGCACCTACGGCGAGTGGGTGAGGAACCACCAGTTCGCCTACCTCTTCGTACCCAAGGAAACCGACGAGCCCCCGCCCCTCAGCGCCCGCCTCGTCGGGGTCGAGCGCTGGACCGAGGTGTACGACACCGTGGCCCTCTGGAGCGAGTGGCAACGCGACGTCGAGGCCCATCGCGCCCGCCTGGGGGTAGACCCCACCTGCACCCGGTTCACCGGCCCCCGCTTCACGCACGGCCGCGCCACCTTCGAGGGGTCCCCCTCCGACGGAGCCCTCGAGCGACACGTCACCGCCACGCTACAGCGAAGCCCCGATGGGCGGACGTTCGAGGCGTTTCTGGTCGTACGGGTGGAGACCGGCGAGTTCGTGGAGGCCGACGAAGAGGCGACGCCATGGAACGCCGTCCCGTGTGACCTCACTGCATCGGCCGGCTCCTGAGCAAGGCGAGCCTGGCGGGCTACCCGCCCTCCAGGAGGCTTTTCGCCCGGGCGAGGTTTCGCGGAGCATGGGGGTGCGAGGGGTCGACCTCGACAGCGCGCTCGAACCACTCCAGCGCCCCACGGTAGTCTCCCCGCTGGGCGAGCAGCGTCCCGACGTTGTTGAGCGCATCGGCATTGCGCGGTTCGAGGTCGATCGATCGCCGATAGGCGGCCAGGGCACGATCCGTATGCCCGTCGGCCGCCAATGCGACGGCCAGGTGGTAGTGGGTGTCGGCGGTGCCGGGACCGAGTTCGGACGCCGCCTCGAGCTCGCGGATCGCCTCAGCATTCCGACCGGTCTCGGCAAGGATGATCCCGTTCATCTTCCGTACGTCAGCGGCGTTGGGCAGGAGGCGGGCCGCCTCTGCGGCATAGGGCGCCGCCTCATCGAGGCGGCCGTCGGCCATGAGCACGGTCACCATCTGGAAGAGGGTGTGGGGGTCCCGAGCCAGTGAGGTGGCCCGTTCCGCGACTCCTCTCGCCTCATCCTGCTTGCCCGCCCAGCTCAAGACCCGAGCGACGTTGGCGAGGGCCCGCGCGTGTGCCGCTTCGTCGAGCCCGCCTTCGACCCCACGGGTAACCTCGGCGACGGCCGACTCGTTCCAGCTGGCCGCCCTCGTCGCAACACCCATCTCGACGACCTCGTCGATGATCGCCAGAGCCAGGAGTCGGTGTGCAGCGATGGTGGGGTGGACGTGGTCGAGGAAGTGCTCGTCGCCCGGGATTCCGTCGGGCGAAGCACGTTGCAGGATGGTCGCGAAGTCCACCAGACCGGCCGAACTCTCCTCGGCGACCTCGACCACGAGGCGGGCAACCGGAGACAAAGCCCGCAGCGGTGCGATGTCCTCGTCACGAGCCGTGAGGAGTGCCTCTCGGGCGGCCCCCACGTCGGCGAGCTCGAGCAAGGCGCGCCCGCGCGCAAACCACAAGTCGGCGTCGCGTCCGTCGACGGCGAGGCCCTCGTCGGCACGGGCGAGTGCCTGGGCGTGGTCCCCTGCGTTCGCCCGTTCGTCGATGGCAGCCTTGAGCGTCTCGATGCGGGCGCGCTCGTCTGGAACGAGGTCGACGCTCGATTGCGACTTGAACGGCGAGAAGTCGCGAACGTTGGAGGCGGGTGTCACGAACAGGACTCGGCCCCCCGCCTCCCGGCCGAGCCGTTCGATCGTGCGAAGGCTGACGCCGAGGTGGGTGAGGACGGCATCCTGCATCACATCGTCGCGCCGATAGTCGTCGGGCCCGACCGACTGATCCAGAACGACATCGAGCTCCTCGTCGAGCATGTCGCGCTCGGGGTAGATCGCGTCGGAGAGCACGGCATAGAGGCGCAGCCCCGACGCGAGGGAGCCCAGATCGCGCAGAAGCTCGGGCGTATCCAACAACCGGCCGTAGGTGCGTCGCTCCAGGAACTCGTTGTGCCCCGTGTAGACGATGAACAGGTCGGGCTCGTAGTCGACGAGTTCTTCCATCAACCGCACGATGCGGTAGCTGGCGTAGCTGATCCCCCCCGCATTGACCACCTCCCATTGGCGACTCGGATCGGCCACCGGGAGCAGGGCTCGAAGCCAGCCGCAAAACGACGTGGGATCCTCGTACGGACGCCCGTAGGTGGTCGACCCACCCAGGCAGAAGACCCGCGTGGCCCCCGCGGCCTTCTTCCTCGTGAACTCCTGGGGGTTGAACCAGTTCGCCTTGGCGGCCGCCGTGCGGTAGACCGGCACGCCGTTCGCCGAGGTCGCGGGCACGAACAGCGGCGCATAGCCCGCGAAGCCGACATAGGGGTCCGAGCGGTCCCTCACCGGCACCACTCCCACCACACCGAGTGCGAGTTCTACGACCACGAAGAAGGCCAGGACCACCGCCAGCCCGAGGGCGGGTTTCGCGAAGACGCTCATGGTGCTTGATATCCGGCACCCGAGCCTCGGTCGCAAGGGGCGACCCGAACGTTCTACATGATGCATTAAATCGTTCCGAAGTTTGTCATTTTTCTATTGACGGCGCTCCGCTAGCTTCGTGGGTCCTTTCACCCTCCCCGCGCAGCCCATGACCCTCCTCGACAACCTCCTCTCGACCTTCGCCGGCCAGATCCAGTCTCCGACGCTGGCCTTCCTGCTCGGCGGCATGCTCGTGGCGGCGCTCGGCTCACGACTCCAGGTTCCCGATGCGATCTACAAGTTCGTCGTCTTCATGCTGCTGATGCGGATCGGGCTGGAAGCAGGCATGGAGATCCGGGAGGCCGAACTTGCCTCGATCCTCTTGCCGGTCCTGGCCGCCGCGATGGTCGGATGCTTGATCGTGCTCATCGGCCGGTTCACCCTGCCCCGATTGCCGGGAGTACGCATGGAAGACGGGATCGCCACTGCGGGGCTCTTTGGAGCCGTCAGCGCCTCGACGCTGGCCGCGGCCCTCGTCGTACTCGAACAGGAGGGCGTCGCCTTCGAGGCGTGGGTGCCCGCTCTGTACCCCTTCATGGACATCCCAGCGCTGATCCTCGCGATCGTTCTCGCGGGCGTTCACCGTCAGCGCGCCGAGGGGAAGGGCAAGGAGAAGGTCGGGTACGGAGACATCATCGCCGACAGCCTGCGCGGCTCGGCCATCTCGGCCATGCTCCTGGGCATCGTGCTCGGCCTGGTGACGCATCCCGAGCCGGTGTTCGAGACCTTCTACGATCCGCTGTTCCGCGGTCTCCTCTCGATTCTCATGCTCGTACTCGGCATCGAGGCCTGGCAGCGGCTGTCGGAGTTGCGCGGGGTCGCGCACTGGTATGCGATCTACGCGTTGATCGCGCCGCTTCTGCACGGCCTCCTCGCCTTCGGCGCCGGCTACCTCCTGCACCTGGCCACGGGCTTCAGTCCCGGCGGGGTGGTCCTGCTCGCGGTGATCGCGGCCTCCAACTCCGACATCTCCGGCCCGCCGACGTTGCGCGCCGGGATCCCCAGCGCGAATCCGTCCGCCTACATCGGAGCTTCCACCGCGATTGGCACGCCCATCGCCATCGGGGTAGGGATTCCCCTGTACCTGTCGCTCGCCCAGCTGGTCTTCAACACCTGACGCCGTACTCAACACCGTGGAGGACGCCATGACCTACATGGCCAAGAAGGTCTCGATCGTGGTCGAGAAGCTGAACGAACGTGAAATCGAGAGGATCGTGGAGGCCGCGGGCGCCAAGGGCTACACGGTCTTCGAAGGCAGCGGGAAGGGGAGCCACGGGGTCAAGAACCGGCCCTCGCTGGTAAACGCATTCTCGTTGGTGAAGATCGAAGTGATCGTCGGGAGTCTCGAGATGGCCGAGGCGATCGCCGAACAAGTCGCCGACACCTACTTCGAACACTACGCCGGGATCGTCTACATCGACGACGTGGCGGTGCTCCGCCGCGAGAAGTTCTAGGGGCACCCATGGATTTCGATCTCGCACACGCCGTCGCCGTTCTCGAACGCACGCCGCGCCTGCTTCGCATGTGGCTGCAGGGTCTGCCCTCAGCGTGGGTGCGGGGCGACGAGGGGCCCGACACTTGGAGCCCCTTCAACGTGCTCGGGCATCTGATCGACGGCGAAGAAGACGATTGGATGGTTCGTGTCGAGATCGTCCTTCGAAGCGGCGACGACCGCCGCTTCGAGCCCTTCGATCGCTTTCGACACCTGCGCGAGCGACAGGACGCATCGCTCGGCGAACTCCTCGACCGGTTCGCCGAGGTGCGCGCTCGAAACCTCGAGCGGCTCCGGTCGCTCGATCTGGACCCGAGCGATCTGCTCCGCACGGGTACCCACCCGGAGCTCGGGACGGTCACGCTCGCCCAACTGCTCGCCACCTGGGTCGCGCACGATCTCGGCCACATCGCCCAGATCGCACGCGTGATGGCGAAGCAGTACCGAGGCGCCGTCGGGCCCTGGCAGGCCTACCTCTCGGTCATGGGGCGGTAGCGCGGCGACGAGCCGATTGCCAACCGCGATCCCGCGCTCGACATTGGCGCCCACCTCCCCCCCTGACGATGTGAGCCTCGATCACCCGTGTCCGCGCCCGATCCCGCCGCCGATGTCCACGAGCTGACCGATCGCCTCGAGCGCATCCTGGGCGGAGAGGCACGCGCGACGCTGCTCGACTCCCTCATGGAGTCGGCCGCCACACCGGACCGGCTTCGGCGCCTCCGGCACGTCATGGCCACGCACGCCGTCGAGGGCCGCAAGGGCCCCTTGGCCGCCCTGGTTCGCCGGCTCGACGCCCGAACCTGGCAGGACGGCTTCCGGGTCCTGCACTCGTGGGACCACACGAAGCACGTCTTCACCGACGACATCGTCCCCGCACTGTTGATCGGCTTCTTCGAGGATGCCCAAACGCGTCCGACCGACGATCGGGTCACGCTCGCGATCCTGCTCGACTACTACTTCGTGCACCTGTTGTCGCTCGCGGCCATGCGCGCGTGGGACACGGCCGATCCCGACGCACATCTGCGTCGGGTCACCGAGCTGCTCGCCACCCTCCAAGGGGAACGCGGTAGTGGACACGTCTTCGTACGCGACGCCGAAACCCTCGTCATCTACGCCCTGTCGCAGTTCCACCCCGAAGAGCAGGCGTACGATCGCATCATCGAACGCATCGGCCGGCTCGACACGGCGCACCAGCTGACCTTCGCCCGCGCCAGCGCCGCCGTGTTGAGCGCGCACCTCCGATGGGGGTTTTGGGTCATGTACGAGCGCGACGTGTCGCGGATGCGGGCCGACAACGCCGGCGACTACCCGTGGTTGCTCCATACGGCCCACACGCTGATGCGGGCCTATGTCGAGGGGACGCCCGAAGACGCGTCGCGGACCGCGGTGTGCAGCGCCCTCCTGCTCGCGCTCTCGGCCGATCCCTGGGTGTTTCGTGCGCGGTGTCCCGCGGTTCTGGAAGGGTACGCATCGATGCATGCCGAAACCCGCGCGATGCTCGAGTCGCACGGCTCGGCCCTCATGGCGGAGTGGTCGGCACTCGAACCCGGGCGGGACGGGTATTCCCCCCTCGGGCTGCTCTTCAACTTCCCGCACAATGCACTCGTCGGCATCGTGACCATGGCGATGCTGGAGTCCCGGCCACAGAGCATCCCCATCAATGCCCTGTTCGAAGAAGAGGCAGACGCTGGAGTGCCCGCGGGGACCCAGCGAGCGCTGGCGGAGCGCCTGATGGAGTTCAGCGAGGCGAGTCCGGAACGCCTCGGCTACAGGGGCGCGCGGCTCATCGTCTACGATGCGCTCTCGGGCATGCGCAGCTATTCGCTGACGGTCGACACCCTCACGAAGAGCCTGAGCTAGGAGCCTGTCCGAATAATGGGGCGAGCCGCTCCTAGGCGGGACTCATCGCCACATGTCGCACCTCGCGGAATTCGCGCCCCAGCTCGGCGCGGAAATCCGGGTGCGCGATGGAGATCAGCGCCTCGGCACGCTGCCGGAGCGGCATTCCATGGAGATCCACCGCTCCGTACTCGGTCACGACCCACTGGATGTGTCCACGGGTGGTCACCACACCCGCGCCTGGCTTGAGCTGGGGCGTGATGCGCGACACGGTGCCGCGCGCCGCCGTACTCGGTAGCGCGATGATCCCCTTGCCGCCCGGCGAGAGTGCGGCGCCCCGGATGAAGTCCATCTGCCCGCCGATACCCGAGTAGATGCGATGCCCCATCGAGTCGGCGCAGACCTGCCCCGTGAGATCGATCTCGATGGCCGAATTGATGGCCACCACCTTGGGGTTCTTCCGGATCAACGCCGTGTCGTTGGTGCGGTCACAGGGATAGAACTCGACCATCAGGTTGTCGTCGACGAAGTCGTACAGGCGACGCGACCCCATCACGAAGCTCGTGACCGTGCGCCCACGATGCACCTCCTTGTGGGCATTCGTCACCACCCCGCCTTCGATCAGGTCGATCACCCGATCCGAGAACATTTCGGTGTGGATGCCGAGGCCGGCCTTGTCGCCCATGCGACTCAGCGCTGCATCGGGGATCCCCCCTATGCCCATCTGAAGGGTGGAGCCGTCTTCGACCAGGGCGGCGACGAGCTCTCCGATCCGCGCCTCGACCTCGGATTCCTCTCGGATCGGAAGCTCCGGGAGCGGACGATCGCTTCGCATCCACGCGTCGACCTTCGAGAAGGGAATGACCGAATTCCCCGTCGTGCGGGGCATCTGGATGTTGATCTCGGCAAGGACCCGCTTGGCGCTCCGGGCAGCGGCGAGGGCCGCATCGACCGAGGGCCCCAGCGAGGCGTGGCCGTGACGGTCGGGAGGGGCCAGTTGCAGGAGAGCCACGTCGAGGGGGATGGGACCGCTCTCGAAGAGGCGCGGAATGTCGCTCAGGAATACCGGAATGAAGTCTGCGCGCCCCTCGGCGATGGGCCTGCGAAGCCCTACACCGGTGAAGAGTGAGTTCGAAAAGACGCGGCCTTCGCACGCGGGATCGGTGAAGGCGACGTTTCCGTCGAGGTGCAGGTGGTAGAGCTGCACACCCTCCAGGTCGGTGCGAGCCGCCAACGCATCGAGCAGCGGGGTCGGCGTGGCCGAGGCCCCATGCACGAACACGCGCTCACCGCTCCCGATGTGCGAGACGACCTCTTCGGCACTCACCGCACCTGCCTGCCAGTTGCGACTCCGGAGCGTCACACGACCTCCTCGGGTGCAGGTGCGACGACGAAACGAGTCCCCCTCTCGAACCTCTCGATGCTCACGATCCCCTCACCGATTTTCTGCCACGACCGACCTCGAAACCGGATGCTACCCACTCACCCCGCCGGTGGGAAGCCCGTTTCGTCTCGGATCCATCACCCCTCCGTAACGTCCGGGCTGTCTTCGACGGGGATCGACCCGTAGGTTGCCGCCCTTCGTGCGCCGCCGCCCCCCTTTACCCTCCCACCCGCGGCTGATTCGTGACCAGCGAGACCGTCCTCTTCGCCCTGAACAACCTTTGGATCCTCATCGCCTCGGCTCTGGTGTTCGTGATGCACCTCGGCTTCGCCTGCATCGAGTCGGGGCTGACGCGCGCGAAGAATACGGTCAACATCCTGGCGAAGAACGTGGCGATCGTGGCGATCGGGATGCTCACGTACGCGATCATCGGCTTCGGGCTGATGTATCCGGGCGTAGCCGAGGGAGCGTGGCTCCCTTTCGAGGGCCTCGGCGGCATCTTCAGCCTCTTCGGCGTTGCCCCTCCCGAAGGCGGAATGACCGCGGAGTACGCCGACTACACCTATTGGTCGGACTTCGTTTTCCAGGCGATGTTCGCCGCAACGGCCGCGACGATCGTGTCGGGTGCGGTGGCCGAGCGCATCCGCATCGGACCCTTCCTCGTCTTCTCCACCTTCTACGTCGCGATCATCTACCCGCTGGTCGGCTTCTGGAAGTGGGGCGGAGGGTCGCTCGAGGCCGCCGGCTTCTACGACTTCGCCGGGTCCACGATCGTGCACTCGGTCGGCGGCTGGGGAGCGCTCGCTGGGGCAATCATCCTGGGACCCCGGATCGGCAAGTACATGCGCACGCGCGAGGGCGAACTGCAGATCCGTCCGATCATGGGCCACTCGATGCCCCTCGCCACGATCGGCATGTTCCTGCTCTGGTTCGGCTGGTTCGGCTTCAACGGAGGCTCGGTACTCTCGGCAAGTCCCACGGGCGGTGAGGGACTCGCCGACTACGGGTTCGGCGGCGTGTCGCTGGTCTTCATGACGACCATGCTGGGCGCCGCCGCAGGCATCGCCGGCGCGACCTTGGCGTCGTGGGTGATTCAGGGAAAACCCGACCTCTCGATGATGCTGAACGGAGCGCTCGCCGGGCTCGTATCGATCACCGCCGGCGCCGACGTGTTCAGTGCGTTCGACGCCGTCGCGATCGGACTCGTGGGAGGCCTTCTGGTCGTGGCGAGCGTGATCCTGCTCGACCGAGCCCATCTCGACGATCCGGTCGGGGCCGTGAGCGTGCATCTGCTGTGCGGAATCTGGGGCACCCTCGCGGTCGCCTTCTTCTCGGACGCGGCCACCCTCGGGGCGCAGTTCAAGGGTGTGATCGCGACCGCCGTACTCTGCTTCCCCGCCGCATTGGTCGGGTTGTGGGCGCTGCGCGCGACCGTCGGCCTCCGGGTGTCGAAGGAGGAGGAGCTCCTCGGCCTCGACATCGGGGAGCACGGCATGGAAGCCTATTCCGGATTCCAGTTCTTCACCACGCAGTAAAGCCACCGCCGGAGTCACGACATGAAACTGATCATCGCCTACGTGAAGCCCGAGGTGCTGCCTCTGGTGAAGCAGGCCCTGCTTCTGGCCGACATCACCCGCATGTCGGTCACGAATGCGTTGGGCTGCGGCGCCGAACGCGGATACCACGAGAAGTACCGCGGCGCCGACGTCGAGATCGACCTCTTGAAGCGCGTGAGGTTCGAGATCGCCGTGAACGATGACTTCGTCGAACGGGTCATCGAGACGATCGTCGAGACGGCCCGCACCCCCGGCCCCGACCACACCGGCGATCTCGGCGACGGCAAGATCTTCGTACTCGAGCTGCACGACTGTATTCGCATTCGCACCGGGCAGCGCGGCTCGGAGGCGATCGGCTGACGACCTGGCGCCCGGCGGCGCACCCCCGGATTGCCTGCCGGCGGTCATCTTCCCACCTTGGCCCGCTCGGACTCGAACCGACGCGAGGAGGCGGAGTGGCCGCGAGACGACGGCAGATACGGCGTGCGACAGGATGGGTCGCCGTGATCCTCCTCGGAGGCTGTGGTGCCGACAGCGGCACATCGGATGCGGCGCTCGACGCCGACGCATCGGTCGCCGGAGGCACCAGCGACGCACCGACCTTCGCCGTCGACCCCGGTTGGCCCAACGAGATGCCCGACCTGTGGATCATCGGCTCGGTCACCGGAGTGTTCGTCGATTCGCGCGACCACGTCTGGGTGACCCACCTCGAGGAGACGCTCACGCCCGAAGAGACGTCGGCGGTACAGGACCCCCCGATCGGTTCGTGCTGTCGCCCTGCCCCCGCGGTGATCGAGTTCGACGCCGACGGGAATGTGGTCCAGGGTTGGGGCGATCCGTCGCAGGACATCTCGGTCTACCCGCAGAACCCCCACGGCATCTTCGTCGACCACAACGACTTCGTCTGGGTCGGCACCTATCGACATCACCGGGTGCAGAAGTTCACTCGCGACGGGGAACTCGTGATGACCATCGGCGACTACGACGTCACCGAAGGGAGCAACAGCACCGAGTATCTGGGCGGGCCCGCCGGCATCTGGGTCGATCCGACGACCAACGAGGTGTTCGTGGCGGACGGCTATCGCAACCGCCGTGTGGTGGTGTTCGACGGGGAGACGGGGCAATACCTGCGCCACTGGGGCGCCTACGGAGACGCTCCCGACGACGACGTGCTCAGCGGACGAGGCACGCCCGAGCGGCCCCCTCCGCAGTTCGCTACGGTGCACGGCCTCACAGGGTCGGCCGACGGGCGCATCTACGTCGCCGACCGACGCGGCAACCGCATCCAGGAATTCGAACAGGACGGCACCTTCGTTCGGGAAGTCTACATCGCCCCCGAGACGCTGGCCTCGGGATCGTCGTTCGTACCCGTGCTCTCCAACGACCCCGAGCAGCGGTGGCTCTACCTGGCCGACGGCACCAACCACAAGGTCTGGATCCTGCGCCGCTCCGACCTCGAGGTCGTGGGCGAGTTCGGACGGGGAGGACGACAGCTGGGGCAGTTCCTGCGCCCCCACGGCATGAGCATCGATTCGCGCGGCAACCTCTACGTCGGTGAAGCCTCGACGGGCCGACGCGTTCAGAGATTCAACCTCGGCAGTCCCCAGGAGCCCTCGCCATGACACGTCGTATCGCGGCCTTCACCTTCGCCGTCCTGGCCACCGTCGCGCTCGCGCCGACCGCAGCCGAAGCTCAGGGCGAATCGCGGTTCGGCGAGTGGCGTCTCCAGTCCGACGCGCCCCCGCCGTCCAGCAACATCATGACCTACGAGCCGTGGGGCGACGGCGGCATGAAGATCACCGTCGCGTCGACGAATTCGCAGGGACGCAGCTCCGAGTGGGGCTACACGACCCTCTTCGACGGCGCCTTTCGAACGGTCGAGGGTCAGGAGAACTCCGAGACCGCCGTGGAGGTGGTCGACGAGCGCACGACACGGATCACGAATCGGCGAAACGGGCGTGTCTCGCAGGTGATCATCAACACCCTCTCGGACGACGGCAATCGGATCGACAACGACTACATCCGCTTCGACGCCGAGGGCCGCATCACCCGGGTGACCCGCGCCGTGTACGAGCGGATCCGCTGACGATTCGGAAGGTCGTCTCCGTCTTCTTCGACGAGGTGTATTCGCGGCTGACGCGCCACGTAGGTTAGACTCACGCGGGTTGACCCGTCCGAGGAGTCGTGATGCACCCGAAGCTACGTCGGACCACGCATGTCTGTTCCTGGCTCGCGGCCATCGCCTGCGTCGGATCGGCACAGTCGTGTGGCGAGCGCAGCCCCGACGCTGCGTCGAGCGGTAACGCTGCAACGTCATCGATGGCGTCGGTCGGCCCCGGCCCCCTCGAGGTGCTCGCGACCTCGGAGGCGCTGGCGACGGTGGTCGACCTCCACGTGACCCACGAAGGACGGGTGTGGGCCATGAACTCGACCGCGCCCTACTTCGTCGGGTTCGACGCAGAGGGATCGGAGGTGGAGGTATGGGGCGCGCAGGGGGGCGGGCCAGAGGAATTCCAGGCCCCGGCCGGGTTCGTCGGGGCGGCGCGCGACGGAGACGCATGGGCCTTCGACGCGCGACGACACGGCTTCGTAAGGATCGCCGGGGCGGACTCGGTCTGGAGCGAGGTCGCCCTTCCCCGCGACCGCATCCCGCCCGGTACCGTGCAAGGCGGAATGAGCCTCGTGAGCTCCATCATCCGTACGGCGCGCTGGGGTGATCACCTGGTCGTGCCTCACTCGACCGGCTCCCTGCGGTCCGGCCTCTTCGACATGGTGGAGCGGATCCTGAAGGCCGAGCTGCTCGCCTTCGACCCGGCGTCGGGGCAGACGACCCTTCTTCTCGATCTCGGCGCCGTCCTCGACGACCCCTTCGAGGAATTCGAAGCCACCGAAGGCGGCATCCCGCTCTGGCGCCGACTGTGGGCCGTGTGTGGTGACCACTTGAGGGTCTACGATCGCGTTCGGCACCAGCTCCGTGGGTTCGACGCGTCGGGTGCGGAGGTCACCCCCATCGACGTGCCCGGCCAGCACTCGACCACCGTCACACCCGAGCAGTTCGCTCGCGCCGTGTTTCCCCTCAGCCAAGCCGAAGCGACCGGGAGGGTGGGTGGTACGCTCGAACCGGCCGACAGCGCGCGACTCGTCGCACAAATGGCGCAAGGTCTCAGCGGAACGCCTGCTCAGCTCGCGGCCTATATCCCCACGTACGTCGACTTCCGGTGCTCGCCCTCGGGCGAGGTGTGGCTGCAGCCGGTCGACCTCGAAGCCGGTGGCCTCGAGGGCCGCTCGGACTGGCTGCACCTCCCGACCGACGGAGCCCCGCAGACGGTGGAGCTACCGCCGCGGTTCCGCGCGTTCCGGTTCTTCGACGACAGGGTGTGGGGCGTCGTCCTCGACGACTTCGATGTCGCTTCGGTCGCCTCGATTCGGCTTCGCTGAGGGGGTTGGATGGGGGGCTCGATGAGGATGCAGACACCGGGGTCGACCTCGGGCGGCCGGCTCGGACCGCGAGCCTGCGGCGTGGTCGCCCTCGCTTTCGTCGCCGCACTCGGCACTCCGACCGGTGCGCTCGCACAGGAGCCGGAGGCGGTCCTGGCCGGCGTGAGCGGGGTGGTGATCGATGCGGTCAACGAAGCGCCGCTCGAGGGGACCTCGATCGTGCTCGACGGCATCGACCGCTCGACGTCGACCGATGCGGCGGGGCGCTTCGCCCTCGCCGACATCCCGGTCGGGGCTTGGGTGCTGCGGCTGACACGGCTCGGCTACGATGATCAGCTGGTGCCCATCACCGTCGTCGAGGACGGCGAGCCGATTACGATTCGCCTGTATCCGAGTCCCGTCGAGATCGAAGGAGTCGACGTGGTGGGGCGAAACGAGGTGGCCCTCTCGGGCGTCGTCCTCGATGCACGCACCGGAGAAGGGCTCCCGTGGGCGCAAGTCCGGTTCGGCGCCCGGCAGGCCCGCGCGGCCGACGAACGCGGCGGCTTTCGGGTGGACGGCGTGAAGCCCGGCAAGTATCTGATCCTCGCCGAGAAGCTGGGCTACGAATCGCTGTACGTGCCCGTCGAACCGTCGGGGAGCGACGAGCCGATCGTCATCGTTCTGGAGCCCGACGACGAGCTCATGGCGGGGATCCAGGAGATGGTCGAGCGCATCGACAAGCGACGTAACGCCTTCGCCTTCGGTCCGGCTCGGATCTACGACGAGAGTCGGCTCCAACGGTCGCTGGCCCCGGACGCCGCACTGTTCCTGCAGAACGACGCCAACGTGTTGTTCGAGCCATGCCAGGGGAGCGACATGGGGCTGACCTGCATCGTCTCACGGTCGCGGCTCGTACGACCCAACGTCATCGTCGACGAGTTTCCCGTGCCCTGCGGATTGAGCTATCTCGCGTCGTTTCTGCCGAGCGACTTTCATTCGGTGGAGGTCTACAATCGGGGACGCACGATCCGCTTCTACACCCGCGAGTACATGAAGCGCACGGGCCGCAGGAATCAGGCACTCATCCCCGCCGAGTACGCGCCGCGCTCACTGGCGAACTGTTGAATACTCGAGGGGCCCGCCACACGATGCGTCGAACCCGCGAGCCACGCCGATCCCAGAGGCGCCGCCGCGCCGAGACCGGGACTGCCCTCGCCGCCCTCATCATCGCCGCCCTCGGCCTCGGATGTGCCGAAGGATCAGTGCCCGACGCATCGAGAGCACCGACCCTGGTGGCGACCGACTCCGCCGGGATCGAAGTGGTCGTGACACAGCCCCTCGATGCACCCACCCACACGGTGACGCTCGAGGCCGAGGTCGGGAGCGCGGAGGGGCCTGAGGCGTTCCAGCTGTCGAACGTCTCAGCGGCGTCCATCCTTCCCGACGGACGTCTCGTCGTGGCCGACGGGGGCTCTCAGGAGCTGCGCTTCTTCGGTCCCGACGGGCTCCACATTGCATCGGGCGGCGGTCGGGGAGAGGGGCCGGGGGAGTTCGCGGGGCTTAGCCGGATCGCGGTCGATTCGGGTGGCTCCGTGGTGGCCTACGACCAGGCCCTGAGTCGGTTCAGCCGCTTCTCGCCCGACGGAGGCTTCCTCGACTCCCGGCAGGTCGATGGCTCGGTATCCCCGTACTTCGTCGGGGCCCTCGCCTCCGGCGACCGCGCCGTCTGGCAGTTTTACGGGCCCGACGCATCGAGCCTGGGAGTCCACGCCGCCGCTGTCGAGTTTGGGGTGCTCGAAGCACACGGGGCCTCGGGTGGCTCCCCTTCCGCCACCCTGTTCCGCTCGCTGGGAACGGCCACGGGATCGGAGGAGGCGCGCATCCGCGATCGCGGGCGCGAGACGCGTGGGTTCCGGCCGTTCGGGCGCGAGGCCGATGTGGCCGCCGGAGGGGATCACCTCTATGTACTCTCGTCCGACGTGAACAATCGGATCGAAGTCCACGACCCGGAGACTGGGCTGCTGCGGGTGCTGGCGATCGACGACGCGCGGCTCGCTCCCACCGACGAGCGGGTCGAGCGATGGGTCGAAAGCTGGATGGAAACCTTCGGCCCCGCCAGCGACGAGGTGGAGGCGTTTTGGCGCGCCGGCTTCGACCAGGTGCCTCCTCCCGACTCGATCCCGCTGCTCCGTTCGCTCGCGGTCGACATGAATGGGCATGTGTGCGCCGAGCGCTATCCGGAGCGCTGGGGCGACGAGACCGACCTGACCTGCTTCGCCCCGGATGGACGGCCCCTTCGCCGACTCGTGCTTCCCCCGGGGCGGGTGCAGCGCGGACCGCATCCGTATTTTGATCCACCCCTCCAGATCACCCAGGACCGGGTCATCGGCGTGTGGGCCGACGACCTCGGGGTCGAGCGGGTACGCGTCTACCGAATCGACGCACTCCCGGCAGACCCACCGCCCCCGTGACCCCCCAACCGAACATCCGCTACGCAACGCTCGGCGACGGACGGGAGTCGGCGCGACTCCGGTGGACCGGCCCAACCATACGGGCGCCGTGGGCGGCGCTCGCGGTGGCAGCATTCCTGGCCGCCTGCGGAGGCGGCGCGGGCACGAGTGACGACGCAGAAGCGTCGGTGGTGGTCACCGATTCGACCGGCATCCGCGTGGTGACCAACCTCGAGTCGACTCCGGCGGGATGGGTCGCCGGCGACGAGCTGCTTTCGATTGGATGGGGCGAAGACGGCCCGTTCTTCCAGTGGACGCAGGCGGGGCGGCTCCTGGACGACGGCGGCATCCTGATCGGCGACACCCAGGAGGCGGTGATCTACCGGATCGGAGCCGGCGGCGACGTGCTCGACCGTTGGGGGCGTCGCGGCGAGGGCCCCGCGGAGTACCAGCGCTTCGACGCCCTGGTGCTCCAGGGCGATACCATCGTGGTCCACGACAGCAGGAACGTGCGTGTGACCCGGCTCTCGCCGAGGGGAGAGGTGCTCGGCACGCACTCGGCCCACGGCATCCGCCGACTCGAGGCATCGTCGATGCTGCCCGATGGACGTCTCCTCTTCGTGCCCAGCGAGACCTTCGGCGGCCCTGCGCAACAGCGTCCGGAGTGGATCTTCGAGACCCGTCCAATTCTGGCGATGGACCTCCGCTCGCAGGTCCTCGACACGTTGGCGCAGCTACCCGCGATGCGGATGTGGCATGGCGGCCCCCGAGGCGCCGTACCCGGAGTCGCCCCGATCCTTGGGGGCGCCGGCGGCACCCCCGACGGATTCGCATGGGCGAGGGCCGATCGCACGGAAGTTCTCTGGTTCGACGAGCGCGGAGACGTGCGGCAGATCGCGCGCTGGGCCGAGCCCCCGAAGCAGGTTAGCCCGCAGTGGCGCGAATACGCGGCGGCCGTGGTGGAAGAAGGGCTGCGGGAGCGTGGTGTCGAGGAGGCGAGGATCGCCGAGAGCCTGGCCCAACTCGAGGAGGGCCTCGACCAGCATGAGGGCCCCCTGCCCTACTGGGACGAGTTGCGGGTCGACCGCGAGGGCAACGTCTGGTTGCGACAGCACGCCCCGGGTCCCTCGCGCAGCAACGAATGGCGGGTCATCTCGAACGAGGGAGTCGACCTCGGCATCGTCGAGATCCCCGACGCCATCGCCGTCCTCGACATTGCCTCGGATCGGGCGCTCGTCGCCCGCCTGGACGAGTTGGACGTGAACGGCGTCGTGGTGGTCGGCCTCACCAAGCCAGAATGAGGGGCCTCACGCTCGTCACCGGTGCGGCTGCGATCCTCGCGGGGTGCGACGCACCCGCGCCCGGCGTCATGGCCACGGTCGACAGCGCGGGCATCTCCATCGTCACGAATGTGTCGGCCGATGACGTCCGGGAGAGCGTTCTGTCGGAGCGCCTGCTCGAGATGGGGTCCCTCGAGGGCGCCCCCGAGCACCAGTTCTTCCGAGCCCGAGACGGGGTGCGGCTCGACGACGGACGCCTGGTCATCCTCAACGCGGGAACCCAGGAGTTACGCCTCTACGACGCCGATGGGGGATTTCTCGCGGCCGAGGGTGGCGAGGGCGAAGGGCCCGGGGAATACACCTTTCCCTACCGCGTCGTCGAGTTCTCCGGCGACTCCCTCCTGGTCTATGACCTCATCCAGCAGCGATTCACCGTCGTCGACGACGACCTTCAACTCGGCCGCACGTTCCAGGCTGGGCCGGGGTCCCCCAATCCTCCCCGCCTCGCCGGCGTGATGGGAGACTCGGTCGCCGTCGCGCACGTCCCCCTGTTCCGCGTGCCGGACGTCGGGTTCGATACCGTCTATGCGCGCGTCGACTTCTGGTCCCTTCACGGCTCGCGGCGTGACTCGGTGGTCGTGCCGTTCCAGCCCATGGGCCACATCGGGCCCCCTGGACAGGGCTTCGTTGGGGGACCGCTGTTCGAACCACTCCTCATCGTCGCCGCCGGAGGTGCATCGGTATGGATGGGTTCCGGCGGTGAGCCACAGGTGGTGGAATACGACGGCCGCGGCCGGGTGCGCCGCATCGTCACCTGGCCCGCCGATCGTGTCGCGGTCACCGAATCCGATATCGCCGCCGAGGTCGACCGTCGCGTCACCGATTCGGGGGAGCGAGAGCCGGAGCTTCGCCGGTGGTATGCAGACGTCCCCTCCGCCGAATACTTCCCGGTATACGACGCGCTCTACATCGACCGCGACGGCCGCCTCTGGGTCCGAGAGTTCCAGCCACCCGCCGAAGGTGAGCGGCGGTGGCTGATCTTCGACCTCGATGGCCGGCTCCAGGCACGGCTCCGCGTTCCCGATTCGCTTACGTTTCTGGATATCCAGGGCAGCGATCTTCTCGCGGTACATCGGGACGAGTTCGACGTGGAGTACGTCCAACGTTGGCGTTTGCCCGAGGCCGTGACTCCCGACTGACCGACCGGAGACACCCCGCCGGCCCTCGCCGGCCGACCCGGAATCCCAAACGCAACTGACGTACACCTCGGAGCCACGAAGGCGCTCATCTCTGTTACCGACAACTTTGCTTGTCTTGACACTTGAGTACGTCGGTAGCATCGTGCGTCCATGAATCACGTCGCCCTGCTCCGAGATCCCGAGGCCGCGCGGACCGTCCTCGATCCCCTGCGTACGCGGATCCTTCACGTACTGCGCGAACCGGGCTCGGCCGCCTCCGTGGCGCGGGACCTCGATCTGCCCCGGCAGCGCGTGGCCTACCATGTGCGCGAGCTGGAGAAGGCCGGCGTGCTGGAGCACGTCGAGGACCGCCGCAAAGGCAACTGCACGGAGCGGATCGTTCGCGCCACGGCCCGGAGCTATCTGGTCGTTCCGGAGGCGCTGGGGCTATTGGCATCGAATGCCGCCGAGATCGCCGACCGCTTCTCGAGCCTGCATCTCATCGCCCAGGCGATGCATACGGTCGAGTCCGTGGCCGATCTGCGTCAGAAGGCCGACGAGGCAGGAAAGCGACTGGCCACCCTGTCGCTGGTGTCGGAGGTGCGCTTCGGCTCACCCGCCGCCCAGAACCGCTTCGCCGAAGAACTCACCGAGGCCATCGCGACCCTGGTGGCTCGACACCACGACCCCGAAGCGGCCACCGGGCGAAGCTACCGCCTCCAGATC
Organism: Longimicrobiales bacterium; assembly: GCA_028279425.1. Classification (GTDB taxonomy): domain Bacteria; phylum Gemmatimonadota; class Gemmatimonadetes; order Longimicrobiales; family Gaopeijiaceae; genus Gaopeijia. The sequence continues at coordinate 33,348 of JANQNV010000323.1, read as the reverse complement.
GGCGTTCATCCCGACGCGCCGACTCCGCATCCACTGACGATTCCAACCGACGAGTAGAACGCCCATGACTCCCGACGACACGACCCAGGCCAGGCCCGACGCTCCCACGACCGACACCCGCCCTCCGCTCGAGAAGGCCATTCGGGTCGACGCACCGATCGAGACCGTCTGGAAGGCCATCTCGGACGGCAAGGAGATGGCCCGCTGGTTCACCCTCGATGCGCGGATCACACCGGGGACCGGCACCGAAGACGCGGGCCGTATCTGGCTTTCGTTCGGACCGGGAATGGAGGGCGAGGCGCCTCTGGCGGCCTTCGACGAACACCGACGGTTGGGGTGGGTGGAGGATCACGGAAGTGGTCGACGCATGACGGTCGACTTCCATCTCGAGCCCGCCGAGGGCGGGACCGTCGTGCGACTGGTGCAGTCCGGGTTCGGCCCCGAAGCGTCGTGGGACGACTACTACGACGGCGTCGACGGCGGCTGGACCTACTTCCTGATGAATCTGAAGCACTACGTGGAGCATCACTGGGGTGCCCCGCGCGAGAACGTTTGGCGCCGCCACGAGGTGTCGGGCACACGTGAAGAAGTGTGGGACCGGCTGTTCGGCGACGCCGGTCTCGCCGTGCCCGACGCCGACCGCCTCGCGGCCGACGCCCCCGTCACGCTTCGTCTCGGGGGGCTCGACCTCGCAGGCGCCGTTCTCCTGAACCGCGCACCTCGCCACTTCGCCACGACCATCCCGGACTACGGCGACGGTCTGGCATTCGTCGAACTCGAGGGCTCAGGACCAGCGTGGCACCTCGGCATCTGGATCTCGCTCTACGGAGAGGCCCGGATCCGGGCCGAGGCGGTCGGCACCGCCCTCGGATCCACGCTCGCGGCACTCTTTCCGGCAACGGAGTAGTGCTGTAGGATAGGCTGCGAAGTAGCGATGTGCGCTCGGAGCTTCGCGCGCAACTCGTCGATGCCGGCTGGGGCCTCACCCACGGCGGAGGCAGCAGTTTCGATTGGCCGAGCGGCTTCGGTCTAGCCATCACCCTGGACGAGACGCCCTCCGTGTCGCCGTGGATCTCGGTCGACCAGGCCGCGGACCGCGTCGAGTACATCGTTCGCACGCCGCCCTGTGAGATGCCGCCCTGCGGCTCGGCGCGCCGGACACGATCGCACGACTTCGTGAGGGTCCGGGGAGGGCTGACGTGGTCCGTGCCGGCGTCGCTGGCGGGGCGCCTCCGATTCGGCGCTGGGGCCAGCTACCTGAGGCTCATCGAAGCGTCCAGCGCGCCCGGAACGGGCTTTGGCATCCATCTGCAGATCTCGTACGGCCGGGAACTCCGGGAGCGGCTGGAGCCGATGGCTCGGCTGATCGTCGAGACCTTTGCCGGGCTCCCGACCGAAGGCGCGCGAGACTACGGCGCCATCGCGCAACTGCAAGTGGGCCTTGCCGTCCGGCTGTCGGGGTAGCTGATCGTGCGCGTGAGCGCCGCGATCGTCGCAACCAAGCGTGATACGACAGAGGTCAGAGCCCCAGCCAGAGGTCGAACTTGATGATGAAGACGTTCTGGGCGGGGGCCGCGAAAAGGGCGTCGAGGTCCCGGCCGACGTCGAAGTCACCGATGTTGACCTCGAGCTGCTGCTGACGCTGCCAGACGAAGAAGATCGTCGAACCGGGGCGGTACTCCCACCGGAGGACGGCATTGCCCAGCAGCGAGCGGAAGTTGAAGTCCTGATCGGCGATCGACCAGTCGGTCACGCCGTCGAAATCGAGGTCGAAGTGCTGCCGGCCATCTCCCGTACGGCAAACCGAGCCCCCGAGGCATCCGATCTGGCCCTCGGGCCCCGCGGTCGCGAGTCCAGGCTCGAAATCGACGAAGGCGAAGCTCCCCGGAGCGGCCAGCTGCCGGTACTGCAGGTAGTCGCCGGTCGAGATGAAGGGCTGCGCGAAGAGCTGGAAGGTGAGCGTCGGGCTGAAGGTGACGTCGACGCGCGTCTCCATCGCGAGCGTGCGGCGCTCGAGTTCGCCGAACAGATAGCGGCGCCCGAAGGTCGGCTCGAAGGGGAGGGTGCCCGTCTGGGTCACGTACTGCGCCGCGTCGCGCTCCTGAGTCCACGAGGGGTTCAACTGGATCTCGACGGCCGGCGTCGGTCGAAGCTCCAGACCCGCGTTGAGGGACAAGCGGTTCCCCGAATCCTGGTCACCCCTGACGTATTCCATTCCCCCTTCGACGTTGATCGACTTGCGTCGGTCGCTGTTGAAGCGCAGCTGGTACGCGAGCTCGCCAGGGTCGACCATGACGGGACCGCCCCGCGTCTCGGAACGGGAGTACCGGGTCCCGACCCAGCGGGACTCGAGCTCCACCCCCCACTGATTCAGAAAGGTGGCGTTGGCTCCGAAGTTGACGCGGCCATTCGTGTACGCTCGGCGCCACGAGTCGATCGAGCCCGCATCGTCGAGCGCCTCGTGGCTCCAGTTGTGGAAGTTCCACAGGTTGAAGCCGTACTCCTGGATGGGCCCTACCGGTTGGATCTCGCGGTACTGGATTCGGGCGCCGAGGTCGAGCCGCTCACGGTTTCGCGAGAACCCGAGGTCGTTGATTTCGAAGCCGTGGGTCACCTGCCCGGCCCAGATCCCCCCCGTCCAATGCTGTCCCCGACGCTTGTCGAGCTGGAGTCGCCACTCGGCACCGCTCATCGACGTGGCCGTGGAGTCCATCTCCTCTCGCGTCGCATCGGGCCGTTGCCAGAAGTGGTTGCTCGCCCGCTGGAGGCGAATCATCGCCGTCGAGTCGCCTCGCACGTTGCTTCCCGCGACCCGCCCGATAAGCGCCCAGGTCCGGTCGTTCCACTGGTGCTCGAAGGCGGCCCCGCCGCTGAAGGCACTCGAGGGGAGTCGATCGAAGGAGCCGTCTCCCGGAAGGCCCCGGCGCATCCCAGTCACGATCGCATTGACCTGAGATGCCCCCCCATTGAAGTCCTGCTGCACCCGCACGACGCCGTGCTGGGCCGCAGGTTCGACCGGGTAGCTCTCGAAGCTCTGGTCGTCGGCGAAGAACGCCTCCCCGCGTTCATCGGCGGTGGCCGCGAAGAGGGCGCCCACGGAGAGTCCGCCCGAGGTCCGCCCCGTGAGCTTGGCCGCACCGAGGATCGTGGCGTTCGTGGGCTCGTCCTCGAAGTCCGCTCCCGCCAGCGATCCCCCCGAAGGCCGCCGACCGATCCGCCTCGAATAGAAGAGCGAGTTGTTGCGACCAGAGAGCTCGAAGCCCAGTAGATTCGCGTCCTGCACGAAGAACGGGCGTTGTTCGGGAAAGAAGAGTTCGAAGGCCGAGAGGTTGATCTGGGCGGGATCGGACTCGACCTGGCCGAAGTCCGGATTCAGGGTGGCGTCGAGGGTGAAGGCACTCCCGATGCCGAAGCGCAGGTCCGTCCCGACGCGCGCCCCTCCCGCCGACCCATCGAAGAAGGGATTCCCGGCCTCCGCGGGGGCCCGCTCGAGGCTCGAGAGGATGTAGGGTCGCGCTTCGATGCGACGCACCGGACGCTCGAGGACGACGCCGTCGAGCTGGCCGAACTGGCTCACGACCCCTGCCTGCGTGCGCGATCTCAGCGAGTAGTAGGAGGTCTCGTTGTTCGCGATCCTGCGCCGAGCAATGTTCACGCCCCACGATTGTGCCCCCGGCGCCGCCTCGTAGCGAAGCTGCGAGAGGGGGATCCGCAGCTCCGCCGTCCACCCCTGTTCGTCGCGCTGTACGGCAGAGATCCAGACGGCGTTCCACGCCCGATCGGACTCGAGATCGTCGAAGAGATACTCGTCGCCCTGCACACCGGCGGCGCTGAGCTGGAAGACGTAGCCCGTGCGCCGATCGAGGTCGGTGTCGAACCCGACCATGATCCAGTCGGCGGCGCCGAAGCCGTCGCGGCGGTAGAGCTGTGTGCCGATCTCCTCCGGGCGGGCGTCCCACATCCGAGCCGCGACGAGGATGGCGTCTTCGGTGAAGACGATGCGGACGTCGGTGTCGTGTTCGGCGGGAATACCTTCGACGGGTTCGCCCTGCGTGAAGCCCGTCAGGGCCGGCGCCTCGGCCCAGACCGCCTCATCGAGACGCCCGTCGATGTCGACCTCCGCGTCGCCGTTCGAGCGCATGAGCACCGCGACGGGTGCCGGGCGACCGACAACCGTGCCGGCGTCCCCCTCCGACTCCTGCGCGCGAACGCCTCCAGCGAACGGCGCAGCCCAGAGGGCGAGCGCGGTCGAGGCCAGAGCGACCGCGCGAAGGTGGGGGATGCGGGACATACGAGTTCGCGCGAGAGGGGGACGGGACAATCAGCAGACACCCGGGCCGTCCGGATTGTTCGCGGCTCACCTACGAGGGAGCCTCGCTAGAACTCGACCTCCTTCACGATGAAGGCACACGATCTCGAGTGATCGATGAAGTTGTTTTCGTCTGCCACGAGCTTGGGACCCAGCTCTGCCATACCTGCCGAACCCATGGCGGCCATCAGGTCCTCTTCGCTTTCGAACCAGACTTCAGCCACACCGTCGAACTCTTCTGCCAGACCTCTCGACTCGCGCATTCCGGCATTGAGTGGACTATCCAGCGTTTGAGACTGGACGTACCGCCTGGCCCTCATGACGGATGCATTCTCCATGAAGAACGGGCCGTGGCTGTTTTGCCAGTAGTCCGTGAAATCGTCACGGCTCATCCCCTCACGGCGACGTAGACACATGATCAGTTTGATCATCATTGCTCCTTTGAAGGTTTGTACTTGCTACGCGTCCTGCTCTCCGGTGCCCCCGCCAATCGGAGGCCACATCCGCCGAAGTACTCGCGCCCCTCCCCAGAGATGAGTGCGCACGACCATCGCCACGTGGCCGGCGATCAGCGCGACCGTGAGCCAGGCCCCGAAGGCGTGCACCACGGAGAGGGTGTCGGCCGATTCCGTTTCCGGGACGAAGGGTCCGAGCCCGAGCGCATCGAGAATCTCCACGGGAAAGCCGCCCCCAGCGGTACGCGCGTACCCGGTGACGGCCATCGCCAACAGGAGGCCGTAGAGCAGCGCGTGGCCGACGCGCGCCGCGCGGCGCTCCCCTACCGACACCGCTTCGGGGAGGGCGGGAGCCGAGCGCAGGAGCCGCCACACCAGGCGCAACGTCACGAGCACGAGGATCACGACCCCGAGGCTCTTGTGGGTGACGTAGAGGGCGTCGCGGATCGAGGCGAAACCCAGGCTCGTCATCGCGATCCCGACCGGGATCGTGACGAGCACGAGGACGGCCACCGTCCAGTGGAAGAGGCGCGACACGACATCGTAGCGGGGGGCGGTGTCCATGTGACTCAACCCTCGGTCGCCTTCTCCAACTCGCGCGCCTGGCTGAGAAACTCGTCGACGTTCATCTCCTTGAAGAAGATGAGCCCGTGACTCGCGCGAATGCGGGCGTTTTCGCTGGCGTAGAAGAACTCCTTGCCCAGGAGTGACTGGATCGTCTGGAGTTGCTCGACCCAGATCCGCTTGGCCAGCGTACTGAACTTGCCGTCGTGCTCGTAGCTCGGAAACGGGGCTTCGACCTGGCTCAGATAGCAGTCGCTGAACGACTTGTCGAGTACGTCCATGGCGTTCAGGCTCACCGGCACGATCACATTGGCGTCGCTTGGTGCGAATCGAAACCAGACGTTGCGGTATCCCCAGATACGGAGGTGCGTGAGGTCGGCCTCCTCCCTCCACAGCCGCACCGCATCGGCGATGGCCTGGAGCACCTTGTAGTGGGTATCAGGGCCACTCCCCTCAGGGTCGAGGGCCAGGCTGATGACCGTGGGCTGCTCCCTCCGGAACTCCTCGAGGATGGGCCTCACGTCGCGGGCCCGGCTCGGTTCTTCCGTGAACAGGTCGCCGGTGTAGAAGCCGAGCCGAAGGTGGCGCACATTCTTCACCTGCACGCCGGAATGGGCCCAGACGAGTTCCTCCTCGAACTCGCGTACCATGCCCTTGAGCTTCTGAATCCGGGGCGAGTTCTTCTGGCCGTCGTAGCTCGCCGAGATCTCGGCCACGATGTCGTCGATGGCGCTCCGGAGTTCGACCTTGCTCTGAACCTGCCAGATCTCGACGATCGCGCGTACCACCCGGTGGCAGAGGCCTCGCTCCCGGCCTGCGGGATTCTCCGACGCCACATGCATGAGGAAGTGGTACACGTCCTTGTCCCACTTCAGGCGGTACCCCGACTCGAAGAAGTTGGGGTACTCCACCATTTCGATTCGGCCCGCGTCGAGAAGGCGACGAGTGGAGGCCAGCGTCTGCATGATGAAGCCGTTGGTCACAGCGGTGAACCCCGACGTCAACACCGAAAACAGCGAACGGTTGGTCGTGCCACGCAGGGTGCGATTGATGTGGGGCTGCAGCCCCAGTTGGATGTCGTCGTGATGCGGTCCGGTGTGGTAGAAGGTCTGATCCTCCTCCAGCCGCAGTCCTCGCTCGATCTTCGCTCGGATGGAGTCCATCACCGCCCTCACCGTATCGAGCGACACGTCGGGGATCAGCCGGCAGTACGGATCGGACTCGAGATCTTCGAGGCTCACGTTCGGTCCGTACGTTTCGATCTGATTGCAGAGGTCGATGACAGCCCGCTCGGTCTTCTCGTGGGTCCATGGGCCATCGCGGTAGTACGCCTCCAGGCTGTCGTGCAGCTTCGCACCGGCGCTCCGGGTTATGTAGAACCGGCTGCGGGACAGACGCTGCAGGACGGTGGCCGGATACAACACAGACGGCTCGGACTCCAGGGCGTCCCTCACCACCCCGGCCTTCGCTTCACCGGCCGCGAAGATCACGGCCACGGCCTCCCGGTTGTGGGTGATCGTGTCGAGACCGATGGTGATCACGAGCCGGTTCTTCGACACCTCGATCCCCCCGAGGTCGCCGGCGGCCTGGGCCTGGGTCTCGAAGTTCGTCTCGGTCAGCCGGGTGGTGGAGAAGTGGTCGGACCCGCGGGTGTTGAAGGCGATGTGCCCATCGGGGCCGATGCCGCCGAGAAAGAAGCCGATCCCTCCGAGGGCCCGGATCTTCTGCTCGTACCGCGTGCACCAGTCGTCGATGAGGAAGATGGAGGCCTGCTGTTGTCGCTCCATAGCCGTCTGAGCCGCACGGTATCGCAACGACAGATCCACTCTGCTGTCGGGGAACACCTCGGAGAAGTGCTTCCCCCCGGCCAAGGGGATCTCGTCGCAATCGATGAGGATCGCCCGGGCGGGATCGAGTCCGAAGCCCCGGATATAGAACTCCGATACGTAGTGGTGAAAGCTGTTGGCCTGTGACGACCGGATGGGATAGAACTCGTCGATCTGCACGAAGTGGAGTCGGTCGAGCCGGGGTTTCTTGCCGACCTCGAGCCCGTGCTCCTCGCGGATCGCTCGCCCTTCGTCGGAGTCCCAACCGTCGAGCAGGTGCCGAGTCCACCGGATGAAGTGTTCGGGCGTCTTTCCCGTGGGGAGGCTGATGACCCCCTCCGGGTGTTCGGCCACCCACTCCAGGAAACGCAGGGCGGTCAACTTGCCCAGTTCGGGAAAGTTGTCGACGACGATGTAGGGGATCCGCGTCGAGGTCTCCGTGACCCCCGACTTGTGTACGAACCGTTGTTCGACCGGAGAGAAGAACCCGTTGGGCATGGCGTTCATTGATGTCGTGCGTGACCTGGCTGGAGGACGCGGGAACCGGCGCCCGGGCCTCGAGGTGGCGTGTGCTCGCCACAAGTACGAGCGTGAAGGTACGGCAATGCGATCAATCCGAAACGGGCCGGAGCCCCCCTCCATGAACTCTCGCGTCTCGCGTCACCTCTGCCTGCTCCAACTCGTGCTCGTCACACTGGCTTCCGGAGCGCTCCAAGGTCAGGAGCCGGGCCCCACGGCCGCGGTCACGATTCGCGCGGCGAGTACGTCCGGGCCCGTGGACGGCGTCGTGGTCACCGTCGACCAACCCTCGGGGACACGGGTTACGAGCGGCATCACCGATACGGACGGCCTCGCGCGCTTCAGGTTGCCGGCGGGGACCTGGTCGATCGGCACGGAACGCATTGGATTCGCCCCGACCCGAACCGTCTTCGTGCTCGAGGCCGCAACCGATACCACCGTCACGATCGAGCTCGTGCAGGAGGCGCTCGAAACCGAGGGCATCGTCGTCACCTCCGGTCGCACCGAGCGGCGCATCGAAGAGGAGCCGATTCGCATCGAAGCGGTCTCCCGCGAGGAGATCGAAGAGAAGCTGCTCATGACCCCGGGCGACATCGGCATGCTGCTCAATGAAACCGCGGGGCTCCGGGTGCAACCCACCGCTCCCTCGCTGGGCGGCGCCAGCGTGCGCATCCAGGGCCTCCGCGGGCGCTACACGCAGATCCTCACCGATGGCATGCCCCTGTATGGAGGACAGGCCGGGGCCCTGGGACCTCTGCAGGTGCCACCGATGGACCTCGCCCGCGTCGAGGTCATCAAGGGTGCCGCCTCTGCGCTGTACGGGCCGACGGCACTGGGCGGCGTGGTCAATCTCATTTCGCGCCGGCCTGACGAGGCCCGAGAACTGCTCGTCAACCAGTCCACCCTCGATGGGACCGACGCGGTCGGCTGGCTCGCCGACGCACTCGGCGACCGGTGGGGCTACACGCTGCTCGCGAGCGCGCACCGCCAGGACTACACCGACGTGAACGACGACGCCTGGGCCGACGTTCCGAGCTTCGAACGCATCTCGGCTCGACCCCGACTGTTCTGGGACGATGGAGAGGGGAGTTCGGCAGTCTTCACCGTCGGCGGGATGGGGGAAAACCGCACGGGCGGGACGCTGCCCGGACAGGTGGCCCCCGATGGTTCACCCCATGCGGAGGCGCTCGAAACGAGGCGAATCGACACCGGACTGAGCATGCGGAAAGTCTTCTCGGCGGCTCGCGTCCTGACGGCCCGGGCCTCCGGGGCGGTTCAGAGGCACGAACACCGCTTCGGCGACCGACGCGAGGAGGACGAACATCGCACGGGCTTCGCCGAGGTGGCGCTTTCCGGACAGGACGGGCGCCACCTCTGGGTGCGCGGCGTGGCTCTGCAGCACGACGCCTATGCGCACGACCAGTACGGGGCATTCGACTTCGAGTACACGGTGCCCGCGATCTTCGCCCAGGACGAGGTCGACCTCGTCGAATGGCTGACCGTCGCGGCGAGTCTGAGATACGACGATCACAGCCGTTTCGGCGGCGTCTTGAGCCCGCGGGTTTCGGCGCTGGCCCGCGTGTCGGAGTGGACCACACGCCTCTCGGCGGGCACCGGCTTCTTCGCGCCGACACCCTTCACGGAAGAAGTCGAAGCAGTGGGCATCGGGCGATTGAACGAGCCCGACGCCTGGCTCGAAGAGCGCGCCCGGAGTGCGATGGTCGACGTCGGCCGCGCCTTCGGGCCCGTCGAGTTCAACGCGAGCGCCTTCGGCTCGGTCATCGACGATCCGTTGCAGACGGTCCGAGAACCGGACGGTACCCTCACGATCCGGAACGCTCCGCAGGGGTCAGTCGAAACCTGGGGCACCGAGGTGTTCGCAGCCCTGCGCACCGGCCCCTGGCGTTTGATCGGCTCCCACGCCTTCCTGCGTTCGACCGAGCCGGATCCGAGGGTGGCGGTCGACGCGAGGTCCCCCTGACACCACGCCATTCGGTGGGGATCGTGGGCGCCTACGAGAGGGAGGGCTGGGGCAGAATCGGACTCGAGACGTACTACACCGGCCGACAGGAACTCGACGACGACCCCTTCCGGGACGTGTCGGAGAACCACTTCATCGTCGGCTTCCTGATCGACAGGCGGCTCGGCCGCTTCCGGGTCTTCCTCAACGCCGAAAACGTCCTCGACACCCGCCAGACGGGGTTCGACCCGCTGCTGCGATCGTCGCGGACGGCCGATGGCCGATGGATCACCGACGTGTGGGCCCCACTCGAGGGCCGAGCATTCAACGGGGGAGTGTGGATCAGCTTCTAAAGGGGTCGGACGTCACGGTCGGGGCCCGCCGTGGAGAGAGCTGAAGGCAGTGGGCGCCACTACCACCACCAGTGCAGTCCAAGGACGACGGCCCCGCGACTCGCAGGCTCATCCGCCGGCCGTACCGCCTCCACGCTCCCCCCGAATCGACGGGTCCACGAGTAGCCCAGGTAGGGCGCGAACTCGCGCTTGAACTCGTAGCGCATGCGAGCCCCGAGTTCGACATCGGTGATGCCCGAGCGCTCACCCCACTCCGGAGCGGCCTGCGCACTCAGCAACGTCTCGAACTCCGACTCGACGATCCATCGCTGGGTGAGGAGGAACTCGTGGGATGCCTCCAGGCGGGCCGATAGATCTCCACGTTGCGAGACGAAGCCGAATGCCTCCAACTCGAACCAGTAGGGTGCCAGGCCGGTCAGCCCGACCGCCAGCTGCGCCCGGGCCTCGGTCGAGCCCTCCCCGTAACGTCCATCGACCCGCAGTCCCCCCTGCAGATTCCAGAAGGAGGCGACCGCGCGGGAATAGAGGGCCTGCAGCTCGAGGTCGCCCACACCCGCGTCGGCCAGCTGGTCACCGCGGAACCGGAACCACGCCCGATGAAGATCGCCACCGATCCAGAGGTCGCCGTCGTACTCGATCGCCCGCTCATCACCGGTCACGAAGTACTCCAGTTCGTCGAAGCCGACGAACGTGAAAACCTCGGGCCGCATGATCGGCATGTCGGCGCCGACCCGCTGGGCGAGCCCCTCCGATGGCCCGAGGGCGAGGACGACCCCGAGGAAGGCCACGGCCCGTCGGGCGTAACGCGCCCGACGACTCACTCGACGCCCCGGTCAGGCGTATCCGGGACCTCCGCTGTGGAAGACCGGGTGACATTCACGATCCTGAACATCCCGGCCTTCATGTGATACATCACGTGACAGTGGAACGCCCACGGCCCCTCCGCGTCGGCCGTGAACAGCACACTCAGCTTCTCCGCCGGCTTCACTGTGACGGTGTGCGACCGGGGAATCATGTGCGTCTTCCCGTTCTCGATCTCCATCCACATGCCGTGCAGGTGCATGGGATGGTTCATCATGGTGTCGTTGATCATCGTGAGCCGGACTCGCTCACCGAGCGTGAGTTCGATCGGGTCGGCGTCGCGCATGTGGACGCCGTCCATCGACCACATGTAGCGCTCCATGTTGCCCGTGAGATGCATGACGATCTCGCGGTCCGGGGCTCGGAAGTCGTGGCGATGCTCGCGTGCTTCGAGCTCCGTGTAGCGAAGTACCCGCCACCCGTCGTCGCCGAGCCCCAGCCCCGCCTCGGCAAGTCGGCTCCTCGCCTCTGTCGCGACGCCTGCGTTGCCGGGACCGTGTCGCTCGTCGCCGGTGTGGGTCTCGGGCGCGGGAAGTGTACCGGGGGGACGCCCGGAGGGGTCGACCGCCCCGGTGCCTTCGACGGATCCGCTACCCATGTCGTGGCCCGCATGCTCTTCGCCACCGCTCTCCTGGTGAGCGCCGTGCATCGTCGCATGCGCACCGTGCCCCATGTCGGCCATGGTCAGAAGGGGCCGTACGCGACGGGCCGGGATGTCGGCCGACATCCCCGGTCGAGGCGCCAGAGTGCCACGGGCGAAGCCGCTGCGGTCCATCGCCTCGGCGAAGATCGTGTAGGCCCGGGCCTGTTTCGGCTCGACGATGACGTCGTAGGTCTCCCCGATCCCCAGGCGGATCTCATCCGTCTCTACCGGAGCGACGAGCTGGCCGTCGTACTGCACCACCGTCATGGGTAGCCCGGGGATCCGGAGATCGAAGAACGTGGCGGCAGATCCGTTGATGAGGCGCAGCTTCACCCGCTCACCCACCTCGAACAGCCCGGTCCAATTCGACGCAGGCCCCAGGCCGTTCATGAGATAGGTGTAGGTGGCCCCCGTGACGTCGGCGACGTCGGACGCCATCATCCGCATCTCTCCCCAGTCCAGCCGGTCCGAGAGGGTCGCACCCAGTCCCTGCTCGCGCACGTCGGATACGAAATCCGAAATCGTGCGCCGCTGGTTGTTGTAGTAGTCGGGGTGCTTCTTCAGGCGATCGTAGATCCGAGAGGGGTTCTCGAAGGTCCAGTCGAAGAGGATCACCACGTGCTCACGATCGACGGGGTCGGGCTCGGCACCCGCCGGATCGATGATCATCGGGGCGAAGTGACCGAGCTGCTCCTGGAAGCCGCTGTGGCTGTGGTACCAGTATGTGCCGAACTGGCGCACCGGGAAGCGATACTCGAACGACTCGCCCGCCCGGATCCCCGGGAAGTTGAGCCCAGGCACACCGTCCATGGCATTGGGCACGATCAGACCGTGCCAATGGAGTGAGGTCTCCTCGCGAAGCTCGTTGTGAACGCGAACGACGGCTTCCGTTCCCTCCTTCAGTCTGAGCAGGGGCCCGGGGACGGTGCCGTTCATCGTCACAGCGCGGCGTCGGCGTCCGTCGACTTCGATGTTCGCTTCACGAACGTAGATGTCGCCGGGTCCAGTGCGGCCGTCGATCACCCCTGGACCGACAGCCGGAACTCGCTGACCTGCGAGCCAGTCGGGAAGCACCGTGGACGCGCCGACGAGGGAAGCGGCGCCGAGCGAGAAGTGCAGAAAGTCGCGGCGGCTCACGCCCGAGGGCCGCGAGCGAGCGCGATGATCCGAGTTGTGCATGACACGAGTGTGCTGAGATGAAACCGCCGATCACGAGGTCCGGTCGACCGCCGCCGATGGCGGACGGACGACGATTCCTAGAGCGATTTCGGAGGTCGCTTCCACTCGCGGAAGAGGATCGACCCGGTCGATTCGACCCGAGTCGGGGTGAGCCGGGCAGCGGTCGCCAGCGCCCGCAGCTGAAGCGGAGGTGCGACCCCCAGCGCAGGTGCGACGCACGCCGTCATGTCCATGCAGTCGGGGGCGCCCGGCGGGCCATCGGGGTGGTGCTCCCCGTCAGTGTTACCCTCCGACGCCATCGTAGCCGGCGGCGCATGCCCCCCCATGTCCCCTGCATGAACGGAGGACTCCGCGTGGGCGGCATGATGGGGCCCCGCCACGCCGTCGAGGGCGGAGTGGTGCGTCGCACACAGGATCGAAAACTCGGCCATGGCCAGAGCGACCACGACGAGGGTGCTGACTGCGGAACGGAGAGGACGATAGCCCGTCATATCGGATGCCTACCGCCGCGGAGGGCGTCGGTTCCCGGCTTGGCGATCGGTCGGAGCGGCCGGTGGGGCCCGGTGGTTTCAGGAACCCGACGCAAGAAGCCTCTCACCCTCGCCGAAGTCGACGCGGTATCGGCTCACGTAGGCCTCCCGGTAGTCCCCTAGCGACAGCACGTAGAGGTCGTCGCCCATCGCGTCGTAGAGCCCCGACTTCGGCGGGAGCACCACCCTTCCAATCAAGCGATCGTCGGTGTCGAACACCTCCCACAAGAGCTCGTCGCGCCAGTTGTGGGGCGCCCAACCGTTGGCCGCGCGCTCGGCGGCTTCTTCTTCGGAGTACGGCACATAGATCGGCGCGGTGTAGCGCAGCACCCAGAGCCGCCCCTCGACGTCGGAGAACATGTTCCGGACGTAGGGCTTCAAGGTCGGTACGTCGAGGTAGTCGGAGCGATCAGGAGACGGGTACCCGGCGGGACGCGGCTGATCGGCGATTCGCTCGTACATGCTCTGACCCCGGTTCTGCCACTGCTCGAGTTCGTCCGGCGTGAGCTCGACGCGCTCTCCCTCGAGACGAATCCAGGACTCCGTGCCATCGGGATGCACGTGGAGTATGGAATCTGCGTCGTTGCGCATCTCCCAGTAGTCGCCCTCGGGCCCCATGACCGAATGCGTCATGATCGAGAAGGGATAGGCCATTTCGGCACCGGACAGTACGTAGCGAGGACCGACGCGGTTCTGGGGTGGAATCGCACGGAGCCGCTCCACGGTCCCGTCGAGACTGATCCTCGCCCAGTCCCCGACGGATACGTCGGAGCCCTCGACGAAGCCCTGCTCTGGTGAGAGCATGGCGAAGATGTCGCCGGTTTCCGGGTCCGCTCGGTTCCGATAGCCCATTCCGCGGGGTTGGAGCGGAAAGGTGTGGGACACCTCTCCCGGAGGCGCGAAGACGGTTGCCCGCATGGTCGACCCGTCCATGACCACGGTCCGACCATCGTTCAGAGTGGCGAGCCCCATGACGTACTGGTACTCGCCCGGCCCCTCACCGCCTCGGCCCAGATCCCCCTGGTACGTCCCATCCGCCGAGTAGCGCCGAATGATCGGCACCTGCCCGTCGACGACGTGGAAGCCTCCGCCCGGGATCGGCCGAATCGACTGTACGTTGCCGAAGGTCGTCTCGACCGGTCCGTCGAGGCCTCCCAACCGAACCACCTCTTCGAGGCGACCATTCTCCAGCGTCGCCGCTTCGGATCCCGTCCCGGGAGCGGGCCCGGCCTCGACGCAGGCCAAGAGAAGGAGAAGGAGAGGCAGGACAGGTAGCCGACGCATGAGTCGCTCCAGAGCGAGGGACGATGCGCTCATACTGCGATCACCCACGTCGGAATGCGAGGAAAAAGGTATCGTGCGCGCTGCCGGCCCGACGAGCTACGCTCCTACCGCGACCCGACTCACGCGAGGTATGCAGAGATCTCCACGACACGCCGCCCAGCGCACACGCAGCTCGCCATCGACGCCGCCCGGAGGGATCTCGATGAGCCCCTCGACCCGCTCCCGATGGATCGGCACTCGGCGTCCCTCGAGCGTGACGATCTCGGGAGGCTGCTCGAGCGACAGGCTCAGGCGCCGGTCTTCGAGACCCGGTAGTACGTGCAGCGGGAGGCCGAGGCCCTCCGCCTCGGTACCGTAGACGTACCACCCCTCGTCGATGGACAGGCGGATCCGGACGCCCTCCGCACTCGCACGGGCCTCGACTCGGACGGGGTCGTCGGATCGAGCAGGAAGCCACTGCGCCGACGCGGCAGGGACCACGGCGAAGAGCGCGAGAACCGCCACAAGCACACCCCGAGCCCCCGCGCGCGCAGCGGGCAACGCCCGCCCGCCCCGAATGGCCCGACCGCCTCGAATCGGCCGACCGACCCCGGTCATCTGGACGCCTCACGGGGCGAGGGGACGCCGGGCTCGGCTCGCCCACGCCCATCCAGCGACGCCAGGAGCTCGACGACATCGGGTTGGTTCCAGTCGGTGGCGCCGCGGTGTCGAACGACGACCGCGCCGTCGGGGCCGACGATGAAGGTGGTGGGCAGCACGAGGTCGCCCAGCGTCGGCGGGGCCCGACGGAGCTCCACGGCGAACGGCAGGTCCCAGCCGTTGTCCACGACGAAGGCCGACGCGACGTCCAGCGACTCGGGCGACACGAAGAGGAAGGTGGCGTCGATTCCCTGCTCCCGCACCGACTCCGCGAGCGCCTCGAAGGAGCCGAGCTCGCGAATACACGGAGGACACCAGGAAGCCCAGAAGTTGACCACGAGAGGTCGGCCGCGCAGCGCCTCCAACTCCACCTCGCCTCCTCCGATGCGCTGAACGCTCCAATCGTAGTCGAAGACGGCGGACCCGGAACCCGACGCGGCCAGGGTGCCCCCTGTGGCTCCTCCCTCACGCGCGCCGCTGCCTGCGCACGCAGCGCCGATCGTCGCAAGGCACACCACGAGCCGTCGCAGGGCAATACGGCGCGAAATTCGGTCCACGCCCGTACCCCGCGCCTTACCGCCCGCGCGTGAGCCGCACGCCGGCGAAGAACCGACGTCCGACCACCGGGCCGTAGGCGTAGGCGGTATCGAAGTTGTCTCCAAAGGGGTTGGCCGGATCGATGAGGGGCGACGGCTGACGGAAGTCGTTCAGATTCTCGATGCCGAAATAGATCTCCCGCCCGGGCGTCGCCGCCAGGTTGAACTGGATGTCGTGCTGCGTGAAGGCCTCGGATCGGGTCGGCCTTGGGACGGGCTCCGTGAACTCCGGCAGGCGCATCGGCCCCACCAGCTGCCCGGTATAGGCCACGTTCAGCCCTTCGAGAACACTCTCGAAGGCGTACTGGGCACCCCAGGTGCCGGTGTAGTCCGCTGCGAAGGGGATCGCCTCACGCTCGCGGACATCGCTCTCCTCGTACACGTCCTGGACCGTGAATCCCACGTTGTAGAGGAAGGGGACGTCGCCGAAGTTCTGGTTGATGGCGACCGCGAAGCCGCGACTCACGGAAGTGCCGTCCAGATTCGCGTAGATGATCTGGTTCGGGTCGGTGTCGTAGTCGGGGATGATGCGGTTGGTGAACTCCGTGTAGAACACATCGACGTCGAGCATCAGATTGTTGACGCCGAACTCGAAGACCTGGTTCAAGTTGGCGGCGAAGGAGCGGGACTCCTCGGGGTCGAGCCCCTCGGCGATCACCACCTGCCGGGCCCCCGTCAGCGCCGCGTGGTCTTCCGTGAAGAGATTCACGATACGGAAGCCGGTCCCGAAGCTCCCGCGCAGCGTCCCGTTTCGCCACGGGTCGAACTTGAGCGTCGCCCGGGGTGCGAAAATCGTCCCGTGATCGTCCTGGCGATCGAGGCGCGCCCCGGCCAGGAGGGCGACTCGCTCCGTCGGGAACCAGGTGGCCTCGCCGAAGATGCCGGGGATCACCCGGGTGTCGGACTGGGGCGTGGCCGGTGTCTCGTCATCGTAGTCGTCCCAGCGCAGCGCCGCCCCGGCCAGGAAGTCGAAGCTGCGCCCCTCCGGCGGATCCCACACCACCTGACCGAAGGCGATGTGCTGACGGGCGCCGTAGAAGAGGTCGCCGTACCAGGAGTCCTGGTCGTGGTAGGTGTACGACAACTGAGCGCGGACGTCGGGCAGGGGGAGGCGGCCACGGGCCATGAATTCGGCCCGACGCGTCTCGATCGACTCACCGTAGATCGTGCTGCTCCCCAGATCATCGGACGTCCACTCGTCGAGCCCCCCGAAACGGTCCTCCCAGTACACCTTCGCCGTGAGCCCGAGCTGCTCCACCCCGTTGCGGTAGAACTCGGTGCGGCCGAAGAAGGTGGCACGGGTGTCGAGGGTGAGATCCGAGAAGGTGTCGTCGTTGCGATCGATGAAACGATCGTTGTGCTGCACGTTGGCCGACAGAAGGGAACTCACGTTACCACTGCTGGGGGCCCACATGACCTGAGTGTTGATCTGCCCCAGGTCGGACGTGTTCACGTCGACCCCGAAGCGGGGTGCAAAACGGGGATCCTTGGTGATCACGTTGATCACCCCTCCCATGGCCTCCGTCCCGTAGAGGGTGGACTGGGGCCCCTTCAGGATCTCGATCTGCTGGACCATACGAGGGTCGATCCCGTTCAGACCGTACACACTGGCCAGGGCCCCCATGATCGGCATCCCGTCGATGAGCACGGCGGTGTAGGGACCCTCCATCCCGTTGATGCGAATCGAGTTGGTGTAGCAGACCCCGCAATCCACCTGCTCGTAGAGTCCGTTGATGCGACCCACGGCATCGATGAGGGACTGCGACGCATTCCGCTCGAGGAGGCGAGGCGAGACTACTTCGACCTTCACCGGCGCGTCCTGCACCCGCTGCTCGCTCAGGCGAGCCGAGACGATGATCGGATTCATATCGACCGCCGCGGCCACGAGCGCGACGCCGATCTCCACCGCACCGGAGGCGGGGACGGAGACCACCCGCTCCGTGGTCTCGTAGCCCAGAGCTCGGAAGGTGAGAGTCACCTCACCCGCCTGCAGGCCCGTGAGTCGGAAGCGACCCTCGGAGTTGGTCACGGCCCCCGCCAAGGGGCTCGCCAGTCGTCCCGCGATGATCTGCACCGTTCCGACGGGTGCGCCCTCGGAGGTGACGCGACCCACGACCTCCTGGGCCGCGAGCGAAACGGGGAACAGGACCAGCGCGGCGCACAGCGCCGCCCAGAACGACGGATGCCTCCCGCCGGAGGAGACGACTCGAATGGGCATGGACGCCTCGATCCGATTTTAGGCCAGACTAAACACTTCTACTTCCAAAATATTTAGGCTGGCCTAAAAGTCAACGCTGGAGCGACTCGCTGACGCTCCGGCGCCGTCGCCAGCTCCAGCCGTACAGGCCGGCATTGAGCAGGATCGCGCCGGCACCAAGGACCGTCTGCACGCTTCGCGTCAGGCCGTCGGGGTACAGTACGGCGAGCAGATAGTGCCCGATGAAACTTCCGGAGTAGCCGGCCCCGCCGGCTCGTTCGTGCAGAGACACCTCCAGCGGAGTAAGCGGGCACACCCCGCCGGTCAGCGCGATCCAGGCTCCCCACAGCACGCACGGCACGTGGAGCCATGCCGCGCGGGGCCAGCGCACCACGAGGAAAGCGCCACCGACGACGAAGACCAGGAACGCGAAGTGGATCGCGACGACCAGGTCGGCGAGGAGTGCGTACCTCATGCCACCCGATGAAGAGGAAAGACGGCCGACGCTACTCCCGGAACGCCTCGATCCGCATCGCCGTCGGGCCCTGGCCGGACGCGATGCTGTCGGTGAGAGCGAACGTCCCCGGCTCGTACACGAAAATGTACGGCGAGAGCCCCTGACTCGTGCTGCCGAAGAAGGCCTGATAGAGGGTGCCGTCCTCGGCCGCCGAGGCGTCGAAAGCCCCACGACAACCGCCTCCCTCCAACGGGGCGCAGACCGGGTTGTCGGGCCCGCGCACCCAACTCCGACTCCCGGTATCGAAGACCAACGTGCCGGAGAAGAAGCCGGAGATGTAGGCCAGCCCGTCGTCGTCGACCGTGATGGACCCGGGCCCGACGCCGGCGTCGTCGATGAGCTCGACGAGCGTCAGAGTGGCGGGGTCGATGATGGCCAACGACCCGGGACTGACATAGTCGCCGGTGTTGACGACGTAGAGCAGCCCGTCGGGGCCCAGTTCTGCGTCCTGGGGGTTGTTACCGCCCGTCTCGAGCGTGCCCTGGATCTGCATCGAGGTGGGGTCGAGTGCGGTGACGACCCCCGGGCCGATGGGTGTGAAGGTGTCATCGATGTTGTCGGAGATCACCAGGGCGCGGTCATCGGACAACAGGATGTTGACCGGTCCGGTGGTGACATCGACGAGGTTGCCGATCTGGTTGGAGGCCTGGTCCAGCGAGACCCGTCCGACCTGGTGATCGTTGAGGTTGGAGACCAGGAGATGTCCATCGCCGGTAAAGGCGGCATCCGAGGCGTTCCCCCCCTCGAAGAGAAAGAAGCGATCGATGCGAAGCGTCTCGATGTCGATGACGGCTACGGACGCTGCGTTGCCCAGACCGACCGCGACGAGGCGGTCCGAAACCGAGGCCGCCAGGCGAATCGGGGTCACAGCGCTACTGGCTCCCAACGGGATCTCCTCGACCACCGACGGATCGCCCAGCTGGAAGAGCCGAAGGGCGTTGCCCGTCGAGTTCAGCACGAAACCGATCTGAGCGTCGCCCTCCGTACCCTCGAAGAAGGGGCGCTGGACGTTCGGCGCCGTCGGGTCGTCGTCGTCGCAGCCCGTGGCCACGACCATGGTGAGGAGTAGGGGTAGAGTGGCGAGGAGCTTCCCAGGTAGCGTCATCTTCCTTTGCGTCTCGTGTAAGGGTGTCGTGTTGCAGAGATCGGAGTCAGGTACCGGCCACGCCGGCACGTAGCCGGAGCGAAAGCGCCCGGCCGGGAAGGGGGTAGTCGACCAGGAGCGCGGCGGGCTCGTCGAGCAGATTGTCGATCGCGAGGTCGACGGAGCCCCGCACGCCGCCCCATCGCACCTCCTTGCGAAGGGCCACGTCGAGGCGGGCGTATCCCGGGAGTTCGTTGAGGGTGGTGCCAGGGCTGGTGCGCCGCGCGCCGACGTAGCGCCAGCGGGTGCTCCACTGGAGGCCACCGGCATCGACTCGGGCCGCCAGGTCGGCCGTCAGGTCGGGTCGGTACACGACCTGGCCGTCCAGAACGGCAGCGGCGTACTCCACGCGCGTCAGGCCGAGGTCACCGCGAAGCGAGGTGAGAGGGCCGGCCCGCACGTCGAAGCTCGCCTCGAGCCCCCGACGCCGGACATCGATGTTGTCGGGGCTCCAGACGAAGCGGAAGTCCGGGAACCAGAGGATCATTCCCTCCACATCGGCGCGATACGCCGTCAGGCCGACACCGGCATCCCACCCGTTCCCCGCGAAGGTTTGCCGGAGCTCCACGCTCACCTCGCCTCGGACCCGCTCCGGCGCGAGGGCCGGGTTGGCTTCCACGAGGACGCCCTCCTCGAAGAAGAGGTCGGACACGTCGGGTGGAGAGATGGAGTTGCCGACGACGAACTCGAGGGTGGTCGACCCCCGATGGGCAAGGAGGGTTACCGAAGGTGAGGCGACGAGGCCGTCGAGCAGATCGTGTACGTCGCCTCGGAGCGTGGCGGAAACGTCGAGTGCGGCGGACGCGGGGAGGGCTGTCCGCCACGCCCCCCGCAGCCAGCCGCCGCCCCCGGCGATCTCGTCGGGCGCCCCCTCCACCAACGTGTTGGCCTCCAGCCCGCGCCATCGTCCGTCGGCCCCGAAGCCCACCTCCACGGTCCTGACCACGGCGTGCCATTCGCCGCGGCCCTCGAGCTGACGCACCCGGGTCTCGGTCCGATATGCCTGTCCGAAGGGTGGATCCGGGTCGGCGAACAGGGCGTCGTGCCGGTCCACGCCGAGCGACGCGGTCCATCCTCGACGGGCATTGCCGTCCTCAACCTGAAGCAGGGCGCCCAAACGCTCCTGTTCGTTCACTCCGGTGGCCGATGGCTGCACGATCGTTCCGGGACTGCCTCTTTGCGCATCACGGCTGTGAAGACGTACGCGCAGGGTCGGCCCCTCCGGCCCTTCCCACAGCCCCTGGAGGTAGCCGGAGAGAGAACGGAAGTCGGCGTTGAGCCTCGTCGTGACCCCACCACCCCGCACCGCGGGCACAGGATACCGGAAGTCACCCGTGCTCCGATTCCACTCGCCGCCGACCGAGAGCGTCAGGTCGTCGTCGGGTAGAGTGAGGGCCCCCGTACCGCCGACCACACCGGTCCCGAAGCTGCCGGCCTCGACGCTGAGTTGCCCCGTCGTCGCACGCGGGCTGCGCGTTTCGATGAGGATGGCACCGGCGAGGGCGCGGGGGCCGTAGCGTCCGGCGCGGGCGCCCGGAACCACAACGATCCGTTCCACGTTGGTGAGATCCAGCTCCGAGAGGTCTGCCTCTCCTGTGAGCGGAGAGTTGACGGCCACCCCATCGACCAACACGAGAACCTGGTCACCCGACGAGCCCCGGATTTGGGGGACGGCAGCACTTCCCGGTCCACCCCGGCGCACGACGGTGATCCCTGGAATGCTCTCCACGGCATCGACCACCGTGCGGGTCTCGGGTCCGAGCGTCGACGCAACCAAGGCCTGCGCGCCCTCGGGCAGGCCCTCCACGGTGACGTCGAGCCCCTCGAGGACGAGGGCCCTCGGGTGTAGCCGGAACAGAAGCTGCGAGGTGAGCCCATTGGACACCTCCACCGGGAGTCGCGCCGGAGTGTGCCCGAGATGGCGAACGCGAATCTGGTGGTCGCCCGGCGGGACGGCTCGCAAGACGGCCCGCCCGTCGGCCCCCGTCCAGACGGGGGCGACCGGGGCACCGACCACCGTGATCTCGACGTTCCCGATGGGCGCGTCGTCCCCCGCCGAACGCACCTCCACCACGACCTCGCCGGTCACCTGTCCGGCGACCGGGGCGGCCGGCAGAGCTACGGCAAGAAGCGCAGCTGCGATCGGAGACAGACGCCCTCTTCGGGCGCCGTCCAGTGTCGATACAAACATCCCCGTCATCTCCAAGACGGGGAGAAGAACGGGGTGCGCGCGAAAGGAGCCGACGAGGCTGCTGTCGCACAGGCCGTTCCCCTCCCAAGAGGGGTCGAGCGAACGTGCGACGCAGGAGAGGTCTCCTGGCTGGAGGCACCTTCCGCCGGCCTTCCCAGGACCGAAGTCCCAGTGGCGCTCCAGGGCGGAAGCAGTGCGATCCGCATCGAATCGCACACCTCGTCACAGTGGCTGGGCCGCGCCGGATTTCCACCGGCTTCCGAGTGCCCCTGCGTCTTTTTTTCCGACGCCGCACAGGTAGCGGTGGAGTGCGTGTGGGCGCAAGTGCGATGCCTTCTTGCCCCGTGGGAGCACGCCGGCGATGCTCGTCCGTCGGCCCCGCCCGGCCACCGCAACCACTGAGAATCCGCACGTTCCGGACGCCTTCATGAGCGAGCCCCTTCGATGGTCCGTCCCCGCCAGCGCCGGCGAATTCGTGCAAGGCGTTTGGAAGGGGCGGTGGCTCCAGGTGGCCGCTCCGATCAATCGCGTGCGCTGGTCGGAAGTCGCGCAGCGGGGCCCGTTCGAGCGTCCGAGTTCCGCGCATGCACCGGCATTGGGGGACCGCGGCTGGCACGCGGTGAGTCCGTCCGCCCACGGAGTCCACCCGAGTTGGCGGAAGGTGAAGGCGGGTCTCGCTCGGGTGGCCGAAGGGTGGACGGGCCCGGTGCCCGCGATGGCCGTAGGTGGCGATCGCCTGCACCGCGGAGCGGGAATGGGAAGCAGTACAGCCGATCTCGCTGCCGCCTCTGCCGCGCTCGCCGCGGCCCTGGGGGCGGAGTCCCCCGAGGACGTGGCCATCGAAACCTGCCTGTCGGTCGAACCTACGAACGGCACCGTACTCCCCGGTCTCGTTCTGTTCGACCATCGGCGGGGAGCCGTGCGCGAACCTCTCGGCCCGCACCCTTCTCTCGACCTGGTCATCTGTCGGCCTCCCGGGGCGGTCGACACGCAGCGCTTCAACCGCCGACTCCCCCGTCGGCTCCCCGCCGTGGCTGTGGAGGGATGGAGGCGCGCCTTCGAGCTCTGCGCGACGGCGATCCGGCTGGGCGATCTCGAGGGGCTGGCCCGTGCTGCGCGATCGAGTGCGGAGCTTGCACGACACCTGGGTGCACCCCCCGCCCCCCCACCCATCGTACGCGCAGCTGAAGCCACGTCGGCCCTGGGTTGGCTCAGGGCCCATTCCGGTACGGTCTGGAGCCTGATGTACCCGCCGGGGGAACGGCCGGACCCGGCTGCGATCCGGGGTATCTGGCAGCTCGCCGGCCGCCCGGTCGAGGTGATGGCCGCGACCCTCCACGCTACGGGAATCGTCTCGTCGCCCGTCTTGCCCTCGCCGTGGGACGTGATCATGTTGCCGCCAGAAGAGAGGGGGCGGACGGAAGACCGGTCGAACGCCGGCGCGGCCCCGCCACTGTAGGAGGCCCGGAGGACGACCCTCCGGTGTGACCCGCTCGATGACGCCACTGGGGAGATCGTGTCCCCGGGAAGGCGAGCGGTGTCGCCTCGAGCCAGGAGACGCGGCCCCCTCGGACCATCACGATCCTTCGAGGGAGGGGGTCGGAAGCATGTCCGAGCACATGCCATTCCTGCGGTGCGCCGTTCGGGGACTCGTCGTCGTGAGCCTCGTCCTATGCCCGGTCGCGTGCGGCAGCGCGGACTCCGGCGCCGTCTCAGCGATCGTCGTTGCGGACGACGCCGGTCGAACCGTCGCGCTGGCGGCCCCGGCCCGACGAGTCTTCTCGGTGATTCCTTCCGTCACCGAGACGATCGCGGCGCTGGACCCTGCCGTGCTGATTGCCCGAACCCGCTTCGACCGTCAGCCGGAACTCGCCGAACTGCCCGCGCTCGGCGGCACGCTGAATCCCAATGTCGAGGCGCTGGCCCGGATGCGTCCGGATCTCGTCGTGGCCTTCGTCGACGTCGGACAGCGCAGCGTCGCCGACCGCATCGAGGCGCTGGGGATCCCCGTCTATCGCGCCGACATCGAGACGATCGCCGACCTGCGCAGCCACATACATCGACTGGGAACGCTGCTCGGAAGGGACGAAAAGGCGGAGGCCCTCGTCGACTCTCTCGACGCAGATCTCGATCGGGTCGCGGCCGCTGTAGCGGGGCGCCCGGTGGTCGACGTCTACTACTCGGTGTGGCACGACCCGCCTCAGACGACCGGCCCCGGCACCTTCATCGACGAGGTCATCGAACGGGCCGGTGGTCGGAACGTCTTCGACGACGCACCCACCGCATGGCCCCAGGTTTCGCTCGAGGAGATCGTGCATCGACAGCCCCGGGCCGTGGTGATCGCCCGCCACGAGGGAGGCTCGGTCGAGGCGCCCTGGCTGCGAGGCGTGGGGTGGAGAGACGTCCGGGCGATTCAGGAGAGACGCTACCTGGTGGTGGACGGCGATCTCTTCAACCGCCCCGGACCTCGAGTAGTCGAAGCGGCCCGCCGGATGGCCCGTTTCCTCCACGGGTCCGACATCCTGAAGCGCGGTCCCGAATGACCACCACCCTCAGCCGTCTCACCCTCCTGGTGGGGGTGGGAGTGGCGGCCGTCGCCGTCTCCGTTTCGTTCGGAGCATCCGGGCTCGGCGCCCTGGACGTGTGGCGAGCGGCGACCACGGGACTCGACCCGGCGTCGGAGGCCATCCTGCTGCAGCTTCGCCTGCCACGCACCGTCATGGCCGCGCTGATCGGGGGTGCTCTGGGGCTGAGCGGATGCACCTTTCAGGCGCTCCTCCGCAACCCACTCGCCGAGCCGTACGTGCTGGGGATTTCCGGGGGAGCAGCGGTCGGCGCCGTGGGAGTCGTGGTGACGGGTCTGGGTACGCGGATGCCGTGGACCCTTCCCGTCGGGGCCTTCGTCGGCGCACTGGCCGCCATGGTGCTGGTGCTTCAGATCGCCCGACGGGCGTCGCAGGGCGGTATGGACACCCGCATCCTGATCCTCTCCGGAGTGATCGCCGGCGCGTTTTTCAACGCGGTGATCCTTCTCCTCCTCTCCTTGGCCGACGTGGAGTCCTTCCGTTCTGCGGTGTTCTGGATGATGGGCAACCTTTCCGGGGCCGACTGGCAGTCCAATGGACTCCTGCTCGCGTTCTTGTTGCCGTCGGCCGTGGCGGTGTTGTCGCTGGCCCGGGGTTTCAACCTTCTCTCGCGAGGCGAAGACGTCGCCTTCCACCTGGGCGCCGCGGTGCCCCGCGTGAAGCTGACCGCCTACCTCGCCGCCTCCCTGATGGTGGCAGCGGCCGTGGCAGCTGGCGGGGTCATCGGGTTCGTCGGGCTGATCGTTCCGCACGCGGTGCGCCTCGCCTGGGGCAACGACCATCGGATGCTCCTCCCCGCCTCGTTCCTCGCCGGGGCCACCTTCCTGCTTCTGGCCGACACCGGCGCGCGGGTCGTCGTCGCACCAGCGGAACTGCCCACGGGGGTGGTCACCGCGATCGCGGGGGTACCTTTCTTCGTGGCGCTGCTCGTGCGTCGGGGGGCGGCGTGATCCCCGGGGCGCCGAGATCGTCCGGCCACACTCCGCCGCATGCCCTGGCCGGAGAGGGGCTCCGGTACACACATCCGGGTGCCGCCCGCGCGGCGGTCGAAGACGTCGACGTCCGCGTCGAACCCGGACGCCTCACCGCGGTTCTGGGGCCGAACGGCGCGGGGAAGTCGACGCTGCTCCGCCTTCTCTCTGGAGCCCTGCTTCCGGATGCCGGCGGCGTGTCTCTCGCGGGGCGAGCGCTCACCACGTTTACCGACCAAGCCCGAGCACGCCTGATCGCCGTGGTGCCCCAGTCCGAGTCCTCGCCGTTCCCCGTGCACGTGCGCGACCTCGTCGCCATGGGTCGATACCCTCACCTCGGTCCGTGGCAGCGGAGCGGCGAAGACGATCGGCGCGTGGTCGATCGGGTCCTCCGGCGCTGCGGAGCCCTGGAGTTCGCCGACCGCCTGCTCGACAGCCTCTCCGGCGGGGAACGTCAGCGCGTACGCATCGCACGGGCCTTGGCTCAGGAGGCGCCGATCCTGCTCCTGGACGAGCCCACGGCGGGTCTCGACCTTCGCTACCGCATGCAGGTGTTCGAGCTGGTCGTCGAGCTCTGCGGCGAGGGGCTGGCGGTGCTCCTGGTCACGCACGACTTGAATCTGGCTTCACGCTACGCCCACGAAGTGATCCTGCTGAACGAGGGCCAGCGGGTGAAGCACGGAGCGCCGGCCGACGTGATTCGCCGCGACGCGCTGGAGCCCGTGTACCACTGGCCCTTGCGGATCGCGTCGCATCCCGGCCCCGGCTCCGATACCGGTGCCCCGCAGGCACTGGCCCTCCGCCCCGAGGCGCGATGAGGCGGGCGGTGATCGTAGGGGCAGCGCTCGTTCTGGATGTCGTGCTCGGACAGCCCCGACGACATCCGGTCGCGGGCATCGGTTCTCTGCTCGGGGCCACCCGCGACCGCCGGCGCGCTCGTTCGGCCATCGGAGCCCTCGTGGAGGGCGGGCTGGCGGTCGGAGGGGTGGCCGTCGGAGTCGCTGCGCTGGCCCGGGCTCTGGCACGTGTCGTGGACGGCGACGGCCGTTCACGGCCCGCAGTCCCATCGGCCCTCACCGAGAGCCTGCTGCTGCACCCCGCGCTGGCCCTGGACGCCCTTCTCGAGGCGGGCCGGGGAGTCGTGGCAGCACTGCGCGAGGGTCACCTGGACGAGGCCCGCCGAAGACTCGCCTGGGATCTGGTGAGCCGAGACACGAGCGAACTTTCGCCGTCGCTCGTCGCCTCGGGGGCGATCGAATCGATGGGCGAGAATCTGAGCGACTCCGTGATCGCCCCCGTGTGCGCCTATCTCACCGCGGGCCTTCCCGGGGCGTGGGCCTACCGAGTCGTGAACACGGCCGACGCAATGGTGGGCTACCGCACCACCGCCTTCGAGTGGTACGGAAAGGTCGCGGCCCGGACCGACGACCTGCTCAACCTGGGCCCGGCCCGACTCACCGCGATGCTGCTGCGCGTGGCGTCCCCGGACCCGGGCGCGCCGCGCTGGGCCCAGCTCCCCGGCCAGGCCCGGCGGGCGGCCGGCCCCAACGCCGGTTGGCCCATGGCCGCGCTCGCTCTCGCATTGGACGTGCGGCTGGAGAAGCCCGGAACCTACATACTGAACCCGGCGGGAAGACCTCCGGAGTCGCAGGACATCGATTCGGCGGCCGCCCTCGTGCGCCGGGCCGCATGGTTGGGGGCCGGAGCACTGTTCGGCGGCGCCGCGCTGCGAGCGACGGCCGCTCGGATTCGGCGCCAAACGCGTGAGGCGGCGAGATGAGCTGGCACCCCCCGAACCCGGCCCCTTGCCTCGCTCGGGTGCCCCTGGAGCCGCACGGGGGCCCCGGAGACGATCCCGAGGGGTCACTCCCGCCGGTCATACTCGACCTGAGCACCAATGTGCTCCCTGGAGGGCCGGACCCCGTCGTCGCCGACGCGGCGGCCACCGCCGAGCTGGGGAGCTACGCCGATCCCGACGCGAGACGGCCTCGGCGACGCCTCGCGGAAGCGTGGCATCTCGACCCGAAGCGAATCTTGCTCGGGCCCGGCGCCGCCGACCTGATTCACCGGGTCGCTCGGTGCTGGGCGGGACCGGACAAACCGGTCGTCATCGCAGGTCCCACCTTCGGCGAATACGCCCGGGCCGCCCGCCTCTGCGGGGCCCCCGTCTACGAAGTCCGACCCACCGCGCCGGATCTCCGCCTCGACCTCGAGACGGTGCTCGGCACGGTCCGCCGCGTGAGCCCGACGCTCGTGTTCGTGTGCACTCCCAACAATCCCACCGGCGAGGCGCTCGACGATGCACAGGTGGAACGATTGGCCGATGGGCTGCCTGCCGGCACCCTCCTGGTTCTGGACGAGTCGTACCGGACCTTCGCGATGGGTCGTCTGGCACCACCGCATCGACCGCTCGACCCACGCGTGCTACATCTGCGCTCCTTCACCAAGGACCTCGCCGTGCCGGGCCTCCGCATCGCTACGGCCGTGGGCGACGAGTCGATTCTGGTCGCCCTCCGACGAACAGCTCCTCCATGGGCGGTTTCGGCGAGCGCCATGGCCGCGCTCGAGGCCGCGCTCGAGGCAGGCGCACAGCGACGCCTCCGCGCGCGTTGGCAGAGTCTGGCCTCAGACAGGGAAGAGTTGGCCCTCGCCTTGTCGGCGCGGGGGTGGGGCGTACTGCCGTCCCGAACCGGGTTCGTCCTCGCCCGTGTCGACGCCGCGGGGCCGACCCATCGGGCTCTTCGCGGCCGTGGGATTCGCGTGCGTCACGCCGGCTCATTCGGGCTCCCGGATCACCTACGTATCGCGGCAACCGGGGCCCAGGCTCGAGCCCAGCTCCTGGCCGCGGTCGATTCGCTCGAACTCGTCGACCGGGAGAATCCCGCAGTACCGCACCCGGCCGAAGGCCCCCGCGGCCTCGTACTCGTCCGGCACGGCCCGACCCTTGCCAACCGGGAACGACGCTTCCAGGGCTGGAGCGATCTACCTCTTGCCCCCGGGGTTGCCGACGAACTGACGGACCTCGAAGCCCGGGTCACGCGCGCGGTCGACCTCGCTCCCCCCGACCCCGAGTGCGAGCCTGCATGGCGGCCTCCCCGTGTTTGGTCCAGCGACCTCACGCGAGCACTCCAGACAGCGACCCGTGTCGCCTCGGGGGCCGTCGTCTACGTCGACGCGCGGCTGCGCGAATACAACTTCGGCGCCTTCGAGCTGCGGACCCATCAGGAGCTCATGGCAGCCGGCGTCGAACCCTACCGAGCCTGGCTCGACGACCCGGAGGGATCGCCTCCACCCGGAGGGGAGCGCCTCTCGGAGTTCCAGGATCGCCTTCACCGCTGGTGGACGGACAGGGCTCGGGAGCCGAACAGCTCGTTGGTGGTGGTCGCCCATGGGGGACCACTGGGCCTCCTACGCTCGCACCTTCTCGACGCCGAAGCGGCGCCCGACGACCGGGTCCCGCGGCCCGGCGGGTTGGTCGCACTAGAGGCGAATGGGAACACCCCGCCCCGCTGGCGCGTGGTCGACACCCGCCTCCCCCCCACATTGGACGATGACACCGTGAACACACCCGAAGCACCCGACACTACCGACCCCGCCTCGGCCGAGCGCACCTCTCCGAGCGACGGCCTCGAGGATACCGAGACGCCCGTCGCCTCCGCAGAAGACGCACCCGGTGCCGGCTCGACCGACCCATACGCCCGTTCCGACGAGCAGCCACGCCACCCGAAGGCACCGGTCCCGAAGCAACGAACACCCGGTCCGTATCCGGTCCCGCCCCGGGAGAAGCGAAAGGGGCTCGTTTTGGTGCACACGGGCAACGGCAAGGGGAAGACCACAGCGGCCCTGGGCATCCTGTTGCGCGCACGGGGGCGCGACATGAGTGTCGCCATGCTCCAGTTCATCAAGACCGAAGGATCCAAGCGGGGGGAGCACTACGCTGCCGAACGGCTCGGGGTGGAGATCATCCCGATGGGAGCGGGCTTCACCTGGTTGAGCGAGCGGATCGAAGAGGATCGGGCGCTGGCGCGGGAGTGTTGGGAGCGGTGTCGCGAGACCTTGCACTCGGGCGACTACGATATCGTCATCTTCGACGAACTCACCTACGCCCTGTCCTACGGATGGCTGCAGCACGACGAGGTGCTCCCGGTGATCCGCGACCGACCCCACGGCACGCACGTGGTGATCACCGGCCGGAAAGCCACCCCCGAACTCATCGAGTTCGCCGACCTCGTCACGGAGATGAACGAGATCAAGCACCCCTACCGCACGCAGGGAATCGGCGCCCAGCCTGGGCTGGAACTGTGAGGGGCTCGCGGTGAGCCCGATCATCGACCGACTCGTCGATCGCATCGCTCGGCCCACCGGGCCGGAGGCCCCGGCGGTGCGGGCGCATCTGGACGACCTGACGAAACCCCCCGGCAGTCTCGGCCGGCTCGAGGAGGTGTCGGTTCGACTCGCCCGCATCGTGGGCGACCCGCCGCCCCGGCTCGCGCGACGAACCGTGTTCGTGCTCGCCGCCGACCACGGCGTAACGGCCCGCGGCGTCAGCGCCTATCCCGCCGAGGTCACGGCCCAGATGTGCTGGAATCTCGCCGGGGGGGGCGCCGCCGTATGTGCATTCGCTCGTGCGGTGGACTGTGAGGTGGTCGTGGCCGACCTCGGCGTGAAGCACGACGGCCCGCTGGGTCGCGGCGTCCTGCACCGGCGTGTCGCACAGGGGTCGGCCGACCTGGCGAGCGGCGCGGCCCTGACGGCCGTACGGCGCGATGCGGCCATCGCCGCCGGGGCGGCCCTCGTCGAAGCACACCCGAGCGACGTCGTCTGCCTCGGGGAGATGGGGATCGGCAACTCCACCGCCGCAGCCGCGCTGACCGCGCTCCTGACGCCCGGCCCGTCCGACGCGGTCGTCGGGCCCGGTACCGGGGTGGAGGGGGCGGCGCTCGAGGCGAAACGGGCGGTGGTCCGAGCGGCCGTCGAGCGCGTGGGGCCCGGGCGCAGCGCGGCCGCCATCCTGGCCGAGGTGGGAGGACTCGAGATCGCCGGCCTCGTGGGCGTCACCCTGGCCGCAGCCGGCCGAGGCGTCCCCGTGGTCGTCGACGGCTTCATTTCGACGGCGGCGGCTCTGGTGGCCGTGGGCATCGCCCCGCAGGTGCGCGACTACCTATTCGCCGGGCACCGCTCCACGGAGCCCGGTCACGACCGGGCGCTCGCCGGACTCGGGCTGGACCCCGTCCTCGACCTGGGTTTCCGGCTCGGCGAGGGCACCGGAGCCGTACTCGCCCTGCCCGTACTCGACGCGGCGGGCGCGATCCTGCGTGAGATGGCCACCTTCTCGGGTGCAGGCGTCTCCGGACCGACAGCCGGGAGAGAGACCGGCGGGCGACCAACCAGCGGGGGACCGACCAGCGGCCCCACCACCACCGGGGCCGGCGGATGAACTCGGCTCCACGGCCCGCCCCCGTCCTCATGATTCAGGGGACCGGTTCGGGGGTGGGCAAGTCTCTGCTGACCGCCGCGCTGTGCCGGATCGCCCATCGCCGGGGAGTGGCCGTCGCGCCGTTCAAGGCCCAGAACATGTCGAACAACGCGGCAGTGACGATCGAAGGAGGTGAAATCGGTCGGGCGCAATGGCTTCAGGCGATCGCGGCGGGCGTGGAACCCGAGGTGGCCATGAATCCCGTCCTGCTCAAGCCCATGGCCGATACCCGGTCGGAGGTGGTGCGCATGGGGCGCCACGACGCCGAAGCCACCGAACGCCCCTGGCGCAGCCGCCGCGAGCTCCTGTGGCCGACGGTGACCGAGGCGCTCGCCGATCTGCGCAACCGCTTCGAGCTGGTGGTCGCCGAGGGGGCGGGGAGCCCCGCTGAGACCAACCTTCGCGCCAGCGACATCGTGAACATGTCGGTGGCCCGTTGGACCGACGCCGCGGTGCTGCTCGTCTCCGACATCGATCGGGGCGGTAGCTTCGCCTCGCTGTACGGCACCTGGGCCCTTCTCGACGAGGCGGACCGTCGCCTCTTCCGGGGCTTCGTCCTCAACCGCTTTCGCGGCGATCCCGCCCTCCTGGCGCCGGCCCCCCGCGATCTGGAGGCGAAGACGGGCGTGCCCGTGGTCGGGGTGGTGCCCTGGATCCAGCATCTCCTCCCCGAAGAGGACGGCGGACCGACGCTGGCCGGCGAATCGCAGGCAGGAAGTCGAGTCCGCGTCGGTGTGGTGGGATACCCGCGGGCCTCCAACCTCGACGACCTCGATCCGTTGCGGCGTGAGCCCGGGCTGGCGCTACGCTGGGTGCGCCGCCCGCGGGAGCTCTCCGGGCTCACGGCCCTCATCCTTCCGGGATCGCGCAACACCGCCGCCGACCTGAGGTGGATGCGGGAGGTGGGTCTGGCCGACGCGATCCGCGGGTGGGCCGTCGACGGGCTCCCGGTCGTTGGCCTGTGTGGAGGCTACCAGATGATGGGCCGGTCCGTGGCCGACCCCGAGGGGGTCGAAGAGGAGGGGTCCGTCGCCGGGCTCGGCCTGCTCGACATCGACACCGCGATGGCACCGACGAAAGACACCCGGCTTACGGTCGCCCGGATCCACGACGGTCGTGCAGCGCCGGGAGGGGCGCCCCACGGCCACGAGCTCGAGGGCTACGAGATTCACCATGGACGTACCCGGGGTGGCTCGGAGGCCACGCCGTGGCTCGTGGACGCCGGCGACGGTCGGGTGTTGGGCCATTCGTCGCCCGGGCGCGGGCGAGGTGGCCACTGGGGCGTATACCTGCACGGCATCTTCGGCGATGACACGGTGCGCCGAGGCTGGCTGCGAGCGCTCGGCGTGGCCGAACACGCGCCGGCGGCCTGGCGCGATGAGGTGGCCCGCGAGTTGGATCGCGTCGCCGACCACGTAGAGTCCAATCTTGATATTGAACGGGTGTTCGATTTCGTGGAGGTGCCGTGCGTCTGACCCTCGTGCTCGGCGGAGCCCGAAGCGGGAAGACCCGCTGGGCCCTCGACGAGGCGCTCCGGATGGGGGGCACCGACGTGACCTGGATCGCCACCGCCGACCCGCCAGGCGACGACGACGAAATGCGACGGCGTATCGAGCGGCATCGGGGGGAACGCCCGGTCGAGTGGCAAACGGTGGAGGAATCGCAGCGTCCAGGCGCCGCCCTCGAAGCGGCCCGGCACCGAGTCGTCGTGCTGGACTGCCTCACCGTGCTGCTGGGTCGACCGGTGGCCGAGGCGACCACCGAGGCGGAGGCCGACGATGCGGGACGTCGTCGGGTGGAGGAGTTGCTCGCAGCCGCAGCGGAGAGAGACGGTGAACTGATCGTCGTCTCCAACGAGGTGGGCCAGGGCGTCGTTCCGGCGCACGCCATGGGGCGCTGGTTCCGCGACGTGCAGGGCCGGGCCAATCAGGCACTCGCCGAGGCGGCCGAGAGGGCCGTCTGGGTGGTGGCCGGGCTGCCCTTGTGGCTAAAGGGCGAAGAGTAGACCACGACGACCGGGCCCGGATCGGAGGAGTCGCCGATCCGGGCTCGATCGCACGCACTCATCCGCGGTAGAACCGCTCCCTGACCACCTTCCCGTCCTGCCAATGCCGGACGGCGACCTGGTCGTACTTCACCTCACCCCACTCCTCGTGGGTGTAGTCGAAGTGCCAGGTGGAGTAGGTGACACCGTCGCCGACGGCCCCGTCGGTCATCGCCCCGGCGCGGAACTCGGTGATCTTGCTCACGAAGTCCTTCTCGCGCTCCCGGTTGAGCTCCTTGCCGATCCAGGGCTCGAAGCCCTGGTCCTGCATCACGCAGCCGTCGGCGTAGAACGCCTCGAAGGCTTCGAGGATCCGGCCGTTCTGGATCATGGCGTTGAGCTCGGCCTCGAGCTCGGCGAGGGGGCGCGTAGTCGTCGTCATCGTCGGTTTCTCCGTGGATCACAGTCTAGTGTAGTGTCGCCCAAGTCCTGATGCCGTTCGTGCGCGGGGGCATCCACGGGATGCGTCGTTGGAACTCCTTGCCGTAGCTATCGCTACGCCGCG
>JANQNV010000319.1 GCA_028279425.1 Longimicrobiales bacterium | reverse complement strand
TCCATGGCCACGACCCCGGGTTTGCCACGTCTCCCACACCCTCCGACGAACCTGCGAGCCGGAGTCCTCTTGATCTGTAGATCCTCGCTCGGGCGGACGGCCGCAGCGCAGGTACCGCCGCGCGCGCAGACGGGCGCCGCGCTCGACCGCACGCCGGTGTGCGTCCAGCTGCGGCGCACCCGCGCGAGCGTTGCACGATGACCCGGATCGACGCCCTCCGAAGGGCTTTCGGCCGCTGGAGTGTTCGACGTCGGTACCGGAGTGAGATCGCTCTTCTCGCCGGGCGCGCCGTGGGCGCCCCCGATCGTCCGAGCGCGGTCTTCCACACCGTGGAGCGTGCGGGGTCGCGGTTCGCTGCCGGGGTGCTCGCGCGTCTCGCTCGGAGCGAGGGACTCGTGCCGATCGACCTCGATTCGTATCACTACGAGATCGGCGAAATCGGCTCCTGGATCGCCGGGGAGCGCGGTGGCGACGAGCACGCGTTCGACGCCGAGGGGTGCTTCTTCGGCCCCTTTCGGACCGCCTCCCCCAACACCCTCGCGCTACGGCATCGAGGCGTTCTCTTGATCCGCGACCCGCGCGACGTCCTGGTCTCCCTGCACCACAACTACGGCTGGGAGCCCCGCGACCCGATCGCGGGTGGGCCCGAAGCACGCGCTGCCGTCCGTGCCCACATGGACGACACCCGGCGCGTCGGCCTCGACGATTTCGTCGTTCGAATGGCGAAGGAGTCCCACATCCGCGACACGTTCGAGGCCTACGGCTCCGTTCTGCTCGGGGCGCCGCACATCGTCTGTCTGACGTATGAAGACATGGTGGCGGATCTTCGCGGATGGTTGGACCGGGTGGTGCACCATCTGGACTGGTCACCGCGCTCCGCCGCGATCGACCGGGTCGTCGCCGCCTCGCGCTTCGAGCCTAGACCGGGCGCGATGAAGGGCCGCCGGGAAGTCCGGCCGGGGGGGCACACGCGCAAGCTTCGACCCGAAACCGTCGCGACGCTGAACCGAGAGTTGGAGCCGCTGCTTCGCGTACTCGGGTACGCTCCATGAAGCCACGGCCCCACGCCGCAGCACGTGCCCAGCCTCCCACGTGGGAGGCGCTCCGGGACTGGCTCGAACGGATGCACTCCGGTGCCCTCGACCTCGTCGACCCCCTCGACCCCCTCGACCCCCTCGACCCCACGACAGGGGTAGCGCGTGAAGCGTCGGCGAATGCGGTGCCCGAGATCACGGTCTCGATGCCCGCCCGAAATACCGCTACCACGATCGGCGTCGCGCTCCGCAGCGTACTCGCGCAGGAGGGCCCACCACTCGAAGTCGTGGTCGTCGACGACGCGTCGCACGACGGAACCGCCGAGGTGGCGGAGGCGTTGGGCGACCCGCGGGTCGAGGTCGTACGCCTCGAG
This sequence comes from Longimicrobiales bacterium, assembly GCA_028279425.1. GTDB lineage: Bacteria > Gemmatimonadota > Gemmatimonadetes > Longimicrobiales > Gaopeijiaceae > Gaopeijia. Next base: position 14,030 of record JANQNV010000319.1, on the reverse strand, counting down.
CGTGCGGGTGGAATCGGCGCCGCCCACAACCTCGTCACCGGCCGAGCCCGAGGCCGTTTCATCGTGCACGTCGACTCCGATGACATCGTGCTGCCCGGAGGGATCGAGGGCGCCGTCGCACCGCTCCGCGCTCGGGCCGAGCTCGCGCAAACGTTTTCGGACTTCTTCGATCTCGGTGCCGACGGCACGATCGACGAAGGTGCCTACCGCAACCAACTCCGGCGCTTCGATCGGCGCTACGCGTCGGGCATCGATGTCGGGCGAGAGCTTCTGGTACACGGAATGGTCGCCAACCACCTGCGGGCGTACCGAAGGAGCGTGCTGGTCGACGTCGGCGGTTTCGGTGAGACGATGGACCACGGCGAGGACTGGGCGATGGCCGTCGTCCTGGCAAGTCGCTATGAGATCGCTCCGACCGGCGCGTGGCTCTACGCCCGCCGAGTGCGAGCGACCAGCATCAGCGGGGGAGCGCACATGACCCCACTCCGCTTCTGGTGGGATCACCTACCGATCCTCCGGAGACTGCTTCGCGACCAGGATGGCCGACTGTGCGGCTTCGGCACCGGCGAGGTCGTCGCCCTGAACGTGATGCGGGGTGTCTACGCGACCGGTGTGGTCGACCAGTTCAAGCGCTGGACGCGAACCGGGCGGCGATGAGGTCCTCGAGGGCGTCGGCGACCGGCTCGACGACCGAGGGCCAGGGACACCGATCCGCGAGCTTCCGAGCGGCCTCGAAGCGCTGGTCCAACGGACGAGAGAGATAGTCCCGCACCCCTTCGACGATCCCGTCGACCGAGGGGGCAACGAGGACTCCGGCTCGGGGCTCCGGCTCGAGGACCTCCCGGAACGGAGGAAGATCCGACGCGACCACTCCTCGCCCCGCAGTGAGCGCGGCCAGCAGGACCCCGCTCATCGTGATCGTACGGTAGGGAAGCAACACGCCGTCGCTGGCATGGAGGAGGTCTGCGAGCTCCTGCTCGGACCGACGGCCTTCGAGTACCCTCACGCCGGGCGCGCTGAGGTCGGAGGTGGTGGTGCCCGACTGCCCGGTTATGATGAAGTCGACCTCTCCCTTCAACGCCTGTGCCGCCGCAGGAATCAGGTCGAACCCCTTGTAGTCGTCCATCCGCCCGAACGAGAGAAAGACGGGCCGGTCGCTCAGGCCCAACGCAGTCCGGGTCGACGCGCGGGGCGCCGGCGCCGGCAACGCCTGGGCATAGTTGCCGTGCGGCATGACGAGCTCCCGTCCCCTCGGCATACCCCAGCGGGCCCGAACCTCGGACCGGGACCACTCGGTATGGTGGATCACGAGATCGCAGAGTTCGTACAGGCGCCGCCGGCCCTCGGCGTCGACCCTACGGTCACCGCGAAGGTGCTCGATGTCGTGCACGGTCCACGCGATGATCGTGCGCGACGACCGAAGCGCACGGAGCCCCACGACGAATCGGGCCAGCGCCGCCCACTGTCGCACCGCCCACGGCCCGCGGCTGCGCCAGAAGGCGTAGGGCCAGTGCAGATGGAGCACCGACGGTGCGGGAGTGAGTCGACGGATCGCACCGAAGCGGAGCGGCACGTTCTGGATCCACTCCCATCCGCGGTGTTCGAGAGCTCCGAAGAAGAGCTTCTGATACGGGTTCGCGGACGACCAGTCCGGCCAGCCCACGATGCGCCTGTGATTCAAGAGCCTACTCCCGTTCGTTCCTTGCCCGGACAGGAACGGCCGCCCTATCCTGCGCCCCCATCGAAACCACCCGTCGACGATCGCGCGCCTGCGCGGCCCCGTGGCGACCGACTCACCTCGCGTCGTCGCCGTGGGCGGGATGCGGAGGTGTGAACACGTGAGCCGTTGGCGGATCGAGTTTTTGTCGGAGTACCGGGAGACGCCGGTCAGCTTCTGGGTTCACCGGCATTCGGATCACGATGTGTGGGCCGAAGCCACCGAGTACGACCCCCCACTGCCGAAGCCGATCCCTGCGCAGGGGTATCCTCGTCTCATTGTCGACGCCTTCGGGACCGAGTTGCACTTCGCCTCCATCGAGGAGGCCCGGCACGTGCGCGAGGTCCTCGCACAGAAGCACTTGCCCACGACGATTCGCCTGTCGTCCCTCCGGCAGTCGGGCCGGGGCCCGAACAGCCACTGGTTGAGCCGGCTGCCGGGACACTTGAAGCCCTGGCGCAAGCGAGAGAAGCTGGTATCGCTGCTCGATGCCGGGATCGCCGCCCTCGAGCGCGTCTACGGTTGAGAGAGCCCATGGGGTTCACCGTGTACGTCGACGACAACGGGCACTACCGCGACGAATCGGAGCGCCGCGTGCTCGGCGAGTACGAGAGCCTGGACGCGGCCCGCGCAGAGGCGATGAAGCTCGTCGACCGCTTTCTCGCACGAGCCCACCACCAACATGAGACGGCCGACTCGTTGTTTCGCGCGTACACGATGTACGGGGAAGATCCCTTCATCGTGCCCGATTCGGCGAGCGAGCGCTTTTCCGCCTACCGGTACGCGAGGGCGCAGTGCGAGCGCCTGTTTCCGGGATGAACCGAGGCAGCGACGGCGATCTGGTCTGGTCGGCCCCGGTAGACGAACTGCGCATCGGTCTGTCGTTCGAACGGCGGACGCCGACCTCCCCCGAAGTGACGTTGGGGTTTCTCAACGTGGGTACGGCGCCCCGGCGCATCTACTTCATCCGGAACCCGGTATTCCGGTCCTTTCAGAGTAGCCTCTACGGCACGACGACGCTCGGTGAGATCCGTGCCCTGGTCCCGGTGTCGCCACCCCACGGATACGTCGTGGGCCGAGACGACTTCCCCCTACTCGAGCCCCACGCACCTCACCTCGTGACGCAGACGCTGGGGGTGGAGATCGGGGCGGGCGTTCACCTCTCCACGCTCGAGTGGACGTACCGGAACCGCATCGCCCGATGGCAGCCCGGCTTGCAGACGCTCGACGGCGAGACGCAGCGGCTCTTCGGAGACGACGAGCATCCGGATCTATGGGTGGGCGAGATTGAGGTCGGAGTCCGACCGTGACCGCCCTTCTGCGACATGTGGAGGCGATCCTGCAACAGCACGACGCCACCGTGTTCGGTCGCTCCCGGCCGAGCGACGCCTACCGGGCCGAGGCGGGGCGGGTCGTGCTCCGCCTGACGCGCACATGCCCCGAGTCGGTGACCGAGGTCGAAGCGATTCTGCGCGAGGTGCTCTCGGTGCCGAGCTCCGACCCCCGGAGACTCGAGCGGGATCTGGCCGATGCCGCGGCCCAGCTGCACGCCGAGTGGTCGCAACGATCCGATGACACGCCCACGGCCCAAACGGGCGGCAGAGAGCCATCGCGGGCCGCGGACCGGGCAGCACCGACCGGTAGACCGCACCCGACCCGTGGACCGACGGTGGCGGGCGCGCGCTACCGCTGCACGCGAGAGGCCGAGGCCACGGCGATGCTCGTGTTCTCCATGCCCGGCACGGCTTCGCAGGTATGCCGCATCCCCGAACACACCATCGTCCAGGTCGAGCCCGCAGAGTCCGATCGGCCCTCGGCGATCGCCTGTCGCCCCATCGACGCCGACGACTTCGCGGCCCGCGCGCTGCGACGCGACGAATTCGCACACACGCGCTTCAGCCACTTCTACCTGGTGGTACCGGCCGAGGTGTTCCTCGAGTGCTTCGAACGCCTGACAACCAGGGCCTGATGCCCTAGTGTCCCGTTAGAAGAGTCCCGATGGTATTCGAGGAGGTGTGCATCTCGTGTGGACGTCGTTGGAACTCCTTGCCGTAGCTTTGGCTACGCCGCGTCGCTCCGCCTCGCCACCCAAGCCCTCACCCCCTCTCGGTACGCTCCGGACTTCTCAAACGGGACACTAGCCCAGGAAGGACGTCAGAAGGTGTCGGAGCCCGGCGACGTCACCTGCCACGTGTCCGCCCCCCACGATCGTTCGTCCTCGCGCCTCGATCCGGACCCACTCCGTATCGCCGCCGGTGGGTGTAGGCGCATCCGCGGGCCATATCGGCGCCGGCGCGTTCACGAGCCCCAGGGCCGGCAGCGCCGCGAGGATCGCGCCGAACTGCGTATCGCTGAGAGGGACGGTCTCTTCGACGGGCGACCGCTCTCCCTCCCAGCGCCGGACCCGCAGCTCTCCCGGCTGCGCCAGCAACTCGAGGCGCTCATAGTGCATCGGCGGCACGGAGCCGGCGTCGTATCCGTACACGATGCGGTCTGCGTCTTGGATGGACACCGTCGTACTCCTTGCCGTGTGCAGGGCGCGCTTGGAGCCCCCAGGGTACCACCGACGCAACGGCGCGTCGAGGCGTGCCGCGTTGCGCCTTGCCGACCGGTCACGCGCCCCGCAAGCTCAGCGCGTATCGACGCTCGCGCGGGAGGTGAACATGAAGCCGTCGGATCGACGGGATTTCCTTCGCGGCACGCTGGCCGCTGCGTCGTGGGCGGCGCTGCCCTCCCTCTCTTCGTGCGCCCCCCGGACGCGCCCGACGGGGTTCCACTACGACGATCTCTACCTCACGCACGACACCGGCGAGGGCCATGCGGAGCGTCCCGCGCGTCTGACCGCGGTCATCGATCGCCTGAGAGGCGCCGAGTGGTACTCGGACCTCTACCAGATTCCCCTTCGCGCGGCCGACGCCCCGGAACTGGAGCTCGTACACGATCCGGCGTATGTCGCGCTCGCCCGCGCCGAAATCGAGGGAGGTGCGCGGCGCCTGTCCACCGGCGATACCAATGTGTCTGCCGAGAGCTACCGGGTGTCGGCGCACGCGTGCGGCGCAGTACTCGAAGCGGTGGACGCCGTCGTGGATGGGAGAGTGAAGAACGCATTCTGCGCCGTGCGCCCCCCGGGCCACCACGCCACGCAGGATCGAGGCATGGGCTTCTGCGTCTTCAACGGCGTCGCGGTGGCTGCCCGGTATGCTCAGGTAGCCCACGGCATCGAGCGGGTGCTCATCGTCGATTGGGACGTCCACCACGGAAACGGCACCCAGGACATCTTCTACGCCGATGGGAGCGTGTTCTACATGAGTACCCACCAGTCTCCGTTTTACCCGGGGACGGGCGCGATCGAAGAAACGGGTGAGGGGCCCGGATCGGGCTTCACGATGAATCGTCCCTTCGCGGAGGGCGCGGGAGACGCTGAGGTCGTGGGGGCCTTCCGAGATGATCTCCTTCCGGCGGCGATGGAGTTCGCCCCCGACCTGGTGCTCGTCTCGGCGGGATTCGACGCCCGGCACGGCGACCGACTCGGCGGCTTCGAGGTGACCGATGAGGGGTTCCGGGAGCTGACGCGCATCATGCTCCAGATCGCGGACGCCTCGAGCGGGGGACGCCTCGTATCGATGTTGGAGGGCGGATACACCCCCGAAGGATTGGCGTCGGCGGCCCACGCCCATCTGGATGAGCTGGTGCGGGGCTAGATGCCGACACGACGCGTGGGGCTGGTCGGCATGGCTGTCCTGTCGATCGGTTGCGCGGGCGACACCAAGACCGCATCCACCGTGGAGGCGCCGATCGACGAAGGAGCGATCCAGAGGATCGAGGCGCGGATCGGTGGACGAATCGGAATGGCGATCGTGGCCGAGGAGGGTGGTCTACGGAGTGCCTATCGGGGCGACGAGCGGTTTGCGATGTGCTCGACCTTCAAGCTGGCGCTCGCCGCGGCCGTGCTCGAGCGCGTGGACGAGGGCGCGATGTCGCTCGACGACGTCGTCGCCTTCGGCGAAGCCGACATACTCGACTACGCACCGGTCGCACGCGAGCATCTCGCCGACGGGCGGATGACGGTCGCCCAGGCGGCAGAAGGCATCAGCACGCTGTCCGACAACACCGCGGCGAATCTGTTGCTTGCCCAGGTCGGCGGCCCCGAGGGCCTCACCGCCTTCTTTCGCCGCCACGGCGATGAGGTGTCGCGGCTCGACCGGTTCGAGCCGGAGTTGAACGAGAACGCCCTCGGCGACGAGCGCGATACCACCAGCCCGATCGCGATGTCCGAGCTCGTTCGAAGACTCGTGTTCACCGATGCGCTGAGCCCGGGTGGGCGAGACCAGCTCGCGGCGTGGGCGATCGCCAACCGTACGGGCGACGCCCGCATCCGGGCCGGGATTCCCCAAGGGTGGCGGGTCGGCGACAAGACCGGGAGTTGTGGCACCGCCTTCAACGATGTCGGCATCGTCTGGCCTCCGAACGGCCCAGCCTTCGTGCTCGCCATCTACATCGACCGCCCGACCGCCGAAGCCGACCAGGTCGACGCCGCCATCGCCGAGATCGGCGCGCTCGCCGCCGGCCTCCCGTGACGACCTTCGTGGTTGATGCACGTGGCGGGTGGCCCGCCCGGATCGCGTTCATCGAAGCAGGGCCCATCCCTTCGCGAAGCCCGCATACCCCCGACATGACGCGCTGAACGATGCCTCTCTGGATACGACACGTCGCTGTGATCGCCCTCCTCGCCCTGGCTGCCTGCGGAGACGGTGAGGGGACGACCCCTGCAGACAACGACGACTCCACCCCGACCGTCGACCTCGATCCGACGCCAGACCCCGCTGCCGACGACTTCTGTGGGCGGCTGGGGTGGTTCTGCACTCCGAAGGAGGCGCCCCAAGGCGCGCTGGCCCGAAGCGACACGGTGCTCGCGGAGGTGAAGGTACAGGTCGAGGGCGGCATCTCGAACACAGAGGCGGTCACGTGGCTGCTCGAGCAGCGCGATGTGGTCGAGGCTGCGGCGACCGACGGCGCGGTGGTGTTCCGCGTCGAGGGCGCGCCCCCAACCTGGTTGCTGACACCGCGGTTCAGACCCGGCGTGCAGCCCACTGCGACGCCGATCGAGCCGGCTCGGCAGGATGTCGTCGGTCGGGACACGCCGCGCGACAACGAAGACCGACGAAAGAGTGCGCTGCTGCTCGCACCCTATCTCTTCCAGTTCGCGAGCAATGATCCCACCCCGACGATCGGACAGATCTTGAGGGGCGCGCGGGACTACAATCACTCAGGAGGCACGACGACCGTCCAGAACGCCTCCGCTCCAGGCCTTCCCGCGAGTGGGACGAGCACCGGACAACCGAAACTCGCCGACTTTCGGGGTTGGGACGCGCACGACGTGATCGTGGTTTCGACCCACGGGGCCGAGATGGGGGCGAACAGCTTCGGGTGTTCCATCTTCAGCGACTTCCTGACGTGCATCATCGGGATTTCCACGGGTGAGCGCCTGAACGCCTGCTCGGACATCGCCACGCTGTACCCCGACGCAACCGGCGTGCGCTGCGCCGGCACGAGCGGAGTGGACGGTGTCTTCGTCCTGCTCGACACCGACTTTTTCGATTTCGAGTACGGGGTGTTCGCTCCGGGGCTGAGGAAGTCGATCGTGTTCATGGGTGGATGCCAGACCTCGACGAACAGCTCGCTGGCCTTCAACCTGGGTGGGAGTACGAGCGAGTACTTCGGCTGGGACGACAGCGTCTATATCGATGAGATGGCCGCGCCCGCGATCCGGCTTTTCGAACTGATGGTGAACGACGGTCTCTCCACCGAAGACGCTTTCGATCGCCTCGAGGACGAGGGTCTGGATGAAACGACCAACGCCGACCTCGAGCTACGCTCGAACGACGGCGGGCTCCACATTCGGGAGGTCGCCACGCTCAAGAACCCGCTGCAGCCCTCGGGCTCGGGAGTCTCTGCGCCGAACACGGGAGCCGCCCGGCTCGCGACGACCGAGGTGGGCGATCTCGAGGCGGTGGGGAGCTGGCCACTCGCCGGTGAACAGGCGCGGCGCATCGACGATGCAACGATGCGGCTACGGATACGCCAGCCGCTCGACTACGACGTGGAGCAGGGTCGGTCGGTCTTGCTCGAGGTGCGGGCGCAGCTACCCAACGGAGGATGGAGCCTCCACGAGGTCCCCGTCTCTCTCGAAAACCCTGCGCTGCACTTCGAGTCGCGGATCGAGTCGCGCACCAACGACCTCGTCACCCGCAGCCGCGTGCAAGCCGACATCGAGCTCGCCTTCCGTCAAGCCGAGGATCCCGACCGGCTCGAACTCGATGCTAGCGTCGATGTGCTCGAGTACCTCGAATACACGATCGACGCACCGGCGCCTGGATGTACGGTCACGACCAGCACCACCGACGGCCGTCTGGAGGTTCGCGACGGCGAGTTCCAGCTCGATCCGTCGGCTTCCGAATTCGGGATTCCTGAAGAGCTATTGTTGGTCGTCTACCCCGAGATCAAGGATAGTTGGACACTCAACTGCCTGGGCGTGTCGCAGACGGCCGAGACGATTTTCTGGTTCTCCGGCTTCGTCTCCTTTCACGCGGGTGCTCTTGGCGACGCGAGTGAGTTCGACGAGTCGCGCGGCGGATTCGCGCTCCGGGACTGGGAGGCCGGGAGCGGAGGCGCCTGGGCCCGGAAGGAATATCGACGCCAAGGGCAAGACGATGGCGTCACGTACGAAGAAGAAACCGTGCTCGAGGTCCGGGGCCCGAGCTACCGGGGAACGTCAACCGGAATCCGACGACGACGGTGATCCCTCGATCGACCTCACCCTGATCGCCCGTTCCCGGGGGGAGCCGGAGACGAGGAGGTCATCGGCGCCGTCTCATCGAGCCTCAGTCGTCGGTTTCGGGCCACCCCTCCGTCGCGGCCAAGGCTGCCATCACCTCATCGATGAGCAGCTGGCCTCGCGTGCCATTCGTGAAGACGACCGCCCCGTCGCCACTCTCCAGAAAGACCATGAACAGGGCCTTGTACGAGTTGTTTGCGCCACCGTGGGAGTAATTCCGGGTTGGCCCCTCGCCTTCCAGGATCGGCCCGAGGCCGAAGTTGCCCGGCGGCACTTCGGTCATCAGGTCCTGCGCGAGCGGTTGCGAGAGAAACTCGCTCTCGCCGAGCCAGGACTCGCGGAAGGCGATGAGGAGCCGGGCGTAGTCGCTGGGCGAGGTCCAGAGTCCCGAGGCGGCTGTCTCCGGCATCGCTTCCCACCCGCGAGGGAGGGCGGCGGGCTGGCCGCGGAAGTCGTGGGCACGAGCGATGTTGCCGTGCGACGCCGAGATCGGATTCTCGTACGTGCTCCTCGACATCCCGAGCGGCTCGAAGACGTGGACCCGGGCGGCCTCGGGGAAGGGCATCTCGGTGACATCTTCGATCACGAGCTGCTCGATCGTCGTGCCGCCCCCGGAGTACCTCCACAGCGTGCCGGGCTCGGTGTCGACGAGCACCGGCGGGTTCTTCGCCGGACCGCTCGATTCCAGGATCTGCACGGTCGTGGGGAGTGCTTCGTGGGGCTGGAAGTCCGCGAACCCGTGTACGGTCGTGCCGGCCGTATGCGACAAGAGGCGCCGCAATGTGACGGGGCTGGTATCGGTGAAGTCGTTTTGGGGGATCTGCCAGCTCGTCAGATAGTCGTCCACGTCGACGTCGAGATCGAGCCGGCCCTCGTCGACGAGGCGTAGGGTCGTCGCAGCCGCGCCGACCTTACTCACCGATCCCACCGAGAAGACGGTCTCGGCGTCGACCTCGTCGCCCGAGCCGACAAGCTTGACCCCGAAGCCTCGCGCCCAGGCGAGCTCGCCGTCTCTCAACACGGCGACGCTGATCCCCGGGATGCCGTACTCGGCCATCCGCTCGGCGAGAGTGGCACCGCCGTCGACCGGGATGGCTCCGATCAGGGTGTCGGCCGCAGCCTGGTCGACGCCCGAGACGATCGCCTTCCGGTCAGTGGTCTGACTGGAGACGGGTGAGGCGAGTGCCAGGAGCAGGAGTGGGAGGCCGTAGGTACGGGTCGGCATCGGGTTCTTTGGCTGAGGGGAACCGGCGGACGGACCCCGGCAGTCTGCACCTGTCGGACGTGTCACGCGAGGGCGACCGCGCTCGGTACCGCGTATATTGAGCGCGACCCTCCTTCGTCTGCACGGGCGTCCATGTCTGGTCCGATATTGCTGGTTCTGCTCGTCGTAGCCGTCGCCTTCATCGTCGTGGCCACGGCCCGGTGGAAGATCCACCCGTTCCTGGTGCTCCTCGTGGCGGCCTACGGTCTGGGTCTCGCGGCGGGCCTTCCGGCTACGGGCACCGTCGCGGCGCTCACCGACGGGTTCGGCGACACGATCGGCTACATCGGCATCGTCATTGCTGCGGGTACGATGATCGGCGTGGTGCTCGAGCGCAGCGGCGCTGCCCTCGTGATGGCCGAGGCGGTGCTTGGATGGATCGGGCGCACCCACGCAGGGCTGGCGATGGGATGCACCGGAGCGGTCGTCTCGATCCCCGTGTTTTGCGACTCCGGCTACGTGATCCTGTCGCCGCTCAACAAGGCTCTGGCCGCGCGTTCAGGTGCATCCCTCGCGACGTTCGCGGTGATGTTGAGCATGGGGCTGTATACCACGCACGTCTTCGTACCACCTACGCCGGGCCCGATCGCGGCCGCAGGCGAACTCGGCGCAGAGCTGGGCTCGGTGATCCTGCTGGGGCTGGTCACGACGGTACCGGTACTGGTTGTCGTGTATGCGTTCGCCCTCTACATGGGACGCCGCATCGCGCTGGAGCCACCTCCAGAAGAGTCCTCCGCATTGGAGGCCGAGGCATCCGACATGCCGGCCCCTTCGAAAGGTCTGGCCTTCCTACCCATCGTGGTCCCGATGCTGCTCATCGCAGCGCAGTCGATCGCGGCCTCGCCCGGCCGACCACTCGGAACCGGTGTCCTCGCGAGCGGGCTGGAGTTCGTGGGCAACCCCAACACGGCGCTCCTGCTGGGCGTGGCGCTGGCGATCTGGGTCGCGCGGTCGCATGGAGCGAAGGTCTACGGCGCATGGATGGGTGATGCCCTGAAGACCGCGGGCCCCATCATCCTGATCACCGGAGCAGGGGGCGCGCTGGGCCGAGTTCTCCGCGAGACACCGATCGGCGACTACCTGGGTGCGACACTCGGCGGACTCGACCTCGGCGTTTTCAGCATCCTCCTACCCTTCATCCTCGCGGCTGCCCTGAAAACCGCGCTCGGCTCCTCCACGGTCGCCATCATCACGACGGCTGCGCTCGCCGGGCCGGCGCTGACCACGCTCGGCTTGGCCGAGGGCCTCGGCCCGGCGCTGGCCACGCTGGCCATCGGGGCCGGCGCCATGACGGTGTCCCACGCGAACGACAGCTACTTCTGGGTCGTCAGCCAGCTTTCGGGGATGACGGTGCCACAGGCCTACCGACTCCAGACCCTCGGCTCGGCAGTGGCCGGCGGAGCCGGCATCGTGGTCGTGTTCGCGCTGCGGTTGGTGTTGCTGTAGAACTACTGCTTGAACTTCCCCTTCCGCGTACGCTGGGCCTCCATCCGCTCCACCTCCTCGGCTCCGGAGACCACGAGGTCGGGATCGGGCGCGAAGTCGAGGTCCGGATTCCGGCCCTCTTAGTCCACGGCGCCGAGGATGACCCGCATGGCGTTCACCCGGGCCTCGTGCTTGTCGTTGGAACGGATGATGGTCCAGGGCGTGGCGGCCGTGTGGGTTCGATTGAGCATCTCGTACTTCTTCTCGGTGAACTCGTCCCACAGCTCCTGGGCTTGAAGGTCGACCTCGCTGAGCTTCCACTGGCGGAGCGGATCATCACGGCGTCGCTCGAAACGCCGCATCTGCTCCTTCTTGGTGACCGAGAAGTAGAGCTTCACCAGGATCGTGCCCTGTCGGACCAGGTCCTTCTCGAATCCCACGACGCCGCGCAGGAAGTCGGCGTGCTCGCGAGAGGTGCAGAAGCCGAAGACCGGCTCCACCATCGCCCGGTTGTACCAGCTCCGATCGAAGAGCACCATTTCGCCGCCCCGCGGAAACTGGGTGACGTACTTCTGGAGATACCACTGGCTGCGCTGCTCCTCGGTGGGCTTGCCGAGCGCCACGACGCGGTAGTGCTTCACGTTCATGTAGCGGGTCACCCACCGGATCGCGCCGCCCTTGCCCGCGGCGTCCCGACCCTCGAAGAGCACGATCATCTTCTTCCCGTGGAGTTCCAGGTGCTCCTGGAGCTTCAGGAGTTCGACCTGATAGGGCACCAACTCCTGCTCTCGGGCGAACTTCTTCTCGAGCCGCGCGATGTGTTGCTCCGCCTCGGGGGGATCGTCCGTCGCGGCATCGTCGTCCCGGGCGGCCATCGGGTCCGCGTCGGGGGGGATGCCCGCGGCCTCGTCGTCGGGCGGTGCGGTGTCGTGGGTGGTCATCTCCGAGTATTGCGACGAGGCGGGCCATGGGCCAGGTGCCTCGACGGCTGACGCGTGGCTCCAGCGCAAGGGCGACGAGGCCGCGTCGGCCGCTTGCGGAGCGACGCGGCGGCCCGGAAGTTGCCCCGGTTCTCGTCCCCGCTGGAGGAACCCTCCTTGCAGGATACCATCCAACGCCTGAACCGAGCGCTAGAGGGTCGCTACCGCGTCGAGCGGGAGTCGCTGCGCGAGCGACCGGCGCGGGGGGGAGAACTGACGATCGACGAGGCGGTGAGGATCCTCGAGCAGATCAGCGACGCATCGGCCGCCGCCCTCGAGGAGCCCCCGGTTCGGGTCAGCGGGTAGAGATGAACGGCGGTCACATCCTCGTTGCGTTGGCCGCGTCCATGGTGGGGCTCACCGCCACCGCGCTCCCAGCAGCTCCTACCCAGGTGGTAGCCAACGAAGCCAGGCAGGGCGCTCGCCCGACACAGGTACTCCCACCCCACGAGCAGGTGGATCGCTTCACCGTCTACTTGGTCACGGCGGCACCCGGCGACGCAATCTGGGAGCGCTTCGGCCACAACGGCCTCTGGATTCACGACGGGCGTACCGGAGAAGACATCTTCTGGGAGTGGGGCCTGTTCGACCGCCGACAGGAGGGCTTCATGGCTCGACTCGCTCGCGGGAGCATGCTCTACAGCATGGGCGGCCGGTATCTGGCGGACAGACTCGCGGCCTACGCCGCCGATGATCGGCAGGTCTGGGCGCAGGAGCTGAACCTCACGACGTCGCAGGAACGAGCGCTCGATCGATTGGTGCGAGAAAACGCCCGCCCTGAGAACCGGGACTACACCTACGACTACTACGCCGACAACTGCTCTACCCGCGCTCGGGATGCCCTCGACGCGGTACTGGGAGGCTACCTCCGAGAGACCTTCTCGGCCCGTCCCGCTGGGGTGACGTGGCGGTGGCACACGCAGAGCCTCCTCCGCGCGGTGCCCTGGGCGGAGGCCGGGGTTCAGATCGTCCTCGGCCGACCCGGAGACGAGCAGATCACCGAGTGGGACGAGATGTTCCTCCCCCTCCAGCTTCGCCGGCACCTGGCCCAGGCCGAGATCCCCGGCCCCGACGGCTCGCTGGTGCCACTCGTCCTGGGTGAAGAGGAACTCCTCTCTTCCGCTCGGGCGAACGTCCCCACGGAGCCCCGCAACCGCTTGCCGCTTGCCCTGGTGGTTGGGATCGCAATGGCGGCGGGAGTCGTCGGCCTGGGCCGCCGGAATTCTGAGGGGAGCGTCGCCCAGCGCAGCCTCGGGCTGTTTCTGGCTGGATGGTCATGCCTCGCCGGCGGCCTGGGCGCCGCTCTCATCGCAGCCTGGGTCTTGACCGATCATGACCACTGGCGCTGGAACGAGAACGTCTTCGTGCTGAACCCCCTCCTTCTCGGGGCGACTATCCCGGGTGTCGCCCTGGCGCTGGGACGGAGGCCTGCCGCCTACCTCGACCGCCTCCTTCGGGCCGTGGCGATATCGTCCCTCATGGCGATCCTCCTCAAGCTCCTCCCAGGTTCGCAGGACAACCGCGACGTGTTGGTGGTGGCGCTCTCGCTGAACCTGGCCCTGGCCGTCGTCCTCTCCAGAAAATCCGCCGCCCCCCCATCAACGATGGTCGCTCCGCGCCTAGACCGTTGAGCAGCCCACCCCCCCGACGGCCTCGTGGGACCCGGGAGTCGACACCCCCGGGCCCCGGCCGCGCACGCAGCCCGACACATCTAGTGTAGTGTCGCCCAAGTCCTGATGCCGTTCGTGCGCGGGGGCATCCACGGGATGCGTCGTTGGAACTCCTTGCCGTAGCTATCGCTACGCCGCG
>JANQNV010000318.1 GCA_028279425.1 Longimicrobiales bacterium | reverse complement strand
CGCGGCGTAGCGATAGCTACGGCAAGGAGTTCCAACGACGCATCCCGTGGATGCCCCCGCGCACGAACGGCATCAGGACTTGGGCGACACTACACTAGCTCGACCCCGGCTCGCGTTCCCGTCCGGTACACGCCAGCTCGCGGTCGAGATGGCCGCGCCAGACCGCCGCCTCGACGAAGGGTTGCACCCAGCGTTCGGGCGCGCGCGTCCACCGGAGCGCTCGCCACGCCATGGACGTCCAGAGCCAGCGTCGGCGAAGCGCCGCGGCGCTCAGCGGGCGGCCATCGGCGGCGCGCGGCGTCGCCCCCAACACCCGCGCGTTTTCCCGGATCTGCCTCTGCAAGCGTGTCGGCTCCACGCGGTCTGGCGGGATCACATGCTGCAATGCGCAGCCACCGACCCACCGCCCCTCCAGGCCTTCATCCAGCAGGCGCTTGAGGAGTGTCGTCTCTTCGCCCCCGACCAGCCCACCCGCTTTGCGTCCCAGTGCGGGGTCGTAGACGACCCTCCGTTGCACCGTGGTGCGGACGGCGAAGTTGGCACCGAAGGGTAGGTAGTCGGCCCGGATCGGCACTCCCGCCGTAGGGACCGAACGTTCCGCGAAGAGCGAGCCGAACCATCTCCACCCCGCCAGAAGCCAGGCGGGCGGTGGAGACTCGAAGTTGACCTCGATCCCACCGCCGAAAAACGACGCCTCCGGGTGCGCTCCAATGCCGGCCAACCAGGCGTCGAGCCACCCATCCGGGATCGCGACGTCGTCGTCGATCCAGATGATGACCCGTCCACGCGCCTCGACCGCTCCTCGATTTCGCGCATGCGAGAGACCGAGTTCGGGCTCGTACACGTAGCGCACCCGGGGGTCGTCGCCCAACGCCGAAGCGACGGCGGCCGTGTCGTCCGTGGACGCGTTGTCGACGACCAGGATCTCCCACTTTGCGCTACGGCCCAACGTCTGACGCGTGAGGTCGTGAAGTGTGGCTCGGAGCCGCAGCGCGCGGTTCCGCGTGCAGACGACGACCGAGGCCTCGATGGGACCCTCGCTCACGAGGCCGCGCCTTGCAGGAACTCTCGCACCGCCTTCTCGGCCTCGTCGAACGATCCGGCCAGTCGGAAGCCGGGCAATCCGTCGGTCCAGGTCTCGACGAAGCCCTCGGTCTTTCCGTTCCGGTCTGCGACGATGGCGTGGGGCACCCCGAGCATCAGCCCGAGGATGTGCGCATGGAGTCGGTCGGTCACGAAGGCCCTTCCGGACGACAGGAGGGCCAGACCGCGGTCCAGTCGAGTCCTCGCCATCGGCTTGTGCAGCGTCTGCCGGAGTCGATTGGTGAGGCGGACGGCCCACGGCCAGCGAAGCCCGAGATTGCGGAGTGTGCGCTCGGCACGGATCGGGGGAGCCGGGGGCTCCGCCACCCAGTCGACCCCGGTCGCCGACTCCTCGGATTCGGGCCCGTACCGGGATTCGTGATCTCGACGGATCAGGCGGACGACGTCGGTCGTGGCCTCCCCGCGCCGGAGGGTCCCGAGTGCGAAGGCCATGTCGGTACAGAGGATCGGCTCGGCCTCGGGGAACGCCGATTCCGCCACCCTCAGGCTTCGTCGATCCCGAATGAGGAGGGTCACCTTCGGGTGCCCGGCTACGGCGTCGGCCGTTTCCTCGCGCGTCGTGTCGGAGCCGAAGTGGACGGACTGCGGCAGTTGGATCACCGCGTTGGATCGTAGCTCGCGCAGGATCCGCAGTCGGATGGCGTGCTCGCGGGGCCAGAGATCTCCGAAGTTGCCGCCGCCCCCGATCACGATCGGACCTCCGCCCAACCGCTTGGCGATCAGCGCCGGGTCGAAGGTCTCGATGTCGGAGATCACGGTGGGAGATGGCCAGCCCAACTCCTCGAGCAGAGCGAATGCCCCGAGCACCATGGCGCTTTCGCCCACGTTGCCGTGCAACGGGAGGGGCATGAACCCCCAGCGCGTCGGTGGTGGGGGCAGGGCATCGGAGATCGTGGCGCGGAGGCGCTGACCCAGCTCGGCCAACGAGCGGGGCGTCAAGGAATCCAACCCGACCGCACCCGCTGCTGCGCGAGCCTCGACACGGTGCGAAGACCGGGCGTGTTCGCAAACCACCGGGCGAAGGAGAGGGCGCGCTCCCGGCTGCGCGTTCTTCGCATCGCCCGACGGGCGGCTTCCACGAGATCGAGCCGGCCGTTGGCTCGCCCCTGTTCCTCCAGATCGCTGAACTCCCGCACGTCCCACGACTCGGCCACATGAACCCGCGCCAAGTCGTCCAGCGAGAGCGTCGCCGGGAAGGTGGGCGCGCGCTCGAGGGCGCCCCACAAGTCCAGGAGAGCCATCGTGCGAAGGCACTTGGAACAGCGGCCGCAGTTGAGATCGGTCCCGGAGCGCCAGCAGACACGCAGAATGCCGAGGGCGGCGTCGTCCTCGACGATGCGCCGCACCTTCTTCCACCGTGGGGCATCGGCGCCGTGGTGCTCGACGCTCGTCGCGTCGCTACCCAACAGGTGGTCCGTGTCGACATGAGAACCCCAGGGGTGGGTGTCCCGTTCGCCGCCGGTTGCGGCGATCAGGAGCCGATCGTATCGCGGAGACAGCAGGAGGCCGGCCGCGATGAGCGCGCATCCGTGCGCGAGCTCGCCCCAGGGGACTCGACGCGTGGGCCCCTCGCGGTAGTTGGTCCGGATCGGGACGACACGTCCACCCCACGCGCCCGCCCAGGAGGTGAAGCGACCGAGCATTCGTTCAAAGGCCTCACCCTCCGCGAGGGGCACGTCGAAGCCGTGGACGGTGATGAGGTCCTTCGTCGCCCCACCGCGGGTCCGATGGTCGAGAGCGGTCCACAGGGAGTCGACGCCGCCGGAGAAGAAGGCCGCCCGGCGCTCCTGGGCCCGGTTCTCCCCGCTCGCCGCCCAGGGCGCAGCCGGAGTCTCGGATTCCGCCGGAGCCCATAGCTCGATCGGCCCGGCGCCCCCGTACCATCTCGACCAGATGCCGGTCACCGTGGCGAGACCTTCGCGGATCCGCTGGTCGATCGGCCCGTCGACCCGGAGGCCCTGTCCCGTGTGGAAGGCCAGGGGAGCGAGCGCGACGGCCCACGGGGTACCCGTCGCATCGACATCGTCGGCGCTGCCCGGCCCCTCGAACCACAACTCCGCGTCGGGCCCATCCGAACTCGCAGCGAAGCGCACCGCGGCCCGCCAACCACCGCCCCGGCCGGCGACGGGCTTCACGACGGGGGCGGAGACTCGGATCATCGAGGGGGGCGCTTCATCGGCGTCGGCGGCTCGTGCACGAAACGTGCGGACGCCGGGCCTTCGGCCGACGTAGCGGGCGGCAAGTGAGGGGGTGTGCTCGAGGCTGTCAAGCGGGAAGCGAGGCGGCGCAACGGCGCATCGGGCGGGCGTGTCGAACCCCCCGAGGAGGGCGAGCGTCCGAGGGAGTCTCGATCGGGAGGTGGCGGTGCTGGGGGGACGAACGAGTTGGGGAAGCCGGGTGTCGAGCATACCCACTCTGGCGGTGGGCGTTGTCGGAGTCTGCTCGGTGGTGGTTCCACTGAGCGCTTCGGCGCAGCTACCCGCCCTTCAGATCGATGGAGAGCCCGTCGGGTGCATCGCCTGCGACGGGCCGGCGGCCTTCGGGGCGATCATGGGTCTGGGCGTGTTCGCGGACGGCGCGCTGGCCGTGCTCGATCGAGACGAGCCCTTGGTGCGGGTCTTCGCCAGGGACGGGTCGGTCGAGACGACCTTCGGCCGGCGGGGCAGGGGGCCGGGTGAGATCGCCCGACCCGCCTCCCTCGCGGTGACGGCATCGGGCGCGGTCTGGGTAGCGGACTTCATGGGGACGGCGCTGACCGAATACCAGCGCGATGGGACCTATGTGGAGCGCTTGTCCGTCGAAGGCATGGCCACCGGACTGCGGGCGGACCCCTCGGGGCAGTGGCTGACCTGGCAGGTGGCGGACTGGCAGGCGATGGCGGCTTCGGTGCGGGTGCGCTCGCCGGACGGAGAGGTCAGCATCCCCCTCGCTTCGACCGTCGACCGCTTCGTCCGCGCCGACGGCCACCCTGCGCCGCCCGGCCTGCTCTCCGTCGCTCCCTCCCGTGACGGTTGGAGCGCGGTCGGCTACTCCGACCACTATCACATCGAGATCCTCGATCCGGAGGGAGACGTGGTCCGGACCCTCGTGCGCGACATCGACCGCACTGAGCGGACCGAGGCCGAGATCAGCGCGCTATCGGCGTCGCTCGCTCGAGGCCCAGGTGGTCGATCCGACAACCCGGAGGCCGGGGCGCCGCGCCCGGAGGTCGACCCGCTCCGCCCCCACTTCCTCGTGTCGGGACTCACCTTCGATGATCGGGACCGGCTCTGGGTGCGCACGGCCCGAGGGGGACCGGAGCGCACGACCTTCGATGTGTTCGGAGCCGGCGGGGAGTACCTCGGCGAGGTGGCCGTCGAGGCCTACCTACGCCAGGTCGTCGTGGCCTACGGGTTCATGCTCGCGATCGTCGAGGACCCCGATCTCGGGATCCAGCGAGTGCACCGCTGGAGGATCATGGGCTAGGGTGGCCGATTAGCTGCCGTTTCGACGCCTCTATGGGTGCGACGCCTGTACACCGCACCCGAGACCCGATACGCCCGATGAAGAAGACACTGCTCGCCGCCGCATGTATGGTCCTGCTCGCCGCATGCGGGGACTCTTCGACCACTCCGGATGAACCCAGCTTCACCTACGAACTGACGGTGCTCGAGGGAGCGGGTCAGACCGCCCGCATCGGCGCGACGGTGGGTGCGATTCGTGTTCGTCTCCTTCGGGGCGACGGGCGGCCGATGGCGTCGGAGACGATTTCGGTGTCGGTGGCGAGTGGGGGAGGGTCGGTCGGATCCACCGTGTCGACCGATGCATCGGGTACGGCGCTCGTCTCGGACTGGGCACTCGGTGACCAGCCGGGGACGAACACGCTCACGATCACGGCGCCCCAGTTCTCAGCGAGCACCTCCGTCACCGCCGAGGCCCGGTACCCTCGTTGGACGCTCATGGTGTACATGGCGGCCGACAACAACCTCTCCCTGCAGGGCTACTTCGATCTCGAGGAGATGGAGGCCGCCGGCTTCGACCCCGAGGTCCAGGTGGTGGTGCAGGGGGAGTTCAGCCCCTACTACATGCAACTCGACGGAGTCACGCCGGGCTTGATCGGTCTCGACACCTACAGCTCGACCTTCCGGTACGTGCTCGGAGACTACCCGCAGCGTATCCCGGGGATCGACGGGCCCGTCCAGTACATGGGCGCGGTCAACATGGCATCGCAACAGGCCCTCCGGGACTTCGTCGGCTGGGCCAAGTCGGTCGCTCCCGCCGAGAGATACCTGCTCGTGCCCTGGAATCACGGCGCCGGGTTCGAGGGCCTCCTGCAGGACATGACGCAGGCGGGGAACGAACTCATGCCTCTCGGTGAGTTCAGGTCGGCCCTACAGGGGATGCCCCCCTTCGACATCGTCGACTTCGACATGTGCTACATGGGGGGCTACGAGGTGCTCGACAACATGGAGGGCATCGCGGAGTTCGTCATCGTCTCCGAGGAACTGGTGCCCGGACCCGGCCTCCCCTATCACCTCGTGCTGAATGCGATCCAGGCCGATCCCACGGCCTCGACCGAGAGTGTGGCCGGCATGCTCGTGAACACCTTCGCCGACTACTACGAGGGCAGCCGTGCATCGGTCACCAAGTCGGCCTACCGCATGGAGGGCTACCCGGCGTTCGAAAACGCCCTCGACGCCTTCGCGGGTCAGATGAAGAGCGATCTTTCCACCAGCGCCGATGTGATCGATTCCGCGCTCGGCGAGGCTCAGAAGTTCACGCAGCCGGTCAAGACGGACATCGCGGACCTCGTGCGAGCACTCTCCGCGCGCCTGCCCTCGGGGCCGCTGCGTTCGGCGGCCACGACGCTGGAGGACGCAGCGCTGTCGCAGGAGTTCCTCGTGGCCAATCGCCGATACTCCGCACCCGACGATCAGAACGTCGATCGTGCGACCGGGCTCTACTTCCTCTTCCCGTCGGGTGACGGAGAAGACCGGTTCCGCGACGACGGGCGGTCGAGCTTCGACTACTACAAGACGCTGATCCCCGGCTCACCGTGGTCGTCGTTCCTCGAGAACTGGACCGCCGCTCAGGATCGGCTCGCGATGGTCGACCTGGGCCCGGGGCGGGTGCTGGAGGTCTACCAGGTCTGGGACGAGGCGACCGTCGACCGGGGAGGAGATATCGACTTCTGGCTCTGGGAGCCGGATGAGCGTCTCTGGATCCCGTACCTGGGGGTCCGCAGCTCCACCGGTACGTTCTCGGCCGACAGCTACGGGGCCGATACGGGTGGGTACTTCGAAGGATGGCTCTCGGATCGCTACGTACAGGATGGGCGCTACGAGATCTGGGCTCACCAGTGGACCGCGCCGGACGACCTCGTCAGCCAGCTCGACGTGCGATTCCGCTTCGAGCTCTTCGACGACTTCTCGTCGCTCTACGCCGACGATCCCGAAGGGTTCATTCAGCTCTCGCAGGCCGCTCGGATCGAAGACGACGCCACACCGACCTACGATGAAGTGGTGGCCGGGGCCTACACCAACATCAAGGCGGTGGCATTCTGGGACCCCGTGGCCGCCTCGTCGGCCCCGCTCCGGTCGTCGCCCCCGCCGCCCGCCCTCGCGGCCCCCGGCTTGGGACCGACCGACGATGACGTCGCGCGCTTGAAACGGTTGATCGAGCGCCGGGCGCGAGATCGGGAGGCCGATCGCGGTCCGTCCGTGACGCGGGCCACCCTGTTCGAACCCCTCCCCTCGGCGGCGCGGGCGCGGCGCTAGGAGCCGGTCCGTACTCGGACAGGCTCCTAGAGTCCCGTTTGAGAAGTCCGGTGCGTACCGAGAGGGGGTGTGGGCTTGGGTGGCGAGGCGGAGCGACGCGGCGTAGCTAAAGCTACGGCAAGGAGTTCCAACGACGCATCCCGTGGATGCCCCCGCGCACGAACGGCATCAGGACTTTGACGACACTACACTAGAACACCCCGTTACGGTTCGCGACCTTCCCCCCGACCATCCAGAAGTAGAAGCGCATGAACGTGTCGATGGGCTGAAGGGCATCCCAGTGTTCGACGATCTGACCGTCGTCGATCCTCCAGGTGTCCGACACGTTGATGCCCCGGCGGTCGTCTCCGCGGTCCTTCTTCTTCGTCGTGATGTGGGAGTGGAAGATCACGAAGTCGCCGTCCGCGTGGATTCGCTTGACGTCGTAGGTGTAGTCCGGGAAGCGCGCGGCGAAGTTCTTCACGTACTCGACGAGTGCTTCCATGCCGTCGGGGATGCCTCGGTTGTGCTGCCGATAGCGGGCATTGCCAAACTCCGCGAGCACGCGATCGAAGTCGTGGTCGTTCATGAGCGCCTGCACGAAGGCGATCACCAGCTTGACGTTCTGGACTTCTCGCTCCGACCAGTGCCCTTGCCGGAGGGACTCGAAGTCGATCTGGATCGTGTCCATGGTGTGCTTCTCGGTCTCAGGTGGACGCGGGATGCTCGTCGTCGGGTCAGG
This sequence comes from Longimicrobiales bacterium, assembly GCA_028279425.1. Classification (GTDB taxonomy): domain Bacteria; phylum Gemmatimonadota; class Gemmatimonadetes; order Longimicrobiales; family Gaopeijiaceae; genus Gaopeijia. Next base: position 1,106 of record JANQNV010000318.1, on the reverse strand, counting down.
CACGGAGCAGCTCCGCGAAACGGGCCCGGTGCGAGCCCACCAGCGCTACGCTCAGCAGTAGGGCGACGGCGGCGGGGCCGATCCCGGTAGGGTCGTGGAGCGCGTGGAAGGTGAAGGCATTGAACATGATGGCCGTGATGAAGGTCAGCGCGAGCGGGACGAAGCGATCCAGGAGCAGGGCGGCGCCCCCGGCGAACTCGAGGGCTCCGACGAGCTTCAGGAAGCCGGAGGTGACGTAGATGCGCATCAGTTCGCCTCCGTCGCCCGGCGGACTCGGGATGTCGATGAAGCCGAAGAACTTGTTGAGGCCGAGTGCGAGCATGAAGAGGCCGAGGAAGAGTCGGCCTACCTTGGATACGGCGTCCACCACGCGTCCTCCGGGTTGATTATCGAACCGATTGGTACGTATTATTCGGTCGCGCTCTCGGAGTGTCAACCCTTTTTGTTCTGCTCGGTCCGAAATTCATGTGTCCCACCGAACCTACGCCACGTCGCCGGGGGCGGCCGAAGTCGGTCGACCGCGGCGGAGCGATCGCCGCGGCCATGTACGTGTACTGGCAGGAAGGCGTCCGGCGCGTCTCGCTCAACGAGGTCTGCCGCCGGACCGGGATCTCCAAGCCGGCGCTGTATCGGGAATTCGACGACGAAGACGGCCTGATGGACGCGGCGCTCCAGCTCTACCGGAGCCACATGGTGGGCCCCCTCCTGGCCGCGATGGAGGAGCAGCGTCCGCTCGCCGAGATGCTGTTCGGGGCGGTGGACCGATTGACCGCGCAGCGTGAAGCGCCGGCCGGGTGCCTCTTCACGAAGATGCGCCTTGCTCGGCAGTGGCTGGGCCCGCGGACGAGAGTGAGGGTCGAGGAGGTGGAGCGACAGCTGCTCGAAGGCTTCGAAGCCCGGGTCCGGCGGGCGCAGGCCGCGGGGGAGCTCGACCCCGATCAGGATGCCAGGGTCGTCGCCCGCTACCTCGACACCCAGTTCGCTACCGTCCTCGTACAGATGGCGGCGGGGGTACCCGCGGATCTGGTCCGAGCTCAGGCGTCGCTGGCGTGGGGGGCCCTCGTCGGCGGTTCGTGCTGAGAAGCACGGACGGCCCGACGAGGACC
>JANQNV010000317.1 GCA_028279425.1 Longimicrobiales bacterium | reverse complement strand
CGCGGCGTAGCGATAGCTACGGCAAGGAGTTCCAACGACGCATCCCGTGGATGCCCCCGCGCACGAACGGCATCAGGACTTGGGCGACACTACACTAGGACACCCTCGGCGGCCTCGGTAGCCCCAGGGCTGTCCCCCTCACGTCCTGCGGCCTCGGTGCTACCAGACGTCCAGCGCGACCAGACGTGCGGCGTGCGGGGCCTGGCACCCGCAGCGCAACGACACGAAATCGCCGCCATGTGGCCGCGGCGGGCGATGGTGGCGAGAAATGGTCGCTCTACGACACGAAGTCGCCGCCATGTGGCCGCGGCGGGCGATGGTGGCGAGAAATGGTCGCATAGTGACCACAACCCTCCAGTATCGCTCGTCCGGGGAGATGCTGGCGACATACTGCGGCGCTCGTCCGGGGAGATGCTGGCGACGTGCTGCATCGCTCGTCCGGGGAGATGCTGGCGACGTGCTGCATCGCTCGTCCGGGGAGGTGCTGGCGACTTCCTGCATCGCCGGCACCGGGACGCGACCCTGGGTGCCCTTGCACTACCCCGCACCTCGAGGTAGACTGTACCTAACACCACGAGGTACTGGAGAACGTATGATTGGGAAAGAGCTGATCGCGGCCTCGGCCACGCCCCTGATCCTGTCGGTCCTGCGGGGCGGCGAGAGCTACGGCTACGAGATCATCCGCACCGTGCGCGCCTTGTCCAACGATCGGGTCGATTGGTCGGAGGGCATGGTGTATCCAGCGCTGAAGCGTCTGGAGCAGAGGGGCCTCCTCTCGTCTCGGTGGGCCCAATCCGATGAAGGTCCTCGACGCAAGTACTACGCTCTGACCGAACGAGGTCGGGCGGCACTGGTCGAGGAGCAGTCCAGGTGGATGACCGTGCACACGACCCTTCAGGCCCTGTGGGAGGGACCATGCACGACCTAGAAGCGCGCCTCGACGCATGGAGGGTCGCGATGGCTCGGTCCGACGCCCTCACCACCGACGACATCGATGAACTCGAGGTCCACCTGTGGGACTCGGCCCGCGCCTTGATGGGGAACGGGCTCCTGACCGAAGAGGAAGCACTCCACCTCGCCCTGAGACGCCTTGGAGAGCCGGACGCCGTCGCCACCGAATACCACAAGGCCCACCCCGAGCGCGCCTGGGCCCGCCGATGGTACTGGATGGCCACCGGCTTCCTCGGCTTCTCGGTCGTGGTCCAGGGTGTGGCGACGTTCAGCTACGCGGTCGGCGCGCTCGCACCCGACGTCGCGACCATTCCGGCCCTCCTCGGGACGGGCGCCATGGGCTTCGGCGCGCTTGCCGTCGGTATCCGGCGCTCCGCGGGAACGCCTGGCGGGCGGCTCGCCCGGGCCCTCGACCGAGTCTCCCGTTGGGCGATACGCCGCCCCATCACGACCGGTCTCGTCGCGCTGACGTCGCTCGCAGCTCTAAGGAGCGTCAACGTGGCGGCATTGCAGGACGTGTTCGACGGCACCGGCCGCATGGCCTGGTCGCTGGCGGCCTTCAACGTGCTGACCGCGCTCGTCGCGCCTGTGGGCTTCTACCTACTCGGCAGGCGGATCGGAGCCGGGGCGGACCAGGAGCGGATAGAACCGACCCTCTAGTGTAGTGTCGCCAAAGTCTGGTGACCGCCGAGGGTGCGGAGGCGCCGCGGGGGCGAGGCGGAACGACGCGGCGTAGCGATAGCTACGGCAAGGA
>JANQNV010000316.1 GCA_028279425.1 Longimicrobiales bacterium | reverse complement strand
CGCGGCGTAGCGATAGCTACGGCAAGGAGTTCCAACGACGCATCCCGTGGATGCCCCCGCGCACGAACGGCATCAGGACTTGGGCGACACTACACTAGGCCAACCGGAGTGTGGCTGGCCGAGGAGTGTCGCGCCGGCAGGGTCAGGCAGGGCGGACGAGCCCGAGGAGGGAGTATGGGGTGGAGGTTGGGAGTTCGATGGGCAGCGAGCCTCGGGGCCTTCATGGTTTCGCCGGGCGTCACGGCACAGGTCACCTTTGCCGACGACCTCCGGGGCGAAATCGAAGAAGTGATCGAGGGTTTCCATGCGGCCGGCGGCTTTCACGGCCAGGTGGTCGTATCGATCGGCGACTCCGTGGTCGTCGACGGCGCCTGGGGGATGGCCTCGCATGAGCTGAGCGTCCCTCTCACCGTCGACCACCGGCTTCTCCTCGCTTCGGTGTCCAAGAGCTTCACCGCAGCCGCCGTACTACGACTCGTCGACCAGGGTGACATCGAATTGCACGCCTCCGCCGCTCGCTACCTCGAGGCCGCGGAAATCGATTCCCGGATCACGATTCATCATCTCCTGACCCACACTTCGGGCTTGGCGAGAGATCTCCTGCCGGGCACACTACACACCCGTCGAGAGCACTTCAGCACACCGGAGCGCGTACGAATCGCGCTTTCGCACGGACTTCGCTTCGAACCGGGTGCGCGATACGCCTACTCGAGCTGCGGGTACGTGATCCTGGGAGCCATTCTCGAGGCCGTGACGGGGATGCCCCTGGATCGGGCGCTCGATACGCTCGTCTTCGAACCGCTCGGAATGACGTCGGCCGGCCTCGAGGCCGACGGTGCGTTGATCCCGAATCGGGCGGGCCGCTATGAGCGACTCCTGGGTGAGGTGCTACCGGCATCCTTCGAAGATCCCACCTTCGCCTGGGGGTCCGGCTCGGTGAGCGCGACTGCCCGCGACGTGTGGCGGTTCGCCCGCGGCCTTCTGGAAGAGGACTTCCTCTCACCGCAACTGCAGGCGGCCGTGTGGACCGATCACGGAGACGGCCAGGGCTACGGCGTCCGACCCTTCCGGTACGGGACCGGATCGCGTCGCCCCTCCGACGGCGGCATCGGTTTCGGATACGACGGAGGGACGGCGGGAGTGTCGACGATCTTCAACGTGCTCGTCGAGCACGAGACGATCGTCGTCGTATTGGCCAACCATACTCCCTTCGAGATCAACCGGCTGTCGAATCCGGTGATGAACCTCGCTCTTGGCTACGAGCCCGAAGGGGTGCGCCCCCAGGATACATCCGAGGTCTGGGACGCCTTCGTTGAAGGCGGGCCCTCCGCCGCCGCGCGACACGCGAGCCGGCTGCGATCGGAGGGCCGGCGGGGTGCGGTCCCCTCGGCCTTCGAGGTGTACCAGGTAGGCTACGGCCTGTATCGACACCACGACCTCGATCGCGCCGAGGCCGTCCTTCGGATGCGGCTCCAGATGTCCCCCTCTGCGGCCGCTTGGGTGACCATTGGGCGCATCGAACTGCAGCGTGGCGACATCGAGGCGGCCTGCGAGGCGTTCGAAGAGGCGAACGATCTGGGCACGGATCGCGTAAGGGGGTTATGGAACGAGCATTGCGATCAAGACCGACCCACGGGATTCATGAGTCCACGGGCGCGACGGATCCCCGTTCGGGCGAGTACGTAGGGAGGGTCGAGGCGACCGCCCACGTCGACGGCGTCGGGGTCACCCGGCTCCGGGATCACGTCGACTATCCCGTGGCGCGACACACCCACGATCGGGCGCACTTCTGCCTCGTGCTGCGCGCGCGGTACCTGACCGGAGCTGGCGCCGCCTCCCAGGGCGTGGAGGTCCTGCCCGTCGAGGCTGGAACGATCCTCGTCCACCCACCGGGGACCACGCACGCCGATCGGTTCCTCGAGCCGGGGGGCCGCTTTCTCGCCGTCGACGTGGACGCCTCGCTGATCGGCGAGTCGTCGCACCCGATCGCTTCCGTTCGAGTGAACGACCCCCAGGCACTGCTCCTCGCACTACGGATCGAGCACCATCTCGATGCCCCACGTGGGGCAGGTGTGGACGCCCTCCCGGATCTCGCCGCCCAGCTGTTCGGTCTGGTAGGGGACGGCTGCGACGCGAGTCCGGAGCCGTCGTGGGTGCACGAGGCCGAGGTGGCGCTCCGGGACTGTGTGCGTGAGGGTGTTCGACTCGGGGAGCTCGCTCACGAGCTCGGCATTCACCCCGTCACGTTGACGCGCGGCTTCCGCCGTCACCGGGGAGTCGTCCCGTCGGTGTACCTGGGTCGCCTCCGACTGGCGCGAGCCGTTCGCATCCTGGGATCTCGGCCGAACGCGCGTCTCTCTACGGTCGCGCTGGAAGCCGGCTTCGCCGATCAGGCCCATCTGACCCACCGTTTTCGGGAGGCCCTCGGGGTGCCGCCAGGACGGTGGCGACGAGGCAGGTAGAGGGGGCGGGCGGCCCGCTCCCAGGTGCGTGCCTACGAGCGCGGCCTCCGCAGCCGGACGTCTCCGCTCACCGTGTTGAACGAGAGGCTCCTCTGCCCCTGGCTGCCAATGTAGCCTTCGACGTTCGAGCCGATCCAACGCGAGCCCGCGCGCGTGGTCGCAATGTCGAAATCCGACCGCATATCGCCCGAGAGAGACTGGAAGTCGACATCGGTCTCGATGCCTTCGGGGAGCCAGAGGGTGATGTCACCACTGACCGTCCCGAAGTCCAGCTCGCGCCAGTCGGAGGAGCCCATCGCAATATCGATGGACCCGCTGACGGTCTTCCCCTCGGCCCGCCCCGACGTCGACACATCGATGTCGCCGTTGACGGTAGTCGCCTCGACGTTGGAGCGGAGATCGTCGGCGAAGACGTCACCTGACACCATCGCCGCGCTGAAGTCGACGCCGGCCGGCACTCGAACCACGAAGTCGACCTCGACCTCGATCGAACGGCGATTTCTGCGATCGCGACCGCGGTCGTCGTCGTGGTCGTTGGAACAGCCCTCTCCCCGCACCCGGTCGGGCCGGTAGACGGCGCACACGACGACCTCGTCGCCCCGCCGTTCGGTGCGGATCTCCACTTGATCGAAGTCGCGCGACCGGCCCTCCTTGCGTGCCACGACCTCGGCGCGATCCCCCGAGGTGTATTCCGCGCGAATCTCACCGACGATCCCCTGAACCCGCAGCCGGTCGCCCGCCGACATCGCCTCACTCCATTCGAACGTGTCCTGCGCAGCGCCGACCGACGCCGTGGACGCCAGCACACCGAAACCCGCAAGAACCCTCGTCGTCCACCGCATCGTCGTGCCCTCGGTTCGAGTCGCGGAGCCCGGTCATCGGCACTCCGACCAACACGACGAAGGTTGGGGGTGGGGAGGTTTCGGCCGACTTCTAACGAAGCGACGTCTCCACCCATCCCATGGACTCCAGTGACCCCGACCCCGTTCACGCCGTGTACCGAACCCGACGACTCTTCGTGCTCCCCACCCTCCTCGCTGCGCTCGTGGCCTGCGAGAACTCCATCCCATCGAGCACCGACGTCGACGACCCGGTCCCGCCGTCGGCGCGGAACATCCTCCTCATCATCGCCGACGACCTCGGGAAGGACGCCCTGGCAAGCTATGGCGAAGGCTCGATCAAGCCGAACACCCCCAACCTCGATGCCCTCGCAGCGAGTGGGCTCGTCTTCACAGACCTCTGGGTCACACCCAGCTGCGCCCCGACCCGGGCGACCATCATCACCGGCAAGTACGGCTTCCGGACGGGCGTGCAGCGATCCGCGCAGGTCCTGAGCGACGACGAAGACATCCTCCAGGCCTACATCGCGCGGGAGACGGGCAACGCCTACGCCACGGCCGTGCTCGGGAAGTGGCACCTCGCCCGCGGAACCACCTTCGACCCGGAGACGCTCGGGATCGACTACTACGCGGGGGTGCTCAACGCCGACCCGGGCGACTACTACGCGTGGGATCTCCGCCAAGACGGTGGCTCGACCTTCCAGAGCGGCTACAACACGGAGGTCATCACCGACCTCGCCATCGATTGGATCGCGGAGCAGGAGCGGTCGTGGTTCCTCTGGCTCGCCTACAATGCGCCGCACGCGCCCTTTCATGTGCCCCCCGCCGAGATGCACGGTCAGGGCGCACTGCCCGCCTTCACGAATGGCGTTGACCCGACCCCGTACTATCTCGCCGCCATCGAGGCGATGGACCACCAGATCGGGCGCTTGCTCGACAGCCTGACTCCGGCCGAACGGGCCGAGACCACGATCCTCTTCGTGGGTGACAACGGATCGCCGGGACGGGTCGCGCAGGCACCGTACGATGGCGGCCGGGCGAAGGGGACGCTGTATCAGGGTGGCATCAACACGCCCCTCATCGTCGCTGGACGGGGCGTGTCGCGTGTCGGCCGAGACGACACCGTCATCAACGGTACCGACCTTTTCGCCACCATCGCTGCCCTCGCCGGGGTGGGGGTCGACGAGATCCACGACAGTCGCAGCTTCATGCCGCTGCTCTCCGCCCCGGGCGACCATCGAGACTTCGCCTTGAGCGAGATCCAGGATGCCGACGAAGGGGGTCTCTTTCGTACGGTGCGCGACGCACGGTACAAGTTGCACCTCGGCCCAGCAGGGGAGACGGAGCTGTACGACCTGGCCAGCGACCCCTACGAAGCCGATGATCTCCTTCAGGGAGCCGTTTCGAGTGAAGCCGCCGACGCACGCGCGGCGATGGAGGCTTGGCTGACCTCGATCGGCGGCTGATCCACCGGCCCGCCACCCAAGGGTTCCTCGCCGGTGGGACCAGCGGGGGGCCCGACGCCCTCGGAGATCAACTCTTCGAGGGGCTCGTCGCGGCCGCGGGGGCGTCCGCTATCCTCCCCGGAACGACTCGGCAGGATCGACACGCATCGCGCGCAGGGCGGGAACCAGGCTCGCCACGATGGCCGACGCGAGCACCGCCCCGAACGCTGCAAGAATCGCCCGCGGATCGCCGGGATCGACTTCGACGATCAACGACTCCACGACCCCGCCGAGGCTCCAGACTACGGCGAGCCCGACGATGCCCCCGCTGACGGCGAGGAGGAGACCCCGCTTGACCACCATCCCGACGATCCCCGGACCGTCTGCACCGAGAGCCAGGCGAATACCCAGCTCGTGCCGTTGCTCGGCAATGGCGTGGGAGAGAACGCCGTAGAGGCCGAGGGCAGCCACGAGGAGGGCGAGACCCGCGAAGACGGCGAGCAACACGGTGGCGAAGCGTTCCAGGGCGATCCCTCGACCCACCACACGGTCGAGTTCGGCGGGTTCGAAGACGACCAGATCGGGATCGACCGCCTGGACCGCTGCGCGCGCCGCGACGACCGCGGCCATCGGATTGCCCGCGACCCGGACCAGCTGGGTCATCTTCTTGCTTCCCGAGATCCACTGGCGCTGGTGATGGTAGGCGGTCGGCGACGGATCGCTACGCATGGTCAACGCCTCGTTTTCGACTACGCCGACGATCTGCGTGTATCGACCGCCCACACGAATCCACGCCCCGAGCGGGGGGTCCTCGCCGAAGAGGCTCTCCACCAACGCTTCGTTCACCACCGTCCGATAGGGGGTGTCCGCGGCGTCGGACGGAGCGAAGCTCCGCCCGCGGAGCAGCTCGAGTCCGATCGTCTCGAAGTAGTCGCCGGCGATCCACCGCTGGTTCACCGACGTGTTGGGAACGTCGTGTGGAGCGTCCGGCCCGTAGGCGCGGCGCGTGCCCCACGTATTGAACGAGCCGGTCACGGGGAGCCGACTCGTCACGGCGGCGCTCTGGGCACCAGGAATGGCCATGAGCCTTTCATGGAGTCGTTCGCTGAAGTGGTAGATCTCTGCGTCGGATCCATACCGAGCAGCGGGCAGCCCGACCTTGAAGGTGAGCACCCCCCCGGGGTCGATGCCCAGGTCACGAGAGCGAAGGTCCTGGACCGCAAACAGGAGTACCCCAGCCCCGCTCAGGAGCACGACCGCGAGGGCGATCTCCATGCGCACCAGGTTGGCCCGTAGCTTCGCCCGTCGCGGACCGACCGAGGGGGTGCGTCCCCCCGAAGCCACGGAACGAAGGCTGGGCTTGGAGAACAGCCAACCCGTCGCGCCTCCGAGCACGAGACCCACGAAGACCGCCGCAGCGGCGGCCACCAACACCGTCGTGGTGCCCATGCGGAGCTGAGTGGAGCCAGGCAGGCCGGCAGGGGCGATGGTCGCAATCAGGTCGAGCGAGCCCAGTCCAAGGGCGACGCCCGCCAAGCCTCCCGCAAGCGACAACAGCGTCGCCTCGGTGACGAACCGTCGCAGAAGGCTCGACCTGGACGAGCCCAGGGATCGACGCACGGCGAACTCACGCTCGCTGCGCGCGGCACGGGCCATCATCAGGCTGGCGACGTTGACGGCGGTCAGGAGAAGCAGGAACGATACGGCCCCGAAGACGGCGAGCAGGATCGGGCGGGATGCCCCTACGAGATCCTCGTGAAGTGGGACCGTCGCAAAGCCCGTGTCGGACGGACCGCCCATCTCGGGGAAGCGGCTCTGCAGGGCGTCCAGTTCGGAGCGCAGGCCCGAGAGTGTCGAGCCGGGCGCGACCCGACCGAAGGCGGTGAGCCAGTTGTTGTTCCAGTACTCCGCCTCGGCCCCTCGGAGGTCGAGGGGCAACCACACGTCGATGCTACCTTCGAGCGGATCGCGGAAACCGTCGTCGACGACTCCGACCACCCGGTACGCCTCGCCGTCCAGCGTCAGGCTCGATCCCAACGCCTCTGCGCTGCCACCGAGATGCCGCAGCCAGACACCCTCCGTCACGATGGCGACGCGGGACTCCCCGAGTTCCTCGGAGGGATCGAAGGTGCGGCCCAGCATCGGTGCCACGCGGAGAGTCTCGAAGTACTCGGCATTCGTGCGCAGGAGACGCAGGCGTTCGGGTCGGTCTCCTCCGGTGAGGTCGATGCCCGATGGGGACTGGTTCTCGATGACCGCGACCGATTCGAAGCTGGACACCTGCTCACGAAGCCGGGTCGTGGCCGGCGTCGACAGGTGCAACCGGTCGAACTCGCCGGGTAGATCGATGCGGTCACCGTAGACCCGGACCAGGCGGTCGGACTCCTCCACCTCCAGTGGTGAGACGAGCACGGAATGGAGCACACTGACGACCGCGGTATTGGCGCCGAAGCCGAGTCCGAGCGTCAGCACCACGATCGCGGTGAAGGCGGGCTGCCGACGCAGCCGACGCACCGCATGCCTGACCTCCCCGATCCACACGTCCCATCCCATGCCCGCCTCCCCGTACGATCGATCGAACAACCGAACCCACCACTGCTGAAGCGCCACCCAGGCCGTCCACACCACGGCCCGGATCGCGAACGCCATCCGTCCCTCCGCCCTCGACGCGCCATCGTTCCACAGGTCCCGGTAGCAGTCCAGCAGATCCAGGCCCCTGGCCTCGCGAAACCGAGCCGGCATCCAGCGGACGAGGCCTGTGACCCAAGGCTCTCCCGGAAACGGGCCGTGGGGATCGGTCATTCGGTTCGGCCGCTTACCGCCCTCAACACGGCGCCCACCCGGACCATCTCTGCCGCGAGCACGTCCCGTCCGAGGGCGGAGATTCCGAAGAAGCGTCGAGGCGGTCCGTCCGCCCTCGACTCCCGCCCCAGATCCTCGACGAGCCCCGTCCGTATCATCCGATCGAGCACGTTGTAGAGGTTGCTCGGGGCGAGACGGAGCCCACCGGCCTCCGGCCGTTGGATGCGTTTGACGATCTGGTAGCCGTAGTCCGCTCGCTCCGAGAGCACCACGAGGATACCCATGTCGAGAGGCTTCAGCGGGAGATGGTCGGAGAGATCGCCGGTCGTGTGAACGCTCATCTGACTTATGTTGGTGATAGTGTTACAGATTTTATAAGTGCAATCATTCGCATGTCAACGGGGGCCGGCGGTGCGGGCAGAGGCGACGAGACAGGACGGCACCGTGCGGGTGGTGCGGGCGTCGCACGCCCCATGGCAGGTCGACCGGTCCGGCGCCCGCTTCTGGGGCACCGCCCTGGACCACCTCTCCTTCACCTACTTCGACGTCGGGCCCGGTACGCGCTTCTCGGAGCACCGGCACGAAGCGGAGCAGATCACGATGGTCATTCGGGGATCCCTCGAATTCGAGGTCGACGGAGAACACCTGCGTATCGGCCCGGGCGATGCGATTGCCCTCCCGGGGGGAATCCCCCACGCTGTGCGTGCCGGCGCCGATGGCGCCCTCGCCGTCGACGCCTGGTCGCCGCCGCAGACCCATCTGGGTGCGCCGTGACTGGCCCTGCCCCGAACCCGCCCCATGCCCGACACGCGCACGGACCCGAAGCTGCGCGCCGACGCCCTCGCCCTCCAGGAGGCGCTCACCGATCTCGTGCGGGCCTACCAATTCCGGGACCGCGAGGCGATCTGCTGCTACGACGTGTCGCTGGGCCAGAGCCACGCGCTGGAACGACTCCTGCGCGAGGGCCCGATGACCATGAACGAATTCGCAGCCGCGCTCTTTCTCGAGAAGAGCAGCGCGAGCCGTCTCGTCGACGGGATCGTGAAGAAGGGCTACGCGACGAGGCGGCCGGACCAGAACGACGCACGCTACGTGCGCATCGCATTGACGAAGCCGGGTCGTGTACTGGCCCAGCGCCTCGAGGAGGACTTCGTTTCGGAGCGCAGCGCGCTGCTATCCGACTTCTCGGAGCGCGAGCGCGGCACGATCGTGAAGGCGCTGGGCAAACTGGCGGCGGCGGTCTCCAGCGGTTCGGAATAGCCGGCCCCGGCCGTGTCTGCGCATCACCCACCCTCGGTGACGGAGGCCCCCTCTTCGATCACGACCCGCTGATCGGCCGGGACCAAGCCGAGGGCCGTGATCGAGCCGGAGGGCCACGAGACGATCAGCGAGTCGACCTGCGCGGCGTCGGCGAGACCGAAGTGTGCGATCGGCTCGTTCTGGCCTGCGTATCCGGTCGACAGCCCGAGCCACCGGTGCTGCCACCGCGGCACGCCGTCGTGCATCGAAAGGAGCGACACCTTCGCCTCGGCCCCCATCGAATTCGATTCGGCTCCGACCAGGCCCACGCCGAGCCAATGCGCACCCCTCGCCCGGTTGAGATACAGACGGTCGACCGAGCCCTCGCCGCCCCAGTTCGCGACGAAGAGATCGATGTCGCCGTCTCGATCGACATCGGCCCCGGCAACGGCTGCAGACGTATCCGCATGCGCAGCGAAGGCTCCGAGGGTATCGAGCGTGAAGCGCCCGTCGCCTTGGCCGAGCCAGAGGCGATTGAACATACCGGGCGCCGGGGTGCCGCTCCCCAGGTAGAGGTCGAGATGCCCGTCGAGGTCGACGTCGCCCCACACGTGGCCCTTCGATGCAGGGCTCTGGAGCTGCTGCCCCAGGGCCACGGGCTCCAGGCGGCCGTCGGCCGTGCCGAGAAGCAGCGTGTTGCCCGCGTCGAAGTTGGCCACGAATACGTCGCGCAGGCCGTCGCCATTCACGTCGACAGCCGAGAGCCCATAGCTGTACGACGTGTCGTCTCGGGTGGCCGACGTGGTGTCCGAGACGAGCTCTTCTCCCCCACGATTCCGCAGGAGGAGGTTCGGCTGGCGCGCATTTGCGATGACGAGATCGGGAAACCGGTCCCGGTCGACGTCGACCCACACGCACGACCGGGTCGCCCCGCCTCCCCCCGCGTCGGGCCCGAGAGGTCGCTCCTCCATCTGCCACGCACCACGATTGTGGAAGAAGTGGTTGCTATCGTCGCCCGATCCGACGACGAAGACGTCGAGCAGTCCATCGTTGTCGGCGTCGGCCCAGCACGCCATGGAGGCACTCTGGACGGCACCGGCGAAGGGGTCGGTAGCGTGTGGGACCAGCGCCCCACCCCGGTTTTCGTAGAAGAGCGAGCCCGCCCCATTGCGGCCGACGATGTGCAGATCCAGGTCACGGTCTCCGTCGACGTCGACCCACACGCCGCCCTGCCACGATCCGGGGGGAGCGGCCGTCACCGCGCCGTCGTCGAGGCGGAGGACTCCACCTTCGTTGCGATACACGGCGTTGCGGTGTGTCGCCCCGTCGTCGGTGGGGTGGGAGACGAAGAGGTCGGCGTCACCGTCTCCGTCCAGGTCGCCCCACGCGGCTCCTCGCGAGGGGCCCTGATACTCGACCACGTGACCCATCTCCACGATCGCGAACCGACCGGCGTCGGCGGGCGGCTCCACACCACTCCGGTCGCCACACCCCACCATCGAGGCCACCGCGATCACCACGATGCGCGCCGCGCCACGGCCCTTCGTCTTCATCATCCCCTCCTCCTCCGAGAAGCGAGCGTCCCTCATGACCGTGCAATCGATACGTGGATGGCTGTGTGCCGTTGCCGCTGTCGGGACCGCCGTGGCGACCGCCGGGTCGGCGCAGACGACGAGCGCGCCTCCCGATGGCGCCGCGGTGGCGCGGGCCCTGCTCGAGGCCTTCAACCGGCACGACCCCGCGGGGATGGCCGCCCTCGTCACCAACGACTTCGAGCTGTACTACGTCGACGATGAGGGTCGGGCCGAGCTGGCCACCCGCGGCCCGGCAGCACTCGAGGCCGATATGCGGGCGTACTTCGAAGCCCGGCCCAACGTGCAGTCCCGAATCGAGGGCGAAATCGGAGGGTCCCGCTTCGTCGCCTTCCGCGAGCGAATCGAAGGCGGGGCGTCGTCGATGGCCGTATACGAAATCCACGAGGGTCGGGTGCGAAGGGCCTGGTACTATCCCGCCGAACCGGAAGGACTCCCCTCGGCGTCGTCTCCCACAGGGGCGCAGCACACCCTCTCTGGTGAGGCTACCGAGCCCTCCAGGAAGTCGATCTGGTCGGTTGCACATACCCCGGAGTGCGGCAGGACGAGCTGTACGTCCGACGCCGACGCGAGATCACCGGAGATCACCTTCACCACCGACCGGACCTGTTCGTAGCCCGTCATGAGCAGGAAGGTCGGGGCGCGACCGTAGCTCTTCATGCCGACGGTGTAGTACCCCTCGTCGGGATGGCCCAGTTCGCGGAAACCGTGCGGGGGCACCGTTCCACACGAGTGGAGATTCGGGTCGATCAAGGGCGCGAGAGCGACCGGGGCTTCGACGGCCGGGTCGAGGGCGACGCGCAGCTCACTCGTGATCGTCAGGTCGGGGCGGAAGCCGGTCACGACGACGACCACGTCGAGCACCTCACTCGGGGCGCCCTCTTCGGGGTGGAGGCGCACTCCCTGCGACGCCGCCTCGACGGCGACGACGGGGAACGACTCCCGCACGATCAGCCGACCGGACGCCACGAGGTCGCGCATCCGGCGGCCGAGAGCCCCGCGCTCCGATAGCGCGTCCGCGTCGCCTCCGCCGAACAGTCGTTCGTGCAGTCGCGACCGGACGAACCAGGTGACCCGGGGCCGCTCCCCAACCGGTAAGGCCAGGAGTGCGAGCAGTGCATTGAAGGCCGAGTGGCCGCTGCCGACCACACCGACTCGCGCCCCTGCGAAACGATCGCGCTCGGCGCCACCCACATCGGGGATGCCATAGTGGAGACGGTCGGCGGCTGCGAGTTCACCGAAGGCCGGTACGCCCCCGGCACCCAGTGGATTCGGGGTGTCGTAGGTGCCCGACGCGTCGACCACGGCTCGCGCGCGTATGACCTCTCGGCGACCGTCGGCGGCCTGCACCCATACCGCGAAGGGGCGCTCGCCTCGACCGGTATCCGACAGCTTGTCGAGACCCGCTCGAGTGATGGACTGGACTCGTGTGCGGGTCCGGATGTGGGGCGCGAGGGCCGGATGCGCAGCCAGCGGTGCGAGGTAGTCGGTTACGAGATCCGCACCCGTGGGAGTCGCGTCGTCTGCGGATGCCTTCCACCCCACCGCCTCGAGTCGGGCCCGGGCCGAATCGTCGATGACATAGCGCCACGGCGAGAAGAGCCGTACGTGGCCCCACCTCGACACAGCCGCTCCCACCCGGTCCCCCGCCTCCAGCACCACGAACGGGAGACCCTCGTCGGCCAGGCGGCACGCCGCGGCGAGCCCCACGGGACCCGCACCCACGACGACGACGGGCAAGCGAGACACCGGATTCGAATATAGTTGCACAGCACAACTGTAGACGCACTCGCAACGGCACGCAAGGATGCCGCGCTAGCCGAGAGCCGCCTCCAGGTCCTCGATCAGGTCGTCGGCATCTTCGATCCCGATCGAGAAGCGGAGAAGATTTCGCGGCACCTGGCTGTGCGGCCCCTCGACCGTGGCACGATGCTCCACGAGGCTCTCCACCCCTCCGAGAGAGGTGGCCGGCGTGAAGTGACGCAACGAGGTCGCGACACGCCGGCACCGCTCCCCCTGGGGGTCGTCGGCGAGGAGGAGCGAGAGCATTCCACCGAACCCCGCCGTCATCTGCCGTTTCGCGACGTCGTGTCCCGGGTGACCATCGAGCCCGGGATAGAGGCAGGACTCGACGGCGGGGTGTCCCGACATGCGGCGAGCGATCGCGAGCGCATTGTCGGATGCCCGACGATAGCGCAGGCCCAGCGTGCGCAGACCACGCAGAAGCAACCAGGCCTCGAAGGGGGCGAGCACGGTACCCGTGTACTTCCGCACCTCACCGACCTCTTCCCACCTCGCGTCCGAGCTTCTTGTCGCGAGCGCACCACCCGTCAGGTCCGAATGCCCATTGAGGTATTTCGTGGCCGAGTGCAGGACGATGTCGGCCCCCAAGTCGAGGGCTCGCGTCGTAACGGGGGGTGCGACGGTCGAGTCGACCACGAGCGCCGCGCCGACGGCATGGGCAGCCGACGCCGCTGCTTCGATGTCGATCACGTCCCACGTCGGATTCACGGGCGACTCGATCCAGAGCATCGTGGTCGGTCCCGCTGCGACCTCTCGCTCGAGGGCACCCGCCTCGGAGGCATCGAAGAACCGGAGTCCGATTCCGCGCCTTTCGGCGAGGCGCCGAAACCAGTCCTGGGCACCGTGATACATCACCGTCGGGGCCACGAGGTGGTCGCCGGAACGCAGGGTTTCCAACAAGACGACGACGGCACTCATCCCGGAGCTGAAGACGAAGGCGTCGGAGGCCCCCTCGAGCGCGCAGAGAACCGACTCGGCCTGTTCCGCCGTCGGCCCACCGTATCGGGCATACACGTGGTCGCCCACGAGCTCGTAGTCGCGGTCGCGGGCGAAGGTCGTCGTCGTGACGAGCGGAGGCACGACCCCGCCGGAACGATCGTCGACGTAGTCGTTCGCGCGTGCGAGCAATGTGTCCGGCTTCATGAATCCACCCTGTCGTGAAGGATGCTAGGTGTATAATGCAACTACGCCCGACGTGCGACCAGCGGGTACGGGCGCCAGCCGGTGTGTGCGAACGCGCGACAGCCGTCAGATGGTACCCCCGCGGGTGTTACGACGGGTGCGAGCCGAGCAACGTCATCGCCGCGATCTCCCGCAACTCGTTCAAGATGGCCCTCGTATCGGGCCCCGTCGCGTCGCCTCCCGCGGTGTTGAACGCGGCAATGATCCCGCGACGGCCGTCCGGATCGAAGAGAATGAACGAGAAGAAGCTCCGCTGACTGCCGGTGTGGCCCACCCAGCCGTGATCCGGATAGAGCCAGAAGGTGAGCCCCATTCGCTCGCGACCCAGGCTCATGTCGCCGACCGGTACGACCTCCTGCCACATCTCGTGCAGCGACGACCGGGACAGCACCTCGGCGGCGGGGCTTCCGGCTTCCACTGCGCCGGTGAGGAATGCGATCCAACGGGCCAGATCAGCCACCGCGCCGTTCAACCCTCCGTTCGATACGGTCACACCCGTATTGAAGTCACCATTGGCCACCGGCTGATTCTCGACGACGCGGTAGTTCTCCGCGCGATGCTCCGCCAGGTGCCACGGGGTACCGTCGAAATACGCACTGCTCATCCCAAGCGGTCGAAAGACGTTCTTCTCGACGTAGGCCTCGAAGACGTCGCCGGTCACCGCCTCGATCAGGCGTCCCAGAAAAACGATGCCCGGATTCGAATACTGGAAGCGGCTGCCAGGTTCGAATTCCACTTGGGTCCAGGGCATCATGGCCGCGAGGTTCGTCCAGCCCGGCGGCTCCCACGGCTGCCAGCTCTCTCCCCCATCCCACGGGAACGTCGAACCGCGGAAGCCGGCGGAGTGAGACAAGAGGTGGCGCACCGTGACCTCGTCCATCTCACCGAAGGGATTGTGGACCTCCCGTAGCTCCGGCACGTAGTCGACGATGGGATCATCCAGCCGCAGCAGGCCCCGATCCCGAAGCTGCATCACGGCCACACCCGTGAACGTCTTGGTGATCGAGGCCCAGTGGTAGAGCGTCTCGGCGTCCACCCGACGGTCTCGGTCCAGGTCGGCCATGCCCAGGTATTGGGACCGCGTGATCCGGCCGTTCTCCACCAGGGCCAGCGAACTCCCCACGATGCCTACCTCTGTGACATGGCGCCGGTGTTCGGCAGCCACCCGTTCCCAATCCGAATCGGTGACCGTCTGCCCTGCGAGAGAGGAGGTGGGAGCGGCCAGGGAGGACACCGCCACGAGTGTGGCGAGGGTCCATCGGACGGCACGAGGCGCGTCGATGAGGGACGTGGTCGAATTCGTAGGCATGGCCGGGATCCCTTCTTGGAGGTCTGCGAAGGGTAGGTGGTGACCGAAGCGACCGGCAAGCCGTACGGACCCGACTGGAACCTCCGCCGATGAATGATCTATTGGAACGAAACAGACCCTATCCAGGGAGGCACCATGGGCGTCGGGATTCTCAAGCGAGGTATCGTCTCGGGACTCGTTGGAGCGATGACGCTCGTCGTCTGGTTCTTCGCGGTCGATTGGTTGCGTGGCGACCCACTCGGAACCGTCCGCTTCGTGGCGACTGCCCTCCTCGGTGGTGAGGCGCTCGCCGCGGTTCCGGCATACACGATCCTGCACTTCATGTCGTTCCTGGTCGTCGGATTCGCGTCGGCGTGGGCCATCGATCAGCTCAAGGTGGTCGCCCCGACCCTGATCGGTCTGGCCATCGGGTTTCTCCTGTTCGACATGATCTTCTATGGAAGCGTCTGGTTCACCGGCGCCGATATCGTAGGGGAGTTCGGGTGGCGAAACGTCCTGGCCGGAAACCTGCTGGGCGGTCTGACCATCAGCCACACGATCCATCTCATGGAAGCGCCCGGCCGCCGAGGATGGCTCGCCCGTGCGCTCCGGGGACCGATCCTGCGCGAGGGCGCGTTGGTGGGAACCGCGGGCGCACTCGCGGTGGCGGTGTGGTTTCTCGTCCTGGACTACTCGATCGGGACGCCTTTACGCACGCCTTCCTCGCTCGGGGGACTCCTGTTCGGCGGCGAGACCGAGGCCGCACGGCTTCCGACCAATATGGCCTGGGTGTGGGGGTATACGGTCGTCCACCTGGGCATCGGGCTCGTCCTTGGGCCCATTCTCGCCGCAGCCGTCGGCGCGATCGAGAAGCGGCCGCCGCTGCTCATCGCAACCATTCTCGCCTTCATTTCGTTCGAGGCTCTCGTGATGGGGGTGATCGGGGCGGTGTCGGTCTTCGTTCCCCACTCCTGGGTGGCCGTGGCCGGTGGCAACCTGTTCGCCGCCGCGACGATGGTGGCGATCCTGTGGATGCGGCACCCGCAACTGGGCGAGGCCGTGGCACGGCTGGATGCGGAGTTCGCTGGGGCGTAGAGCGACGCTTCCTCTATCTGCGCGAGAACTGACCGTGCTACCTCCCGACTTCATCGCCAGCCGCGACACGATCCTCCACGACGTAGCCGATGTCGAGGGCCATCTGTCGTGGAAGGAGATGTGCTTCCTCTGCCTTCTCGGAGCCGTCCCGACCGCACGCGGGAGTATTCTCGAGATTGGGAGCTTCAAAGGCCGATCGACCGTGCTGTTGGCCAAGGCGGCAGCTCTGGCCGGCGACGACCGGGTGCATGCCGTGGATCCGCTGAACGCCCCGTCGTCGACGGATCCCGACCTCGGCGACGCGAACTCCTCAGCCGACGACTTCCACGACAACCTTCACAGGAAGGGCGTGAGCGAGCGCGTCACGCATCACGCCATGCGTTCGGAGGAGCTGGCCCCCGAATGGTCGGAGCCGCTGCGGCTGCTCTGGATCGACGGCGACCACACGATCGAGGGGACCCGTCGTGATCTGGAGGGCTTTCGCCCCTTCCTGGCCGATGGAGCCATCGTCGCCATCCACGACGTGTTGCACGCCTTCGAAGGGGGTGCGCGCGTGTTCGCCGAAGACATGCTCCTCTCGCGGCACTTCGGAGCTTCCGGGGTCGTGGGATCGATCGCCTGGTCTCAGTACCACGCCGATCCGGCCGAGACAGAGCGGCATCGACCCGCGAAACTCGATCTCTACCGACGGGTCGCGCGCCTCATTCCCTACGTCGCCTTCGCCGGGCGCCCGAGTCCCGGCCTGTCGAAGTTCGGCTTCAAGCTCGCGCGCTGGCGCATTCCGCACGGCCCCATGGAGCCGGATCGGTTCGTCCGGATGGTCGAGCACCGGGGCTGACGCAATCCCCTCGCCTACCGAATCCGCTCTGCCGTGAAGGGGAAGCGGTAGAAGTCGGGCTCTTCCACGTACTGCAGCGTCTCACCCGGCAACACGTCGCCGATCGGCCAGAAGATCAGTGTGATCGTGCCCGTCATGGTCTTGCCCGAACGCGTCGCCTCGGTGCGCAACACGATCTGGGGCCCGGTCTGGCTGCCCGCATCCCTCACATTGTAGATGAAGACGCCGAGCGTCTGCTGCCCCGAGATCGTGCCCATCGACAGGTCCGGGGTGGACTGCGACCACCGGCTTTCACTGAAGCCCGTGAAGAAGTCACCGACACCGAGGGTCAGCGTCGGCTGGACCCCCAGCCGCTGCCGGGTTTCGCCGAGAAGTAACGGCACGAGGGGATCGCAGCAGTTCTCGGTCGTCCACGTGCCCCCGGCCAGCACACGCATCTGAAGAGCCCGCGGGCCGAAGGGAATGAGGTCGATGCCGATCATGGCGGAGCTCGGATTCGCCACGGCGTCGGCGAGCAGCACCGTCACGGGCACGGAGGCCGCCGAGCCCAGCTCGTCGGCATCGACGATGTTCGTGAGCCGCCAGTGCGGGCTGGTCTCGTCTTCCACCGTCAGGGTGTCGACGGCGAGCGTGCGCTGGCCATCCGCGGAGAGCATCGTGGCGACGACCGTGTATTCGCCCGACTCGGCATACGTGTGCATGGCGCTCGTCAAGCCGAGGTTTTCGGTCGTCGTGCCATCGCCCCAGTCCCATCGGATGAGGAATCCGTCCGATGGGGGACTCGGGACGTCCGCCTCGAAACTGACCGTAGTCGAGTCCGCCGAGATCCGAGCCGTATCGGGAGAGACCGCGAACCGGGCACGGACGAGCTGGAGGCCCTCCGGGCCGAGCTGACGGAGCAGGCCGTTGAGCCTCACGAACGTCGTCGCCATCAGCGACTTCGTTTCGCCGTTCTCCGAACCCACGAGCGGCGCGAGATCGACCCCCTCGACACCGCTCGTGGCGAGGAGCGCCCCCGATGCGAGGTCGTGCACGGAGAACTCGGTCGAGCCATCCCCCACACGTAGGCGCAGTGCATCGCCACGGACCGGCACGACGTCCTCGGAATTCCCCGCCGACCACAGTCCCGCGAGGGGCGAGGTCTCGAAGGGGTTCTTCGGCACCCCGAGTCGCTCTCGCAACGCGGAATTGACCGCGAGGCGCGACAGCGGCGGCAGATCCTCGAACTGCCGGATCGTCCCGAGCGTCTCGCTCGTGGTCTCGAAGTCGTACACGAACGATGAAAGCGGAAGGGCCGCATCAGCCGGCTCGAAGGTGCCATCGGCCGTGGCCCGGACCAGCATGTTGGCGAGTCCGGCCGGAGTACGAGGCCACACCCGCGGGCTCGGATCGGCCGGCTGCGACACCGACAGACCCTCTTCGCTGCTCGCCACCGCCGTCGTGAACCAGGTCGCGTCTTCGGAGGGTCCCGCGAGCTCACTGAACATCGCGAGGATCGCCGGCCTGCCGGTGAGCGCCATCGACGCCGTCGTCGTCCGGTAGACGTTGTCGTCGCGCTCCGCCTTGGGAGTCCGACCGAGGATCGAAGCCATGCGGAGCCTCTCGCTCAAGCTCATCCCGGGCCGGTTGCGGGCGGTCTGCAAGGCCCCGAGGACGGCCGCGTCAGCATAGAATCCCGGGGTGGAGAGCGTATTGATCGAACTACGTGGCGTGAAGAGGCTGCTGCGGCTGAAGACCTGCAGCGCAGTGATCACCTCTCCGAGGCCACCGGGTGCGGCCGCGGAGCCGTGATCGACCACGGGCCACCCCTCGGCGGCCGGGTCGTAGACCGACGGCACGGGAGGCTGTGGAACGGCGTGAATGATCCGGAGGAGTTCGGCGCTGCTACTGCCCAGCCCGACCTGGGCCGCTGCCTGCGGCGACCCGCTGGCGCTCTCCGGACCCAGCAAGAGGTCCGACCGCAAGTGCTCCGTCACCACCTCGATCCCGGTATCCGATCGCGCCACAGTGGGCAGCACCTCCATGACGCCGCGCTCGCGGTCGTACAGCACCGCCACCGCGGCTTCACCCGGCCCGGGCCGGACGGGCACCTCGAGCGTCATCAGGCCGTCGGATCGAGGGGCATCCAGGGCGATCTCGAGCGGAGGACCATCGACCCGGTAGCCGGTCGGCATCGTCGGAACCGTCGCGTCACCGTTCACCCGCAGCCGCACATCGACCGCATTCGGGAATGAGCCCGGCGGCACGGTGAGGGCGAGCCCCTCGTACGGATGACCCGACGTGGAGATCGTGACCACACCACCCCCTGTGGGCACGGCCTCCGACAGGATCTCGCTACCCGGCGCCACCGTAGCCTCGATGGAGGCCGCGGGAAGAGTGCCGACGGTCGCCGTGAGCCGCTGCTCTCCCGAGTCCCCCAGCGTCCAGCTGGTCACACGGGCCACGCCCGACCCATCGGAGAGCTGAGTCGCCCCCTCGAGGGTACCCCCACCGGCCGCCACCTCGAATTGGACGGTGGCCCCCGGGAACGGCCTGCCCTGTTCGTCACGGACGATGACCGCCGGGGCGAGAGGTGTGGCTTCCCCCGCCGGAACGACCTGACCGTCTCCCGCGAAGACCGACACCGACGCCGCGACTGGCCCCGGCGGGTCGGGATCCACCCGGGGAGAAGAGGCGTCGCCGCACGCCCCCAGGATCGGGATCGCCAGCGCGAGTACTACTCCGTGTGCGGTCCGGCCCATCGAATCTCCGAAGTCGTGCGTCCTGGCGGTATCCTGAGGTCCTTACACGCAACGCGCAGAGTCGCCGCAAAGCGGATCACGAACGCGTCGAGGCCGCCGCCTACCAGCGGCCGCCGCGCCCCTCGAGGTAGTCCACCACGATCCGCACGAACTCGGCGTTCGACAGATCCTCGCCCGGTCGCTCCCGACTGTAGCCGATCCAGCAATGCGGCTTTTTGCGACCGTACTCGAACTCGATGTCGGGGGTCGGATTCGAAAGGCCCGCCATCGCCTTCTCCATGCGCTCCACCGCGTTGTTGAGGTAGTACGAGTCCATGTCGCCCACGGCGACGTGCAGCTTGCCGGCGAGCCGAGGTCCGAGGGACTCCCAATTGGTGGTGAGGTGGTGCGTCAGGTCCCAGTTCTCGCGCCAATATTCGGCCACATCGCGGTCGATCTCACCGGTGACCCGGTCCCAGATCGGCCGTGCGAACCCGTCGTCGCCGACCGGGCTGAAGATCGCCTCCCAGATCGCCCACTGCCCGCCCGAACGCCCGTTCGGGCCCACCGCCCTCTCGTAGCCCATCTCCTGTCGGATCGTGGTCACCACGGTGCCGTCGGTGCGCCGGTTGTTGGGACGCTCCACGTACACCCATGGACCTCCGCTACGATACGCGTTGTCGTCTTCGTAGACGTCGACCATCTGGTAGTCGTGGAAATCGACCGGATCGGGACACCAACCCCACGAGCCCCCGAAGTCGTCGGGGTTGAAGATCTGGACCGCGAGCGCCTCCCACCCCCCGGTCGATCCACCCGCGAGCACCCGTGCCCAGGGCTCGGGCACGATGCGGAACTCGCTCTCGAGGTGGGGAATCAGCTCGTCGAGGAGCGCGTCGCCGTAGGGGCCGACGTTGGCCGAGTTCACCGAGTGACCGGTGTCGTAGTAGGGATTCGCGTCGCGGATCGTCACGACCACGAGGTCCGGACCATCGGCCGAGCGCCAGAACTCCGAAAACCCGGCGCTCCGTCCACCGCCACTCGCCTCCGGGTCGTCGGAATAGCTGAACGGCGGGCGAGCGCCCGGAAAGTGCCCCATGAGGAACAAGACGGGATACCGGCGATCGGGCTCCTCGGCGTAGCGGGCCGGTAGGAGCACGTTGGCTCCGATGTACATGTCCCGACCCCAGAACTCCGAGAGGGCATCGCTCCGGATTTTGGCGTACCGCACGAGGCCGCCGTCGTCGGCCACCGGATTCCCCTGCTGGAGCGAGCCGCCGTCGGGGAGAGGCTGTGTGGGTGGGATCACCTGGTCGACCCTCAGGCGGGCGTCGACCGCCCCTCCTGCCCCGACCGTGATTCGAACGGGCGGTCCGAAGGCGTTGCCCGGCGCACGCCATTGGCTCTGGCCCGCCCCCGAGTTGAGATGCATGCGCACCGGATGGCCGTCGGCGCGCTCGAAGGTGGAGTAGACGTTGAGGAACGCCTGGGCGAGATACGTTCCCGGCGCGAGACCGGAGAGGTCGGCGAACGGGTGTCCGACCGCGTCGGCGCCGCCGGGCTCGACCACCGCCTCACCACCGGCCGCGAGTCCGTCGATCTCCACCCCCCAGAAGGGCACGCCCTGAATGCCGACCTGGGTGCGGGGCTCCGCGTCGCCGCCCTCCCCACCGGGGTCGCCCTCCGGCGCGACCACGACATAGACCCGGCCATCCACCGGCACATCCAGACCCAGCGAGGCGATCTCGGCCGCTGCGGCCTCGGACAACTCGACCGTGAACCGCTGCCCCGCCGTGTCGACGCGCGCCTCGGCCGCGCAGCCCAGTAGAGAAACGAGGACCAGGCCCGTCGCCTTCACGCGTACTCTCGCCACCATGTGCTCCCGTTCGTTGGATCGTTTCGAGGGAGAGCGAAGCCGCGCGGGGGTGCCCCAGGCGGCGGGATCGCTTCCCGCCGGCAAGGTAGGAGGCCGCCGCAGCGCCGACAAAGACCGGCCCGACTCGCCGCCGAGCTCCCGGTGGCCGCCACCTGGCGTTCGATCTGGGCGACCGGCGTGCGCCCTGGACTGCACATGCGCGGCCACTCGTCGCGGCCCTCGAAGTAGACGCCCCGCGGCAGCGCGGCGCGATGAGGATCGTGAGGGCTCCGCCGATCCCCGCGATTGGGAGCCGGCGCGCCCCACGCGCGGTCACCCTGAGGCGGGCACGAGGGCCGCGCCCAGACACACGGGCGGCGGAGGTCCCGGGGGGATCACGGTTTGCCGCGCGGCCCGAAGGCTGCATCGTGGAGGCCGGCTCAGGCCCACACCCGCAAAGCCCGGAGGATCAGATGGAAGCGCAGGACGATCGAAACCCGGAGGTCTACTCCGTGCCCTGGCTGCTCGCTGGAGCCTTCATGATGCTGGCAACCGCCATCGTCGAGAAGGGCCTCAACATCGCAGGCCTCAGCCTTCCCGTCGTCACGGTCTACCCCCGGCAGCTACTCGACTGGTCGGTGGCGCTGGCGGTGTTCGAGATCGCACTCACCCTGCGTCAGATGCACGACCGGCGCAGGTGAGGTTCCGCCCCTCAGCGGCGGCCGAGCTTGCCCAGGGCCCGCTCGAGAGCGCTGCGCATCTTCTTGACGGCGCCGTCGGTGGCCTGGTCGACGTTTGCGGCGTCGTGCCGAACCACGACGGGCTGACGGCCCGACACCCGCGCCTCGAGCGAGCAACGAATGTCGGTGTCGCCCCCCTTTGCACCGCTGTTTTCATCGGTCACATGCACTTCGACCCGAGTGATCTGCGGGCCGAAGCGATTGAGCGCCTTCGTGACGCGCTCGGCGATCTCGGCGTCGATTTCGGCGCTGCTTTCGACCTGACTGTCGGTGTTGACCTGAACGAGCAAGGGAGCCTCGTGGCTTGGGGTGTTCGTGACCTTTGAATCTGGCGTCGCGAGCGTAGTGGGGGCAAGAATGGCGCATGACTCCCTCACGAACTCGCATCCGATCTGCTCTCATCACCGGTTGTTGGGCGCTCTGGGCCTGTGCCGACGAGCCCGCCACCCTCGGCTGGACCATCGAGACCGACACCGTCGCGGGTGCGCTGGTGGTCACGAATGCGCCGCCCACGTCCGGGCCTGACATCACGCGGCTCGGCGTGGAGGAGATGCTCGTCGGGTCGACGACCGGCGAAGGACCGGCCTCGTTCGGGCAGATCCGCTCGATCGCGCTCCTCCCGGACGGCCGCTTCGCCGTGGCCGATCGACAGACGCAGGATGTACGGGTCTTCCGATCCGACGGGCGCCACGAGCGCACCTTCGGTGGCGAGGGCGAGGGCCCCGGCGACCTCTCCGGACTACAGGGGTTGATGACCGACTCGGACGGCCTGCTGCGCGTCCCCGAGCAGGGCAACGCGCGCATGTCGGTGTTCGACCCCGATTCAGGCTTCGTACGTTCGATTCCGCTGCGCTTCTACAGCTTCTCGGGCGTTGGACCATGGCCGGCCACCATCGATGAGCAGGGCCGGTGGCATCTCGACTCCTCGGGGCAGTTCGGCGAGGGTCGGTTCTGGAGTATGGTGCGCGTCTACGACTCGGAGATGCGGCAACTCGACTCCCTTCCGTACTACGACTACACCGACGATTTCGGCGAGGACGTGCCGGGCGCCTGGTTCATCAACCTGGGCAACGGGGCATCGACCTGGGCCCAGGTCCCTTTCTACGCGCGACCCTGGCAGACGCTCACATCCGACGGGCGGTTCTGGGCGACCACGGAAGGACTCCCCACACTCGAGCTCACCCTGTGGAGCCCCGCCGGTGACACGGTGGTCGTCGCCCGCAGTCTACGAAGCCCGCAACCCGTCACCACCGCGGAGCGCGATTCGGCGATGGAGGCGGTGCGGGGGCGCCTCGCGGAGCGGGTCCCTACCCCCCCGTCGCTCGACGCAGGCGCGGTCCCGCCTACGAAACCGCCGACCTTCGGCATTTCGGTCGACGATCGCGATCGGTTGTGGGTCCGCCTGACCGAGCACCACGTGTCGCCCACGATCTACGACGTCTTCGGACTCGACGGGCGGTACCACGACACCGTGGAGTTGCCCGCTCGGGTCGACCGCTACGTACCACCGACCGTCGTCGGAGACGTGGTCTGGGCGGTCGTGGTCGACGAACTCGACGTACAGAGCGTCGCCCGCTTCCGCCTCTTGGACCCGTCCGTGGCGAAGTAGCCCCCCGCCTACATGCCGTCCGACGCCAGCGTCCCGTCCATCAGCCAGTGCTCGAACCACTGCCGCAGGCGGCCGAGGCGGTCGACGAGCAGCCACGGCTCACCGGTGCGCGAGAGGTTGTGATTCGAACGCGGATAGCGCATGAACTCCACCGGCACGCCCTGCTTCTTCAGGGACATGAACCACTGCTCCGCATCGGTCATCGGCGTGCGGTGGTCTTCTTCGGACTGCACGATGAGGGTGGGCGTCACGACCCGGTCGACGAACTTGATCGGCGAGAGCTCCTCGTAGAGATCCCAGTTCTCCCAAGGCTTGCCGTAGAACTCGAACTCGGTCAGGCCCTGGGCCTCCGACGTGCCGTACCACGACACCCAGTTCGAGATCATCCGGTCGGCCTGGGCGGCCTTGAAGCGATCGGTCTTCGTCGTGATCCACGCCGTCATGAAGCCACCGTAGCTGCCCCCCGTCACGCCGAGGCGGTCCGGGTCGACATCGGGCCGCTCGATCGCGATATCGACGGCCTTCATGAGGTCTTCGTAGTCCTCCATCCCCCACCTTCCGCGGGTGGAGTAGGTGAAGTCGGCCCCGTACCCGCTCGAGCCCCGGGGATTCGTGTAAAGCACGAACATGCCGGCGCCGGTCAGGTTGTGGAACTCGTCGAACCACCCCTCGCCGTAGGCCGAGTGGGGACCCCCGTGGATGTAGAGCACGAGCGGGTACCGCTCTCCCTCCTGGTAGCCGTGCGGATACTGGAGCCAGGCCTCGATCTCGAGTCCGCCGACGGATTCGTAGGTGAAGCGCTCCGCCTCGGGCCAGGCGATCTCGGTGTTCAACTCGTCGTTGAATCCGGTGAGCCGGCGCTCGTTGGCGCCATCGATGTCGGCGATGAAGAGCTCGGTCGGGGCATTCACCGAGGTGGCGACGAAGGCCACGTGCTCATGGTCGGCGTCGTAGCTGAAGCCGCTGATGCGACGGCGGCCCGAGACCACCTCGGTCGGTTCGCCTCCCTCCGGGTCCACATGGAAGAGCGCGGTCCGGCCCCCGACCGAGGCGCTCATCGTGAGGAAGCCGTCGTCGGTCCAGTCGATGGCCGAGGGCTCGTACTGCCAGTCGAGCAGCACGTTGCGAGGCTCGCCGCCCTCCAGGGCATCGACGACCCAGAGCCGCGTGGATTCGGTGCGGGCCAGGCTCGACGCGAACGCGATGTGGCGCGAGTCGGGAGACCAGACCAGCCGACCCTCGCTCCCGTTCTGGCTCGTCAGCCTGCGAGGCTCTCCGCCCGAGATCGGCACCACGAAGAGGTCGGCGTCGTTGCGGGGCGCTTCGTTGCGGGACTCGAGATAGGGAAGCAGAGCCAGCGAGTCGCGCTCTTCGCGAACCACCTCGTCACTCCGCAGCTCCGGATCGGCCGTGAAGGCGATCCAACGGCCGTCGGGGGAGACGGAGACGCCCCGATGCGAGTAGTCGGTATCGGTGATCTGACGCTTGCTCTCTTCATCGCCCAGCGCCTGGGTCCAGATCTGCGCGGGTCGCACCTCGGGCTCCTCGCGAGGGTTGGCCACGAACCCGGCGCCGTTGCGCTTGTAGGGGAAGTCGACGATGTGCCGGCCATCGAAGCGGGCCGGGGCGATCGGCTGAGTGACGGCGCCCCACGGCGGTCGCGCCGTCGACGGCATGCCGCCGAAGGGGTCGGGCTCGGCGTCGGCCTCGGCGGCTTCATCCTCATCGTCGTCGGCGGCTTCCGTGAAGACCACGAACGAATGGTCGGCCGGCATCGATCCGGACTGCCACCCGTCGGGCTGGAACGCCTCCCCCCCGGGACCGTCCATCCGCAGCGCCCAGGTGCTGCCCTCACCGCCCGGGCGGCTCGACGTGAAGAACAGAAGACTCCCGTCGGGCGACCAGCGCGGGTTCGAGCTCTCGGTGCCCGGCGAGGTCAGCCGCCTCGGCTCGCCGCCCTCGGTCGACACCATCCACACCTCGCGGTGCCTGCGGTTCGCCTCCTCGTCGATCGTCATCACCGTGAAGGCGACATGCTGACCGTCGGGCGACATGGCGGGCGACGAGAGGGTGGTCAGGCGGTACCAGTCCTGGGGCTCGAAGGCGCGGCCCTGGGCGGACACGGCAACGGGCACCAGGACGGCGAGCCCCAGCAGGGCGAAACGGACGAAGAGACGGCGAGCGGACATGGACGGACTCCGGAGATGACGAGCGGCCGAGATCAGGCGAGCCAGCATTCGAGTGTGTACCCGGCCCGGAGTCCGGTCAATCGATTCGTGTTGCGTGAAGACGTACACGTTGCCGGGGCAAGACCGGCCGCCCATCGTCGTGGCGTGTGCAGGGATCGATCCGCCGGTCCTGCCCAACCACCGAAACGCCCCTTCACAGGAGACTGTCGATGTCGCTGTCCGCTCACCTGTCGTCGCAGTTCGATGCCGCCATCGATCAGTCCCGCAGGGTGATCGAGCGTATCCCCGAGTCGATGTACGATTGGAAGCCGCACGAGAGGTCCTGGAACACCAAGGACCTGGCGACGCACATCGCCAATCTCGTCGTGTGGGGGGCGATGATTCTCTCCACCGACGGGCTCGACTTTGCCTCGGAGGAGATGCAGAACTGGAGCCCGCCGAAGGCGGACGACGTATCGGAGGTGCTCGCCCTTCTCGAATCGAATGCGGCGCAGGTGCGAGGGGTGCTGGAGGGGATGTCCGATGAAGAGCTGTTGAAGGCGTGGGTCATGCGCTCCGGCGAGGAGGT
This sequence comes from Longimicrobiales bacterium, assembly GCA_028279425.1. Taxonomy (GTDB): domain Bacteria; phylum Gemmatimonadota; class Gemmatimonadetes; order Longimicrobiales; family Gaopeijiaceae; genus Gaopeijia. The sequence goes on along the minus strand of JANQNV010000316.1, from coordinate 56,595 downwards.
GTTTTCGTCGGACCCCCGTCACCAGTCGTTCGCCAGCTGGGTGCTGGCCCATCAGGCCCATCACCGGGGCGAGCTGATGGTCTATCTCCGACTCAACGACGTTCCCCTCCCGGCGATCTTCGGGCCCACGGCGGACGAACAGTCGATGTAGCGATCGGGCTTCATACGACAAAGTACTTGACGATAGGCGGACGCGAGCCGAGACTGGATGTATGCTGGAGACATCTCGCACCCGCCCATCGTCGCCCCCGATCGCCCTCGGTGATCGGGCCATGGACGACCTCCGCTTCATTCGACGCACGATGGAGCACGGAGCGTCGTTCACCGCCGTCCCCGGTTGGGGCGGGCTCGCGATGGGGGTGTCGGCGCTCGCTGCGGCCGGGTTCGCATCGACCCGAGCCACCCCCGACGGCTGGCTGCTCGTGTGGGTGGTCGAGGCCGCGGTGGCGGTCGTGATCGGGGCGGTGGCGATCCATCGCAAGGCCCGGCGAGCCGACCTCCCGGTCTTCTCCGGGGCGGGGCGAAAATTCGTCCTCAGCTTCCTTCCGCCCGCCCTCGTCGGCGTCGCGCTGACCGGGGCGCTCTGGCGTGAGGGTGCGGTTCAGCTACTCCCTGCCGCGTGGCTCCTGACCTACGGGGCTGCCGTCGTGACGGCCGGCACGTTTTCGGTTCGAATCATCCCGGTGATGGGTATCTGCTTCATGGCGCTGGGCGGCCTCGCCTTGCTCCTGCCGTCGCTCCCGGGAGATCTGTGGATGGCACTCGGGTTCGGGGGACTCCAGATCGGCTTCGGCGCCGTCATCGCCAGGAGACACGGTGGCTGAGCGTGCACGGGACCACCGGCGCGACGGGAAGAGCACGTCCGACGAGGCACCCATCGTGAGCGTACAGGCGGGCACGAGCCCCACTGCTCTCGATCCGATCATTCATGTGCGGGTGCGACTCGGAATCGTGAGCGCACTCGCGGTCGAAGAATCGCTCACCTTCAACGAGCTGAAGCGCCGCCTGGACACGTCCGACGGCAACCTCAGCGTTCACGCGCGCAAGCTCGAGGAAGCCGGCTACATCGAGATCCGGAAATCGTTCGAGGGGAGGATGCCCAGAACCGACTACTCCCTGACGGCGGGGGGACGCCGCGCGCTCCAACAGTATCTCGATCACATGGAGGCCCTGATCGACCGCGTACGGGAGTGACTCCTCTTCCACGCGGACACCTCCCATCTCTTGGCGAGTTACACTTTATGTCAACAAGTACTTTTGGCTTCCACGTCGCCATCATCATGGACGGCAACGGACGATGGGCGAAGGCCCGGGGTCGCCCCCGTCGGTTCGGCCATGCCGCGGGGGCGCGGGCCGTGCGCCGGGTGGTCGAGGCCGCGCCGGCGTACGGGATCACGACCCTGACCCTGTACGCGTTTTCGTCCGACAACTGGCGGCGCCCTCGCTCCGAAGTGGACCACCTGATGCGGCTGTTCACCCGGCACCTCCGATCGGAGCGGGATCGGCTGGTCGCACACGGCGTTCGGCTCTCGATCATCGGCCGCCGAGATCGGATCTCAGACCTGCTCCGCCAAGGCATCGAAGACGTCGAGCGGCATACCGCCGAGGGCACCTCGCTGCACCTCCGCATCGCCCTGGACTATTCGGCTCGCCAAGCCCTCCTGGAGGCGGCCCTCTCGTTGGCGGCAACCACGAAGACGAACGACATCGGCGACCCCCGAGCCGGCTTCGAGGCAGCCCTCTCGCGAGCCATGCACGCTGACGCCGCGCCCGATGTCGACCTGCTCATTCGCACAGGCGGCGAACAACGGCTCAGCGACTTCCTGCTATGGGAGTCCGCGTACGCCGAACTGCTGTTCATGAATGTGATGTGGCCTGACTTCGGCAATGAGCACCTCGCCTCTGCGGTGCAGGCGTTCGCCTCCCGCGAGCGCAGGTTCGGTCGAGTCTCCCCTCCCCCAACCGAGGCGAAAGGCCGCCTCCGTACAGCGCGAGCGATCCCATGACGAACAGCGATTCGACCCGCCCGAACGCAACGATGGGCCATGCATCCGCGGAGCCCGGTCGTCCCTTCGCAACGCCCGCCGGAGCCCGGTCCATGCCATCGCAGCAGGCGGCGGAAGTCGCCCGATCGTCTCAGGTCGAGACACGCCGGATTCCGGTCCCGACGGTCGTGACAGCGGGGTTCGGCCTCGGCGTCGCAGGCGACCATCTGTTGCGCACCGAATCCGGCCCCGGGCTGGGCTTCACGCTGCTCCTCGCCGGCGTGGCCCTCTCGTTCGTCGTGGTCACCCGGCAACGGGGAGGCACCCTCAGCGCCGAGGCCAAGGCGTGGATCGCGGTGGGCCTCGTATTCGGTTCGATGCTCCTGTGGAGGGGCTCGGGTCTCGTGCGCTTCGGTACCTTCGTGGCCGCGTGCACCGCCCTCGCCATGCCCGCGCTGCACGCCGGACGCGCCTGGGTTCGGTCGTCGGGGGTTCTCGACCTCCTGGAGGCGGTCGCCGCCGCGGGACTCCATACGGTACTCGGCTCCCTGCTCCTGGCCGACCGCAGCCGATGGATCCGCACCGATGCCGACCGTCTCGACACCCGCAGTCGGACCGCGCGAGCCGTCCTCCGCTCCGGAGGAGGAGGGGCGATTCTGGCCGCGCTTCCGCTCGTGATCTTCGGTGCACTCTTCATGTCGGCCGACCCGGTGTTCGCCCGGCTCGTCTCGGAGTGGGCCCGAGTCGACCTCGAGTCCCTCGCATCGCACATCGCCGTCACCGGGCTACTGACGTGGCTCGCAACCGGCTTCCTGGTCGGGGCCGCCCTCGGCACGCGAGCCGACGCGGTCCGCCCGCTCGTGCCCGGGCGTCCGACGCTCGGTATCGCCCAGATCGGGACGGCGCTGGGCCTCGTCGACGTTCTGTTCCTCGCCTTCGTCGTGGTGCAGGCCGGCGCTCTCTTCGGCGGGGCCGCGTGGGTTGAAGCGACGCCGGGGCTGACCTACGCGGAGTACGCCCGCTCCGGGTTCTTCCAGCTCGTTGTGGCCGTTGCTCTGGCACTGCCGTGGCTGCTGATCATGCACGCCCTCGTGGACGAACGGTCGGTACGAGCACGATCGGTCTTCCGTGCCCTCGCGGGACTGCAGATCACATTGCTTCTCGCGATCGTAGGGTCGGCGTTGCAGCGGATGTACGCCTACCAGGCCGCGTACGGCCTGACCGAAGACCGCATCATCGCGACGGCGGTGCTGATCGCTCTCGGCTTCGTGGTGCTCTGGTTCTCGGCCACCGTTCTCGTGGGCCGGCGTGAGAAGTTCGCGTTTGGAGCTCTGGCCACCGCATTCGCGCTCGTCGCGACGCTGCAGGTGATCGACCCCGCCGGGTGGGCGGCTCGGCACAGCCTCGGGAAGCTCCAGACGGCTGCGCTCCCCGGCTCGGTCGAGGCGGTGGAGCCCATGGATGCGATCTACCTGGTCTCGCTCGGGAGTGACGCTGTCCCGCTTCTGGTCGAACGCATCAACGAGCTCCCGTCTGCGGCTCAGTGCGACATCGCGCTGCGTCTCGTGCGCCGGTGGGGCCCCGAGCAAACCGCCGATTGGCGGAGCTACAATCGGTCCGAGGCGCGGGCGCGGGAGAGCGTCGCCGCCGGCGTCGATCGACTGCAGGAGCTTTCGGGCCAGGGATGCGACGGGCGGTGAACCGGGGTTTCCGGCGCACGTCGGAGTCGACGAAGATCACGCCACCTCGGGGTCCAGCCCCGCCTGCTGGCCGGCCCGGATCTGCGCGTTCATCTCGTCGGGGTCAGCCGTGGGGTATCCGTGACGGGCAGCCTCCCGCACCACCGCGAGCTTCGCCTCGACCGAGGTCGCCGGTGCGTCGCTCCACGACTCCCGCAACACCTCCCGTACGTAGTCCGACATGGAGGCACCTCGCCGCCGAGCCGCCGCTTTCAGGGCACGGTGTTCCTCGTCGTCCAGAAGGACTTGCAGTCGATGACTCATCGCATGAGCATCGCATGAGTAACGTGCGACCGACAGCGGCAGACCCAACGTGCATGCAGTCCCCAACGTCGGACATCTGATCGTGGTGACCGGCCTTCCCGGAGCCGGCAAGACCACCCATGCCAAGGCGTTGGCCACCCGGCTGGACGCCGTCCGGTTCTGCCCGGACGAGTGGATGGACGACCTCTCGATCGACCTCTGGGACGAGACACGACGGGCCTCGCTCGAGGCGCTCCAGTGGAGGCTGGCACAGCGATTCCTCAGGCTGGGCGGCACCGTCGTGATCGAGTGGGGCACGTGGGCGAAGGTGGAGCGAGACGCCCTGCGCGAGGGAGCGCGCGCACTCGGGGCCCGGGTGGATCTGCACTACCTGAAGGCCTCCGTCGACGTGTTGTTCGAGCGCGTGTCGCAGAGGGCGGCCGAGGATCCGCCGATCACGCGCGAGGATCTCGAACAGTGGCACGCCGCGTTTCAGGAGCCGGGTCCGGCCGAAACGGCGGCCTTCGACGAAGTCCGGGTGCTCGAGCAGACGGCGTCAGGGGAGGGTGGGGCGGAGTAGCGGGACCATCGCCCGCGAGTGGCGCGACGAGTGGGAGCTTCGCAATCTACGCGTAGGCTGAGCAGGACGGTTGGCGACGAAGCGTCCCGGTCCGGCTTGCCCGACGAGTTGCACTGCGACCCCCACGCGAGTCTTCCATGCTGCGGCTGCTCCTGTTGGCGACAACGGGCCTTTCGATGGGCCAGGAGCCGGCGTCCGATACGACGAGCCTGAACGCCGCCGTTCGAGAGGAGCTGGCGGCGCGCGACGGGGCGACCCAGCCGGGGTCGGCCGGTAGCGGAGAGGGCTTCGGCGTCTGGACCCAACGCGCGGACACAGGCGGGCTGGTTTTCGAACTCCGCACCGAAATCGGCGAGCACTACTCCCAGGACGCTGGGAGCTTTGGCACGATGACCCATGCCGAGCTCGCCGACTGGTTCGGATGGCGGTGCGACGGATCGGAGGCGCAGTGTTTCGGAGGGGACTGGGACTCCGCCCCCTGTCCCGCCAACGAACACTGCACCCCCGAGGCCGTTTCGCCCGCGCTGACGCTCGCCTGGTCCGACCCCGAAGCGGCAGGGTCGAGCGGCTTCTCTCTCGGCCAATCCGTTCATGCGCTGGTGAAGCTCGGCCAGCAGGGGCAGGCGCTCCAGCTGCTCGATCGGTGCGTCGTGAGCGCGTGGTGGTGTGCGGCGCTGGAAGTGCTCGTTCTCCAGTCGGCCGGGTCCGTCGACGCAGCCGAGGCTGAGTTGCTGGTTCTTCAGTCCTCGGCACCTCGTGATGAGGTGTGCCGTCTGCTCGACGCGACCTGGCTCCTCGGCCGCCTCCCCCTGCGCAGACCGGCACCCGCCACTCCGCTGCCGACAACGTACGATCGGTGGTCCGAGCTCGGATGCGACGCCCGATCGGCGGCGTCGGACTCCATCTTCTGGCTGGCCGACCCCCTCTACGTCGTCGAGGGCAACGATCGGCGTACGGAGCATGTCACGCGCGGCCTCCTGAGGGTGCTCAGTCAGGAGATCTGGGATGCCCGCCCGACCCAGGCCACGCCTCGGGCCACGCAACGGACTCTTTGGGCTGAAGTCATACGCAGGGGCCCCAGGGACTCCTGGGAGGTGCCAAGAGTACCACCCCGCGCGACATCCTTCTATTTCTGGACTTCGCGCGCCGCCGCCCGGTACCACTTCGTACCCGACTTCGACGGCACCAACCTCTCAAAGCCCACGTGGAGCCTGAATGGCGACATGGAGAATGAGGGCTACACCCCTTCCTACGCGCCATTCTACGCACTCCCCCTCCAGATCGCCCGCTTCCGAGCGTCGGCCGATACCATGCAGCGTGTCGCCTCCGCCGGCCTCGTCACGGGCAGCGAGATCGAGGACGCTGCAGAGTCCGGCTATCTCGTGTTTACCGACGCTCCCGAGAGCTTTCCGCTTCAGCTCGAGGCTCCGTTCCATGACGGCCGGGCCGTCTATCTCGCTGAGGCCGAGACCAAGCCCCACGCCGTCAGCTTCGAGGTCCTCACCTCCGCGGGCATCGGCTGGCACAGGGAGTGGGTCGAGCCCCTCAACACAGCCGGGCCAGGGCTCTCCGACGTGCTCCTTTATCGCCCCACCGGCATGGCCGAGCCTGACTCCCTCCTCGCGGCCGCCGCCCTGATGCACGGCACCACCAGCCTCCAGCCTGCGGAGCTGGGACTCTACTGGGAGCTGTACGACGTTTCCGCGGAAACGCCCATCGAATTCGCCCTGGAGGCCCGAAAGGCCGACGGCGGCGGCCTCATCTCCAGCCTGCGCCGACTCCTCCCGGGCCGTGGCCAGGAGGAGGGCACCGGTCAGCTTGCTTGGGTCGAGCCCTCCAACGGCGTGCTCCACCCCCGCGCCATCATCCTCGACCTGCGAAACCTCGACGACGGCGAGTACGATCTGCTGCTGAAAGCGCGGTGGGACGGAGGGGAGGTCGAGTCGGCGCGGCGGATCGAGGTGCGGTGACCTCCTCCGCCACTCGTTGGATCGGCGTGCTGTTCGGAGCCTGCAGCGTACCGGCCTGCACGGAGTCCCCAGAATCCAGCGTCCGACCCACCTTTGCCGACTGGTCGGTCATGGCGGTGCAGAATCCCGCAGGAGGGGTTGGCTCTACGGGTTCCAGCCGTTCTCCGACGCACCGCTGTCGAGTGTGTCGCCTGCCCGCGGTGAGGTGCTCGTCGTAGATCGCCCCGTGCATATAGCCGAGGGGCGAGCGACCTACCGACTGACGCGGCTCTCCATGACCGGAGACATCAACGGCCAGTACCGGATCTGTTTCCGCTGGACCGATTTCGGCCCGAACGAGGTCGAAGTCGTCGACTACCACGGAGGACGGGACCATGGTTCGAGTTCCCACGCACCGCGCTCCGACGCATCCCGGCGAAATGCTACGGAAGGAGCTTCTGGATCTGACTCAGCGAGAGTTGGCCGAAGCCATCGGCGTTCCGTATCAGCGGGTGAACGAGATCGTGAATGGGCGCCGGGGCGTGACACCGAGTACGGCTCTGCGGCTCGCGCAGTACTTCGGAATGTCCACGGAGTTATGGCTGAACGGACAAATGCGATGGGACCTCTACCACGCGAGGAAGGCCGAGAAGGCCGAAATCGAGCGCATCAGACCCCACTGTCGACGGCCGACCCGATCAACGGAAGGGGTGTAGCGCAAGGCCCAGCCCCTCACCGCACCACCCCCGCCTCCGACAGGAACTCCCGCAGCGTCGCCCACCACACGTCGCCCGGTGGCGGGCAGTCGTTGTGGCCGCACTCCATCGTCTCGAATCGCACCCTATCGCGCGCGGCCGCGAGCGCCTCGCCGTGGCCGTACGGGATCACCCGGTCGAGACGACCGTGGAAGACGAGCACCGGCCCCTCGAACGCGCGCACCGCCTCCACCGGCCGCCAACGATCCCGAATCAAGGATGCCGGCACGAACGAGTGGCGTCCGGCGAGGCGCCCGATGTCGGTGAAGGTGGACTGGAGCACCAGCGCCGCCGGCTCCCGAACTCGGGCCAGCTCCGCCGCGGGCCCCCCGCCGAGGGAGCGCCCCATCACCACCATCCGCGCCGGATCGACCTCGGGACGGGCCGCGACGGAGTCCCACGCCTGCGTCGCGACCTCGAGGATCGTCGCCCGCGTCGGGGTGCCGGTGGAGCGCCCGTAGCCCGGATACTCCACCAGGAGCAGACTCACACCGAGGGAATCCGGGAGGGCCTGCAGGAGCCGCGGCCAGTCGTCGATCAGTTCAGCGTTGCCGTGGAAGAAGACGAGTGCAGAAGCCGGTTCGGCCTCAGTGCCATGGGCCGGAAACCACCACGCCTCCGCCCGCCCATCTGCATGTTCGAACCAGAGTCGCTCGGCGCCGGCCGGGGGACCGCCGTCCGCGACACGCCGCGTATCCATGTAGGCACCGGGGTAGATGAAGCGCCGCTGGAGCAGGAAGACGAGGGCAGCCCAGCCGAGCCAGGCGACGAGGAGCAGCAAGAGGATTCGCATCACCCCAAGCTAGCGGTTCGTTGCCCGGCGGCGGCCGGCGCATCACCTTGACCGCCGCTCGACGCTCACCTCACCCTGGCCCGCGGAGACCCCCATGCGCTGGACCGCCCTGGTCGGTGTCCTTCTTCTCGCCCCGCTCGGATGCGCCGACTCCGCGCCGGATGCCGCGAGGGACGACGCCGCAGACGACGCCCCCGCCGCAGACGACGCCCCCGCTACAGCCCTCACCGGTGGCGACCGACTCAATCCGATGATCCCCCTGCTCGAGGCGGGGCTTCCGATCGCCGGGGTGTCGCACCCACCCTACGTCGCCTTCCGTCGCCGGGGCGCCGACGCCTCCGACGAACCGCCCCCGCAGCCCGACCTCGACGAGGCCGCGCGCGAGCTGGTGGACTACCGGTTCGGTGACTACGAGCTCAACTCGTACTCGTCGGCAACCGTAGACCGATACCGCGGCTTCATGGAGGCCATCGTGGCCGCCGGGGGCTCGGCGGCAACCCATCCATTCATGTCGAAGATCCCGATCATGCACGATGATCCGGAGGGCGCGACGCAGAGCCTGATCGAGCAGCTCAACGAGGGGCAGGTGGCCGTCGCGATGCAGGAAGTCGAGACGGTCGAAGAGGTGGAGCAGGCCATCGCGGGCATGCGGTTCGCCTCGAAGGGTGGCGTACGCCCGGCAGAGGGCTTCGAGCGAGCTGCTGCATACTGGGGACTGAGCCCCGACGAGTACCTCGAAGAAGCCGACGTCTGGCCGCTGAATCCCGACGGCGAACTCCTGCTGCACGTGATCATCGAAAGCCGCGAGGGCGTCGCAAACGCCCGCGACATCGCGGCCGTGCCCGGGGTCTCGGTCGTGATCGTGGGCTCGGGCACCCTCGGCGGCGTCTTCACGAGCACGGACGACAGCGGCGAGCGCGTGCGCGACCAGGAAGGATTCGAGGCCGCCGTGGCCGAGATCCTCGCGGCGTGCAAGGAGGCCGGGAAGGCGTGCGGGATTCCGGCCAACAACCCCGATGAGGTCGAACGACTCATGGCCGACGGGTGGGACTACCTGATCATGCAGCGTCGCAATCAGGACGCCTTCGACGCGGTGCTCACCGCACGCCGCCTTTCGGGGAGGTCGGTGGACACTCCGTGACCGGACCGTGGCGCCGGCGGGGGAGTTCGCCTCACCGGCACGGACGTCCGAAGGCGTGGCAACCGTCGCCGCGTAGGCCTGCGTGCGTAGCACATAGCACTGTGATCAGGCCATGAGCGAAGCCGTACAGTGGGTGCGCAAGCACGGGCTCAACGTGCGCATCTGCCACTGGATCAACCTGATCGCGGTCGGCTACTTGCTGGTGAGCGGGGTCCACATCTTCCTCGATTTCCCCGAGCTCTACTGGGGAAAGGTTGGCTTTCGCGGACACCCTGCGGCCTTCCGGCTGGCGGACTGGGGCATCTCTTGGGAGCAGGCCGGAGCGTGGGGCGACCGGCGCTGGGGGCGGAACTACCACTTCACCTTCGCCTGGGTGTTCGTGATCAACGGCGCCGTCTACGTCGCCTGGTCGCTGTATCGGCGGCACTTCCGCAGCAGCATGCTTCCAGGGTCAGGTGCGTCGGAGGTCGACGGCGCCAGCCGCGCGCCCGTCCATCGCTACGGCCGTGCCCAGGGCATCGCCTACCTGTCGATGATCTTCGTCGTCACTCCGCTGCTGTTCCTGACCGGCATCGCGCAGATGCCTGCCTTCACCGCGATCGCCCCCTGGCTCATCGACCTCTTCGGAGGTCGCCAGACCGCCCGCACCCTTCACACGATGGCCACGGTGGTCGTCGTGCTCTTCGTGATCGCGCATGTGGCCCAGGTCGTGGCGGCCGGACCCGTGCGAACGATCCGCGCCATGATCACCGGCCGTGCGCCGCTACCCGTAGACGGCCGGGGCGAGCGTCCCGTCGAGGAGGTACGAACGTGAGCGACGAGTTCTCACCGACCCCGGATGTGTCGCGCCGACGGTTCCTGCGCAGCGCGGCGGGGCTCTCCGGGCTGATCCTCACGGGGTGTGACACGGGCGACCTGACCCCTCCCGTGCGCCGAGGCGGGCTCGTCGGCATCGCCGACGTGCTGACGATGACCACACAGCGCCTGCTCATGGCCCACCAGCCGCTCGTGCAGGAGCACGACCCGCGCGATATCACCCAGGACTTCCCCACCTGGGGGCAGACGAACCCCGACGACGAGGAGTATCAACGGCTTCTCGCCGGTGACTTCGAGGAGTGGCGGCTGGAGATCGGGGGCTTGGTGAACCGCCCCACCACGTTGTCGCTCGACCAACTCAAGGGCATGAAGCGCCGTACGCAGATCACGGCCCACATCTGCGAGCAGGGGTGGTCGGCGATCGCCGAATGGACGGGCACTCCCCTCACCGACGTCCTGGCCGCGGCGGGCGGCGTCACCCCCGACGCACGCTACGTGGTGCTCCGCGCCTTCGACGGGTGGTACGAGGGCTTCGACATGTTCGACGTCGTGCACCCGCAAACGATTCTCGCGTACGGCTTGAATGGCCGGGACCTGCCGCGGGGCAACGGCGCTCCCGTGCGCCTGCGGGTCGAGCGCCACTGCGGCTACAAGAATCTCAAGTTCGTGAAGTCGATCGAGGCCGTGGCGTCGATCGACGACATCGGGCGTGGTACGGGCGGGATCAACTCCGACTGGGGCTTCCACTGGTACGCAGGGGCCTGAAGCCGAGCCGTCGATGGTTTTGAGGCCTTGGGCAGGCCGGGAGGTTGACCCCGCACGACCCCGAAACCTATCTTTTCAGGCTCACGCGTCCCCGCCGCCCGCGTGGCGGTGCTGTGGCTCGAACCGATTCGAACCCGACGACGCGCACGACAACAGTCTGCAGCACGCGGAGAAGAGGGTCAGATCATGGCGAAGAAGGGCAAGATCCAGCGCAACCACAAGCGTTCGCAGCTCGTCGAGAAGTACGCGGCGCGCCGCGCGGAGCTCGTCGCCGTCCTGAAGGACCCTCAGGCGACCGCAAACGAGAAGCGCGAGGCCCAGGCCGCCATTCGCAAGCTGCCCCGCGACTCCAGCCGTGTCCGGCACCGGAATCGCTGTCAGATGACGGGCCGCCCCCGGGCCTACATTCGGAAGTTCGGCCTCTCCCGGATCGCCTTCCGCGACATGTCGCTCGACGGAGCGATCCCGGGCGTCAAGAAGTCGAGCTGGTAGGGCGGGCAAAGAGGCGTTTCCCACCCGCGCCGCGATCGCTGGCGCGCTCCCACTGATCTGGTCAATGCGCTGACCCGGGGCGATCGCCCCGGCCTATCTCAGTGCGCGTCGCCGGCGGCGTAGACCGGCGTCGACACCTCCGAGCGAGGGTCGGTCGGCGACGTCAGCTGCTGGAGAGTGGTGGTGCACCCCTACGGCCGTAGGGGGTGGAGCCGCACATGTCATGCCGCGCCCGGTCGGGTCGACGGCGGAGCCCCCGCGGTGACCCCCGCGAGGCGCTCGAGGGAGAAGGTCCCTCTAGAGGATGTCTTCGAGGCGGAGCCCGTTCTTCTTGAGCGTGCGCTCGAGACCAACCTTGTCGATGCTCTTGAGCACACGGGTCGTCACCCGGACCCGAACGGTCCGACCGAGACGAGGCACCCAGATCCGCTTGCGCTGCAGGTTGGGCAGCTGGCGCCGCTTCGACTTGTTGTTCGCGTGCGAAACGTTGTTCGCCGAGTTCGGGCGAGCTCCGGAGATCTGACAGCGTCGCGACATGGGACGTCTCGGTTTACGGAATGGAACGAGGCGACAAGCCTTCCAAGGTAACCCATTCTCGCGGAGCGTCCAAGTCAGGCGCCGAGCCCGCGCTCGGACGCCCCGCGAGGCACGCCGTCAGTTGTTCCCGTAGGTGCGGGCTCCGTCGCGACAGGTGGGCCACTCGCGAGGGCTGCCACCGCGGGTGACGCCGAGATTGGACCGCCGCGCCCGCGACACCCGCTCGGGGTCCTCGGAGGCCAGATACGCCAGCATCGCCGTGAGCGTCGCATTCTCCTGGACGTCGGAGATCACGACCTTGTCGAAGGTGTCGCGGTTGGTGTGCCAGGTGTACGTGCCGTAGCCCCAGCTGAGCGAACTCAGCGAGAAGGCGGGCGCGCCCGCGCAGATGAACGACGCGTAGTCGCTGCCGCCGCCTCCGGGCGACCCGGGCACGTTGAGGTCGATGTCGCTCGACAGCTCGGATGGCACCTTCGCGAGCCACGAGGCGAAGTGTTCGCCCGCCTCGATCAGCCCCTGCATCGCGATCGTCTGCACACGTCCGGTTCCGTTGTCCTGGTTGAGAAGCACCTGCAGCCCCTCGACCACCTCCGGATGATCGGTCACGAAGGCGCGCGAGCCGTTCAGCCCCTGTTCCTCGCCACCCCAGTGGCCGACCAGGATCGTACGTCGGGGGTTGGGGAGCACCTGCTTCAGGATCCGGAGCGCCTCCATCATGGTCACCGTGCCGGTGCCGTTGTCGGTCGCCCCACTTCCGCCATCCCACGAATCGAAGTGCGCCGACAAGACCACGTATTCATCGGGCAGCTCGGTACCGGGAATCGTGGCGATCGTATTGAACGTCGGCATGTCGCCGAGGAACTCGGCGTCGGCCTGCACTCGCACGCGCGGGCTCTGACCGTTGGACGCCAACCGGAACAGGAGGCCGTAGTCCTCGCACGACAGGTCGAAGGTCGGAATCGTGCGTGTCGCGGCGCTGAACACCTTGTTGGTGCCGGGAGCGTTCGACCAACGGCTTTCGAACAGCCCGATGGCGCCGGCCTCTTCGAGCCGCTGCTGGATCCCCGCGTTGCCGGGGGCGACGAGGAACCGCGCGTTGTTCCACTCGCCGCGCTCCCGCGAGCGCTCGGCCCGCATCGCCTCGAACACGGCGGGCCGGGAATACTGCTGCCACTGATCATCGGGGCGACAGGTCGGCTCGGCGTAGGCGATGGCGACGAATTTCCCCGCCACGGAGGGCAGCCAGGCCTCCACCTCCTCCTGCGCGGTGAACTCCGGCATCGCGATGACCTCGCCCTCTACGGGGGCGCCGTCGGGAGTCCCACCCGACCACCCGAGCAGCATACCCTCGAGTGAACGCACCCGGGGCTCGAGCAGGTCGACGTGGCTGATGCCTCGCCGCCACCCCAGCCAGGTACCGTACTGCTCGTTGCGCGCCTCCACACCCCAGCTTTCGTAGGTGCGTACCGCCCAATCGTGCGCGGCTTGCATGCCCGGGGTGCCGGTCAACCGCGGACCGACCGAGTCCAGAAGGGCCTGCGCCAGGGGGTACACCTGCGAATTCTCCATCCCCTCGGCCCAGATGTTCTGCAACATCGGGTCGTCGACGGGAAACGTCTGCGCGGCAGCCGAAGGCGCGACGAATGCGAAGGCGATGGTGCCCAGAAGGGCGGGGATGCGCGGCATCATGGAGATCTTCCTGTCGAACGGTTCGTGCACACTCTCCCGAATGGACAGGATGCGCGCGGCCGTGCGCACCAGCAAGGACGCAGGCGTAAGCACGCTGGGCGCCCCTCTGTTCGACGCATCCGGCGAGCCCCAGCTTGATCGCGATCCTCGAGTCCCTCCCGGAGCACGTCGATGTTGCCGCGACGAATCGGAAAACACATGAAAGAGCAGACCTGGTTCGCCGTGGCACTCGACCTCGTCATCGTCATCGCCGGCGTGTTCATCGGTCTGCAGGTCTCGAACTGGACCGACGCACAGCGCGACGAGCGCCGCGCCGTCGAACACGCGCAACGGATCCAGAGCGACCTCGCGAGCGACGTGGTGCGGCTCGGGCAACGCGTCACCTACTGGACGCAGGTGTCGCAGCTCGGTCGCGAAGCAATCGCCTACGCCGAGGGGCGGCGAACGGCCAGCGACCCCTGGTCGGTACTGCTGAGCTTCTACCAGGCCTCGCAGTTCAACCCCTACCGCGCCAACAGCACCACCTACGACGAACTCACGAGCGCGGGCGAACTGGCACTGATCCGCGATGCCACACTCCGGACCGACCTGGCGGGGTACTACCGATTGAGCGCGGACTGGTCCGAGGCGGTCTACGGTGTGAACCCCGACGTTCGGCGACTCGTGCGCGGCCTCACCCCGATGCGCATCCAGGACCACATCTGGACCCGCTGCTACGACGTAGCCCGCGAGTTGGCCCAGGGCTTCCGGGAGTGTGAATCACCCGTCTCGCGTGACGAGGCCGATCGCCTGGTCCAGGCGCTGGCCGCCGATCTCGATCTTCTCGTCGAGCTGCGCTTCTGGGTCTCCAACCTCGCCGTCAACGTCGAACTGGCGCGCGAGGAGATCGAGGCGGCGGCCGACCTGGAGCGCCGAATGGCGGTATTGGCCTCGGGGGGCAGCCAGCCCTAGCGCTCCAGAGCGCCTTTTCCCTCGAGGATCTTGGGTCGGAACTTCGCGATGCGGCGCACCCGCGTCGCCGACTGCTTCGCGGACGAGAGGTTGATCACGTAGCTGCGCTGCCGTCCCGGCGTCAGAGCGTGGAAGGCTTCCGCGAGCTCCGGGTCGGCATCCATGGCTTCGACGAGTTCGGGCGGGATGTCGAACGTCGCCGTGGTTCGAGGCGCCTTCACTCCGGCCTCGGCATACCCCATCGCCTCCCGCACGTAGGACCGCACGATCGGCTCCATCGCGGCCACCTGCGCGTCGTCCGTGAACTGGATCATGTCGGGGTGCTGGGTGTTGGGCCCCTGCTTTCGGAGCACCCCGTCCGGGTCTTTCATCAGAGCCGGGTGGAAGAAGCTGAGGCGGATGTCACCTCGGTGGGCCCCCAGGATCACCACGTTGCGGTCGGCGTGCATGTAGCACGGGTGGCCCCACTTCACCACTTCGTCGAGCCCGAGGTCGAGCAGAATCCTGCGCAGCTCGGCCAGACCCGCGGCCCAGTGCCGGGTCGAGCAGTCGGGGGTGGCGAAGCGCTCGCAGCGGCCACACCCCTTCGTGAAGTAGTCCTCGATTTCGGTGATCATGGCGTATGGTCGCGAGGGGACCCCTGATCGAGCGGGCGTCGTCGAGTGCCGGGGTCGTCGGGCGCCGGCAAGATAGCAGCCTCGCCGGAGACGTGCGTCCGACGCGTGCCTTGCGCTCGAGCGTCGAGCTTCATCTTGCCTCGCCCCGCTGCCGCTCCCATCCTGGCCGCACCCCGAACCCCCCGCCACCGCCGGAGCCGACCGTGAGCCATCCCACCGATTCGTCCGGATCCCTCGATCGACGCGAGATGCTGAAACTCGGCGCCCTCGGCGTCGGTGGAGCGGCTCTCACCGGGCTCGGCTGCAGCCCGGGAGGAGCCGCCGACGCGGGGGCGGGGAGTACGAGCCAGAGTGGGGGCGAGGGGGCGGGCGGTGGAGCCGACCTCGGTCGGACACCCGCTGGACTCGCGGCATCGGCTCCGGCCGAACCCTTTCGGACCCCGCCCATCGAAACGCTTCGCGTCGCGTT
Organism: Longimicrobiales bacterium; assembly: GCA_028279425.1. Classification (GTDB taxonomy): domain Bacteria; phylum Gemmatimonadota; class Gemmatimonadetes; order Longimicrobiales; family Gaopeijiaceae; genus Gaopeijia. The sequence continues at coordinate 41,074 of JANQNV010000316.1, read as the reverse complement.
CGTCGGCGTAGGACTCCAGGGCGGCGGCCACGTGCGCAACTTCCTCGGCCTGGACGGCGTGGAGATCACCGCGCTGTGCGACATCGACGGGCCTCGCATGGAAGAGGTGGCCGGATGGGTCGAAGCTGCGGGCCGGCCACGGCCCACGCTCTACGGACAGGGAGACACCGACTTCGTGCGTCTGTGCGAGACCGAAGACGTCGACCTGGTCTTCACGGCCACCCCCTGGCGCTGGCATGTGCCGGTGTGCGTCGCCGCCATGGAGAACGGCGCCCACGCCGCGACCGAGGTGCCGGCCGCCTACACCCTCGACGACTGCTGGCGGCTGGTGGAGGTGGCCGAGGCCCAGCAGAAGCACTGCGTGATGATGGAGAACTGCAACTACGACCGCCCGGAGATGATGGTCTTCCACATCGCGCGGCAGGGCCTGCTCGGAGAGCTCCTCCACGCCGAGTGCGGCTACCTGCACGACCTTCGAGCCGTGAAGTTCTCCGACGCCAACGAAGGGCTTTGGCGGCGGGCCCACTCGAGCGAGCGCAACGGGAACCTGTATCCGACGCACGGCCTGGGCCCGATCGCCAACTGCATGGACATCAATCGGGGCGACAAGTTCGACTACCTGGTCTCGATGAGCTCGCCGAGCCGGGGCCTGCAGGACTACGCCGCGACCCAGCTCGGCGACGACGATCCGCGAAAGGCCGAGACCTACGTGCTCGGCGACGTCAACGCGAGCCTGATCAAGACCTCGCGAGGCCGCACGATCTACGTGGTCCACGACACCAACCTGCCCCGGCCCTACTCGCGAATCCACATGCTGCAGGGTTCGCGGGGACTCTTCCAGGGCTACCCCAACCGTCTCCACATCGAGGGCCGGTCACCGTCGCATCGCTGGGAGGACTATGCCGACGTTCTGGCGGAGTTCGACCACCCCTTGTGGAAGGATCTCGAAGGGATGTCGGAGGGTGCAGGGCACGGGGGCATGGACTTCATCGAGGACTACCGACTGGTGAAGTGCCTGCGCGAGGGTCTGCCGACCGACATGAACGTCTATGACGCGGCGGCGCTTTCGGCCGTCGGACCCCTGAGTGAGTGGTCGGTGGCCAACGGCAGCCAACCGGCTGCGTTTCCCGACTTCACCCGGGGCCGGTGGGAGAGCTATCCGCCGCTCGACATCTTCCGGGCCTGAGTCTGGGGGGATGGTGGGCCCAGGACGCGCGGCGGGCCCCGAGTGCTTGGGGCGCCCCGAGCGCGTGGAGGGGCCCGACGTCGACCCCGGTCCCATGAACGTCGAGGCCGACGCACTCGCCAGGGCCTTCGCGGAGGCGTTCGGCGCCGAGCCCACCCACTACGCCTGGGCGCCAGGCCGGGTCAACCTGGTCGGGGACCACATCGACTACCACGACCTGCCCGTGCTGCCCATGGCGCTGGAGCGAGGCGTGCACGTGGTGTTTCGAGCGGTGGGTGGTTCCCGGGTGCGGGTGGCCAATATGGAGCCGCACTTCGAGCCTGTGTCCTTCGACGCCTCGCCGGCACCCGTGCCCGCGGGCGCCGGCCACTGGGGCAACTACGTGCGCGCAGGGGTGGCCGCAATCCACGGGTGGGCGGCCCAGGAGTTCGACGGAGGTGTGGAGGGGGCCGGTCGCTCCGGCGGCTTCGACGCGGTCGTGACGTCGAGCCTTCCCGTGGCTGCGGGACTCTCATCGTCGTCCGCCCTCGTGGTCGCCTTCGGCCTCGCTGCACTGGAGTCGCTTCGACCGTTCGTCGGGCCCGGTCGACTGGCGCCGGAGCAGATGGCCGCCCTTCTGGCCGCCGGAGAACGCTACGTGGGCACCGCGGGCGGAGGCATGGACCAGGCGGCCAGCATCGGCGGGGTGGCTGGGCACGCCCTGCGAATCGAGTTCGATCCCCTGGCCTGGCAGCCGGTGCCGCTCCCGCCGGCGTGGACGGTGATCGTGGCACACTCCGGGGTGCGAGCCGAAAAAAGCGGGGCCTCGCAGGCCGACTACAACCGACTGCGACGCGAGGGTGAACGGGCGCTCGCCTGTGTCGCCGACGCGCTGGGGGCGCCGACGGCGTACCGTTTGCTCGTCAGGCGACCCGAGGCCGAGCTGGCGTCGGCGGCGGAAGGCGTCCTCGACCACCACATGCGCGCCGTGTTCGACCATGTCGTCAGCGAGGCGGGACGAGTGGATCGGGCGTGGCTGGCCCTGCAATCCGCCGACGGGGAGGCGTTCGGCCGGATCATGGATCGGTCCCACGCATCGCTCACCGAGCGCTGCGGAGTCGGACACCCGGCCCTCGACGAGCTGGTTGCCACCGCCCGGGCCGCGGGAGCGTGGGGTGCCCGGCTCACCGGAGCGGGCTTCGGCGGGAGTATCGTCGCTCTCGCCGAGGGATCGAACACGAACGCAGTTCTGGCGGCGCTGTCCGAACGGGTCGAGGCGAGCAGGCGCCAGACGACGCCGCGACCCGGATCGACGCCGTCTCCCGTCTTTCGAGCGCGGGCGGGGCAGGGGGCCTGCACCGGCCTGCTCTGAGCCGCGGACGAGGACGAATGCCTTGGACTACGGCCGAATCCCGCATCCCCTCGCCGGGCGGCGCGGCTCCTCAGCGCCAGGGAGGGGCGCGCCATCGCAGCTACTCGGCGCGTGGAGCCCCGCGCTACCGCAGTCCGACGCGAGGCAGGAGTCGCACGACCATCGCGGCCGAGGCCAATGCGATCGCTCCGACGACCAGCGCGGCGACGAACCGTCCGTACAACACGTACCCGGTCGCGAAGAGCGCACCGTAGACGGCCATACATCCGAGGAACCACGCGAGGGCGGCTGCGCCGATGCTCTCACCTTCCGGGGCCGGAGCATCGCCCACCACCACGCGCCAACCGGGGCCCACGGGGCGCATCCGAGCGTGGAAGGCCCGGAGCGTCTCGGTGTCGGTCGGAGCCGTCGCGAGGGTCACCGCGATCCACCCGATCGTGGTCACCAGCACTCCCAGCACCAGCTGCGTCGAGGCGTCGAACGCCGTGAAGCCGAGAGCGCCGTGTACGAACTGGAAGTACACGGCGACGAGGAGCGAGATGATCATGGCGCTCAGCTCGCTCCAGGCGTTGATCCGCCACCAGAACCACCGCAACAAGAAGACGAGGCCGGTACCGGCGCCGATCTGGAGCAGGATCTGGAATGCCTGCAACGCATTTTCGAGCCACAGGGCCACGACGCCCATGAGCGCCGTGAGCACCACGGTGCTCAGCCGAGCCACCGACACGTAGTGCCCCTCGTCGGCGTCGGTCACCATGAACCGTCGATAGACGTCCTGGACGATGTACGAAGAACCCCAGTTGAGGTGGGTCGAGATCGTCGACATGTAGGCGGCGGCCAGCGAGGCCACTACCAGACCGAGCAGGCCCGCCGGAAGGAAGGCGAGCATCGCAGGATAGGCGAGGTCGTGGCCGAGGATCCCGGGATCGAGGCCGGGAAAGGCCGCCTGGATCGACGCGAGGTCGGGAAACACCACCAGCGAAGCGAGCGCGACCAGGATCCAGGGCCACGGACGGATCGCGTAGTGGGCGACGGTGAACCAGAGCACGGCCTTCATCGAGTGCCGTTCATCCTTCGCGGCCAACATGCGCTGCGCGGCGTAGCCTCCGCCCCCCGGCTCGGACCCCGGGTACCACGTGCTCCACCACTGCACCGCGATCGGCACCACGAAGACGGCCGATGCCGTCGTCCAGTCGCTGAAGTCGGGCAGGAAGGCCAGACTCGGCTGCACGTCGGTGTTGGCCAGGAGTCCGGAGAGCCCGCCCACATCGGGATGCCGGAGCGCGACCACCGCGGCGGCCACCGACCCGACCATGGCGATCACGAACAGCAACAGGTCGGTCGCCACGACGCCCCACAATCCGGCCGTGGCCGAATACGCCAGGGTGATCGTACCGGCCACCAACACGACGGTGAGCGGATCGACCCCGAGAAGCACGCCCCCGATCTTGATCGCGGCCAGGGTGACGGTGGCCATGATCATGACGTTGAAGAACACGCCGAGATAGACGGCCCGGAAGCCGCGCAGGAAAGCCGCGAGGCTGCCTGCGTAGCGCAGTTCGTAGAACTCCATGTCGGTCATCACGCCCGACCGACGCCAGAGCTTGGCGTAGAAGAACACGGTGAGCATGCCGGTGATCGCCATCGCCCACCACACCCAGTTCCCGCTGACACCGTTGGTGCGGACGATGTCGGTCACCAAGTTGGGTGTGTCGGTCGAGAAGGTCGTCGCCACCATCGACGTCCCCAGAACCCACCAGGGCAGACTTCGCCCTGCCAGGAAGTACTCGTCGGCGTTCTTGCCGGCCCGGCGCGTGAACGCGATGCCGACGACGAGTACGACGACGCCGTACAGCGCCATCACGACCCAGTCGATTCCCTGCAGCGTCACGAAGGTGCCTCCCGCTGGTGGCTACGGACCGCCCCGACTCGGAGGCGAACCGGGCAGAGTACGTCGAAAGCACGCCTCGCGCCTGCGCAGGCCCACGATCGGTCCGGTCAGGCGACCGTGAGGTCGGTCGGGTAGACTCCTTCGGCGTGTAGTGTCGCGAGCCGCTCCATCACGGCCGGTCGGTCCGTGGCGAAGGTCATGCCGAACCAGTCTCGCCCCCCCGCACGAGGCTGAAGCTGGACCGTCCCGTCACGCGCGAGTCCGTTCAACGCGGTGCTCAGGGCGTACTCCACTTCAAGCTCCCGGACCTCGGGTCGGCCCAGGCGTCGTGCGAAGGCGTGCCATCCCGCCTCGAGGGCGACGACCGCACGAGAGGTCAGCCCCCAGAGGTTCATCGAGACCGGGGTGTCGCGGGAGAGTTCGACCGCTTCGCCCCCGCCGGTCGTACCTCGAAGCACGGAGCCGTCTGCCTGGAGTTCGTGTACCTCGATGACCTCGACGTGGCCATCGCTCGACTCTCGGACCCATCCCCGAGATACGCCTCCGTGCGGCGACAGGACGCCCCCGGCCTCGTAGGTGACGAGGGTGACGTCGGCGGGAGCCGCCTCGACGAGAGACTCGAGCAGCGCGGGCAGGGCGTCGGGTCCGTAGCCGTCGTCGGCGTTGGCGATCCCGAACGGGCCAGGGACATGCGCGGCGGCCGCGAGCGCGGCGTGGGCGGTTCCCCAAGGTCGCGTCCGCCGCGATGGGGCCGGGGCATCCTCGGGCCACACCACGGACTGCGGCACGACCCGCAGCGGGGCTTCGGGCCCGAGCGCGGCCCGGAAGGCCGCGTGCACGGCCCTCTCCGCGCCGGGCCGGGCAACGATCACCACCTCCCCGAAACCCGCCCGCAGGGCGTCGAACGCAGTGTAGGCACCGAGGGGCTCGCCACGCGGCCCGACGGGGTCGACCTGTTTGTCGCCTCCGAAGCGACGACCGAGGCCCCCGGCCAGAAGCACGAAGGAGGGCGCGTCGGCCGCCGCCTCGATCACATGCCGAGCGTCGGCACCCAGTGATACAGCGCCATCAGCGCTCCGACCATGAATACCGCCAGCACGAGCCCGGAGACGAAGAGCCCGGTGAAGATCTTCGAGTCGAACTTGAGGTGCATGAAGAACATGACCACGAGGACGAACTTCGCGACCGACAAACCGAGCAGGAGCGGAATCTCGAGCGCCCCAAGCTCCATGTAGTAGGCCGCGACCTCGAGCGCCGTGAGCGCCGCCAGAACGGCGCCGATCATCCAGTAGAATCCGACCGAGGCGTGCCCGCTTTCGCCGTGTGCGTGACTCGACATGGGGCCTCCTTACTGGATGAGGTAGACGAGGACGAAGATCACGATCCACACGATGTCGACGAAGTGCCAATACAGACCGGCAATCTCGACGTTCAACGCCTTCTCGGGCGGCAGACGATCCGTCGCCGACATGATCAGAAGGGTGAGCATCCAGATGACGCCGATCGTGACGTGCGCACCGTGAAAGCCGGTCAGGACGTAGAACGACGACCCGAACAGGTTGGTGCTCAGCTCGAGGCCGAGATGGTAGAAATGGCTGAACTCGTAGACCTGGAAGCCGAGGAAGGCGCCACCGAGCACCACCACCCCGGCGAGCCAGATCATGGCCAGCTTCTTGTTGCCCCTCTGGACTCCGTCGAGAGCGAGCACCATCGCGAGCGAACTCATAAGCAGGATGAAGGTGCTGATGGTCGTCAGCGGGATGTCGAGGACCTCCTGCGTGAACGGCTCCACGACGCTTTGGCCCTTGTAGACCATGTACGTCGAGATGAGCGTGCCGAAGAAGAGGCACTCGGAGCCCATGAAGGCCCAGAATCCAACCTTCCACGAGTTCAGCCCCGTGGAGGTGTAGTGGTGGTCGTCGTGTGCCACCGCTGCAGCGTCAGCCATGGTTCGAACTCGTCGGGTTGAGCAGCATGTCGACCATCAGTGGTTGACCTTGGTGTGTGCGAAGGGGTCCTCGAAGGCCCACATGTAGACGCCGAACATGGTGAAGGCCATGCCGAGCAGCGGCACCCACCACACGCCCGTCATGACCAGGGCCCAGGTGGCGGCAATTCCGAAGGCGACCACGATCGGCCAATGCGACGGGCCGGGCATCTCGGGCTCGGTTTCGGGCTCGGCCAGCGTGACGGCCTCGATCGAGGCGCGCTCGTCGTCGTGCCACATCGGCTCCCGCGACCGTACCTCCGGGAGAGCCGGGAAGTTGTAGTGATGCGGAGGCGAGGCGATCGACCACTCCAGCGAGGGGGCGCCCCACGGGTTCGAGCCGGCCTTCTCACCGTTTCGCGCGCTCTTCCACACGTTCCACAGCATGATCAGCGTACTGACGCCGAGGATGAACCCACCGACCGTCGACAGCTGGTTGTAGAATTCGATACCCAGCTCGGACTGGTAGGTCCAGGTGCGCCGCGGCATCCCGAACATTCCCGAGAAGTGCATCGGGAAGAAGGTGAGGTTGAACCCGACCAGCGTGCTCCAGAAGTGCCACGCGCCGATCTTCTCGTCGAGGAAGCGCCCGGTCACCTTCGGGAACCAGTAGTACATCCCGCTGAACATCCCGAGCAGAATTCCGCCCACGATGACGTAGTGGAAGTGGGCGACCACGAAGTACGAGTCGTGCTGCTGAAGGTCGACCGGTGCGGAGGCGTGCATCACCCCGGAGAGTCCGCCCACCGTGAAGAGGGCGACCAGGCCGATGGCGAAGTTCATCGCCGTGGTGAAGCGGATGGCGCCCCCCCACATCGTCGCCATCCAGTTGAAGATCTTCACCCCGGTCGGAATGGCGATGATCATGGTCGTCGCCACGAAGAAGGAGTCGGCGATCGGTCCCATTCCCGACGTGAACATGTGGTGGCTCCAGACCCCCCACCCGATGAAGCCGATGAGCACACCGGCGTAGACCACGACCGGGTATCCGAAGAGTGGCTTGCGAGAGAACGCGGGGATCACGTCGGAGATCACGCCGAAGGCCGGCAGCACGAGGATGTAGACCTCCGGGTGACCGAAGATCCAGAAGAGGTGCTGCCAGAGCACGGGGTCACCACCCGCCGCCACATTGAAGAAGTTCGCGGCGAAGAAGCGGTCGAACGCGAGCAGGATGAGGGCGACCGCGATGACCGGGAGGGCCGTGATCAGCAGGAAGCTGGTGACGAAGGTCATCCAGGTGAACAGCGGCATCCGCATGAGCTTCATGCCGGGGGCCCGCAGATTCACGATCGTCGTGATGAAGTTCACTCCCCCCATGATCGAGCTGACGCCCAGGATCGACAGGCCGAGCACCCAGAAGTCGACGTTGAGACCCGGGGAGAACTGCGTCGACGTCAGATTCGCGTATCCGACCCAACTGGTGTTCGGGGCGGCCCCGAAAAACCAACTCGCGTTGAGGTAGATCCCGCCGAAGAGGTAGATCCAGTACGACAGAGCGTTGAGTCGCGGGAACGCGACGTCGCGCGCCCCGATCTGAAGCGGCACGATGTAGTTGAAGAAGGCCACCGCCATCGGCATGGCCACCAGAAAGATCATGGTGGTGCCGTGCATGGTGAACAGCTGGTTGTACAGCTCCGGCGTGATGAAGTCGTTCTCCGGCCGGAACAGCTGTATCCGGATCAACAACGCTTCGAGTCCGCCGATCAGGAGAAAGACGACCGAGGTGAGGAAGTACATCACCCCGATGCGCTTGTGGTCGACCGTGGTGATCCAGCTCCACAATCCGGTCGGTTCGGCGTGGTGGGCGGTGCCGCTCGGGGCGGCGGTTTCTGCGGCTACGGACATGGTCTCCGTCTCGTTCGTGATACGGCGTCGAGCACGTGGGCGCGAGGCAGGTCTATCGAAGGCTGTGCAGGTAGGCCGCGATGGCACTCACCTGGTCATCCGTGAGGTTCGTGGCGGGCCAGTTGCCACCGGCCACCGCCGAACCCGGCATCAGCGCGCCGGGTTTGATGTCCTGCGGAGCTTTGATCCACGCCTCGAGATTCTCGATCGTGTTTTCGAGCATGCCGGCCGCGATCGTGGAGCGGCGACCGAGAAGGGTCAGGTTGGGGGCGATCAACCCCTGTGCGTTGGTGCCCTCGATGTAGTGACAGGCGACGCAGGTCTGCTGGTGAAAGAGCTCGCGCCCCTGCTCGATCAGCGGGTCGATGGCGACGGTCTGTACCGGCGGCGCGACGGTCTCCTGCGCATCGCCGGTATCGGGGGCATCGGCATCCACCTCTGCGTCGTCGGCAGAGGCCTCGGCGGTTGCGGTCGGTGCCACGACCGGCTCCGCGAGGTCGGCCTGCCAAGCCGCGAAGTCCTCTTCGGACTCGACGACCACACGGAATCCCATGAGCGAGTGCGACTCGCCGCAGAACTCAGCGCACTGGCCCCAGAAGGTGCCGACCTGATTCGGCGTCATGTGAATCCAACTGTACGTCGGATCGACGCCCTCGGGACGCACTCGAATCGGGTTGGCGTCGCGCTTCCCACCGAGCATCGGCACCCAGAACGAGTGGATCACATCGTCCGACGAGAGGCGGAAGCTGACCGGTCGGTCGACCGGCACATGCACCTCGTTGGCGGTGATGAGACCGGTATCCGGGTACCGGAACTCCCACCAGTAGAGATGCCCGATCACATCGACGACGAGCGCGCCTTCCGGGTCACTCGGCTGGGTCGAAAACACCGTCTGGATCGTGGGCACCGTGATGGCGACCACGATGATGGCCGGCGCGATCGTCCAGGCGATTTCGAGACCCATGTGGCCATGGATCTGTTTCGGTTTCGGCGAGTCGGGCCGCGCTCGGAAACGGATCAGGATGTAGGCGAGCACCACCCACACCACCACGAGGATCAGCAGCGTCCACCAGAAGATGTCGACGTAGAGTTCGTGGATGACCTGCGCGAAATCCGATGCAGGCGCGACGCTGGACTGAGGATAATCTCCTTCGAGGCTGCAGCCAGCCGTCAGGAGGGCGACCACCAGGGTTCCCAGAAGCGATCGAAGGGACTTCATGTCGATGGGGTCAGAGACTCGAATCATCCGCTGACGACGGGTCGGAAAGACCGGCGAGGTCGATGGACTCGTCGATGAGCATGATGGGAATGTCGTCACGAACCGGATACGCCTGCAGGCCGTCGTCCCGCACGAGCAGATCGTCGAGGGGGCCCGCGACGGAATCCCCCCGACGATTCATGAGCATCCCTGCTTCTGCCGCCTGGTTGACGCGAGCCAGAAGCACTTCATCCGCGAGCGCCACCGGGCGGTGGGTCTCGGGACAAACGAGGATGTCCAGCAGTTCGGTGTCGAGCGGAGACAAGGCGATCCTCCTTGTCACGGGGCACGTTCCCGGTTCGGTCGGCGCTGGCGCTGCGCCAGCGGGCTTAAGCTAGCGGTCCAATGGCCCCTTGGCGAGACATGAGAGCCCCGAAACGGCGCCGTCGGGGAACGGGTGTTTCGGCGGTCGGTACCAACGAGCACGGGCCGTCTTCTCCTGCTCCCCCCTCCATGCACCCGCTCCCGACCTACCGCAGTGTTCCCGCTATCCGGTCCCGCCTTCCGCTCGGGCTCGGGATTCTCCTCGCGGGGGTGATCGCGTGCCGGCCCGGGATGGCGCATCCCGGGCCCGGCCAGGAGTATGCCCGGGTGGTCTTCGGGGCCGACACCGTCGTCGCCGAAATCGCCTCCACCCCGCGCGCGCACGAGACTGGACTGATGTTTCGCGACTCGGTACCGGACGGGACGGGGATGCTCTTCGTGTTCGACGAAGAGGAGATTCGCGGCTTCTGGATGGACAACACCTACGTCGATCTCGACGTCGCCTTCATGGACGCCTCGTTCCGGATCGTCGACATCCAGCACCTCGAGGCCCTGGACCGAGAGGTGAAAAACAGCCGGGCCCCGTTCATGTACGCCATCGAAGTGCGACGCGGGTGGCTCGCCGAGCACGGGGTCGCCGTAGGCGATGTGGTGAGCGTGGAACGGAGGCCGACGGGCGCCTGAGGACCGGGAGTTCGAGGAGCGCGAGCGACTCGGCGAGGGGGATCAGCCCGCGACGCGACGCGTCACGGTTCGGGTGATCGCATCGGCCAGCGCGGCGATATCGGACGCGTCGTTGTAGACGTGCGGACTCACCCGCAGCGAGGTACCGCGAATGGACACCGACACGCGCGCCTCGTCGAGCTCCGCCTTCAGGGCGGCCAGGTCGACGCCCGGCGGCATCCGAAGCCCGACGAGGTGGGGGCTGCGCCACGCGTCGTCTTCGAGGCCGAATCCCACCTGACGCACGACGTCGAAGAGGGGCGCCGTGAGGTCGACCACGTACCGGCAGATCGCCTCCGGGGTCCACTCCAGCACCAGCTGAAGGCCCGCCACGGCTCCGGGCAGGAGTGCGAAGTTCGAACGCTCCCCCACATCGAAGCGGACGGCGCCGGGTTGGTAGCGGTCCTCGTAGTCGACGAGCCCGCCGAAGTCTTCGCTCCCGGCCCGTGCGATCCAGGTCTCCTCGAGCGGAACGCCGTCGTCGAAGCGGGGGCCGTACCAGGCGAAGGCCACCGAATAGGGGCCCATCATCCACTTGTAGGCCGCCGCCACGAGCAAGTCGGGGCGAACCTCCCCGACGTCGAACGGCACGGCCCCCGCCGATTGTGTCGCGTCGACGATCAGCGCTGCCCCGACCGCACGACAACGCTCCCCGACGGAGGCCAGGTCGAAGCGCGTCCCGTCGGTCCAGTGCACGGTCGGCACGGCGACGACCGCGGTGTCGGCGTCGATGGCGTCGAGAAGCGCCTCGTTCCACGCGGCTCCCGGGGCGGTACCCCCCGGACGACTCACGGTCACGATCCGAGCGTCGCGCTCGGCCGCCAGCCGACGCCACGAGTACACGTTGCCCGGGAACTGCTCGTCGAGAACGACGATCCGCTGGCCCCGGGCCACCTCGACGTTCCGCGCCGCGGTGGCGACTCCGTATGAAACGGCCGGGAGAAGAGCGACCCTTTCCGGCGCCCCCGACACGAGCCGACCGAACAGTGCTCGCGCCCGCGTGGCCGTTTCGAAGAAGTCGGTCGGCGCCACCGACGAGGGATCCCTCTTCGTGACGAGCCCCTGCACCACGGCCGCCTCGACCGGGTGAGCGAGGGGCGACATGTAGGCGCAGTTGAGGTAGTGGAGTTCGGCGGGAAGTTGAAAGGCGGCCCTCTGGCAGCCGAGCGGTGCAGGCACGTGCGTCCCCTACGTAGGCGGAGCGAGTCGAAGCACCGGCAAGATGGCTACTCCGTCCGCCACTGGACCACCCCGCGTCAGGCTCCGCTCAGAGTCCGAGCCAGTAGTTGACCTTGACCATGAACACGTTGTCGGCCGGCGCGTCGAAGAGTGCGCCGAGATCGCGCGCGAAGTCGAACGACCCGTCGGCGACGCGGCCGCGCTGCTGGCGCTGCCACACCAGGAAGACCGTCGACCCGGGACGGTACTCCCACCGCAAGACCGCATTGCCGACCAGCGAACGCTGGTTGAAGTCGCGATCACGGAAGGCGTAGTCGGCCTGCCCATCGCCGTCGAAGTCGATGTTCTGCGTTACGGTGCCGTCGTCGCCGACCACCGAGCAGATGGCGCCGCCCGAACAGACCACGTCGTCGGTCCCGACCAGGGCCGAACCCTCCTCGAAGTCGATGAAGTCGAAGGTGAAGGGCGTCTCCAACTGGCGATACCCGACGAAGTCACCACTCGACAAGAAGGGCTGTGCGAACAACTGAAAGGTGAGGGTGGGCGACACACTCACGTCGAGACGCGTCTCCATCGAAAATGTGCTGCGCTCGAGCTCGGCGAAGAGGTAGCGCCGTCCGTAGGTCGGCTCGTACGCCAGAGTCGACGTCGCCGACACGTACTGCGACGCATCCGTCGCCCGAGACCAACGCGGCTGCACCGACATCTCGACGTTGGGGGAGGGCCGAAACCCGACCTCGGCCCCCATGCCCCAGTTGCCGCCGCTCCCCTCGAAGCCGGTCCGGTAGTCGCCACCCACGCCGAAGCTGAGCGCCTTGCGGCGATCGGAGTTGAAGCGCAGCGACATCCGCGCCGACCCGGGATCCTTCATCACCGGCCCGCCGCGCGTGGTGTTCCGGGAGTAGGCGTCGGGATTGAACGAGAAGTCGGCGTTCACCCCCCACCAGTTCAACAGCTCGCCCCGGCTATTGAGGTTGAAGCTCCCCCGGGTGTGCGCCCGTCTCCACGAATCCCACGATCCGGCGTCGTCGAGGGCCTCGTGACTCCAGTTGTGGAAGGTGAAGAAGTTGATGTTGTAGTTCCGAAAGATCGACCCGGGCTGGATCTCCCGGTAACTCACCCGCATCCCCGCATCGAGCTTCTCTGCATTCTGGCTGAAGCCGAGGTCGTTGATCTCGAAGCCCGAGGTGACCTGGCCCAGCCACAACCCGCCCGTCCAGTTCTGACCGTTCTGCTTGTCGAGCTGGACTCGCCACTCCAGACCGTTGAGCGACTGCGCCGTGGAGTCGACCGACAGGCGGGTCGCATCCGGGCGGTGGTAGAGGTGATTGCTCGCGCGCTGGATGCGGATGATCGCCGTCGAGTCTCCGCGTACGTACGACCCGGCCACGAAGCCTCCGACCTTCCACGTCCGGTCGTTCCACTGGTGCTCGAAGCTCAAGCCCCCGGCGAACGACGACGAGGGCAGGAAGTCGAACTGGCCGCTGGCGGGGAGGCTTCGGTTCGACGCCGTGACGATCCCCCCGAACTGCGTCATTCCTTCGCGCATGTCCTGCTGCACACGCACCACCCCGTACTGCGTACGCGGCTCCACGAGATACGACTCGATCCCGGGCTGGCCCTCGACGCTCATCAGCGCCTGACCGCTCTCCTCGTCGGTCACGGCGGCGAGCGCCCCTACCGACAACCCACCCGCCGTTCGCCCCGTGAGCTTGGCGGCCCCGAGGATCGTCGCGTTGTCGGGCCGGTCGATGTACTCGGCCCCACTCGGGCTTCCGCCCTGTGGCGCGCGCCCCACGCGACGCGAATAGAACAGACTGTTCTGGCGACCCGACAGCCGGAAGTCGAACACCTGGGCGTCTTCGACGAAGAAGGGTCGGCGCTCCTCCTGGAAGACTTCGAACGCACTCAGGTTGATGAAGGCCGGATCCGACTCCACCTGCCCGAAGTCGGGATTCAGTGTGGCGTCCAGCGTGAAGGCCGAACCGAGCCCGAGGCGGAGATCCACCCCCGTGCGACCGGTCGCGGCGCTGCCGTCGAAGAAGGGGTTTCCCGGCTCTGTCGGGCCTCGATGGAGCGATCCGAGCGTGTACGGACGAGCCTCGATCCTGCGAACCGAACGGGGAATCTGCACGCCCTCGAGCGTCCCGAACTGACTCACGAGCCCGTCGATCACCCTCGATCGGAGCGACAGGTAGCTTAGCTCGTTGGAGGCGAGCCGGCGCCGAGACACGTTGATGCCCCACGTCTGCACGTCTTCATCGGAGTCGTAGCGAATCTGTGACAGCGGAATCCGCATCTCGACGTTCCAGCCGCCCTCGTCGCGGGTGACCGCCGACTCCCACACCGCGTTCCAGGCGCCGTCGCGGTTCTGATCGTTGAAGAGGTACTCGTCGAGCTGGACGTTGGCGGCGCTCACCTGGAAGGCGTAGCCGGTACGGCGATCGAGGTTGGGGTCCAGCTGCACCCGGATGAAGTCGTACTGGCCGTTCTGGTCGCGTCGCACCAGTTGGTCGGCGATCCCGTCGGGGTCGTCGTCGTGCATCCGGGCAGCGACGTAGAGCGCATCTCCCGAGAAGGCGAACCGCACCTCGGTGTCCTGCTCGGCCGGGCCACCCTCCACCGGCTCACCCTGGATGAAGTCGGTCCCGATGGGCACGGCACCCCAGGCGTCGTCGTCGAGTCGGCCGTCGATGCGAATCGACCCCTCGAGGACCCCAGCGGTGAGAGCCGGTCGAAGTGGCGCGAGACGCCCCCCGGAACCCGAGCCGCCACCGGCGCCGTCCTGCGCAAGCGCCGGGCCCGGCAGAACGCCGATCGCCGCACAGGCGAGGGAATATCGAACGAATCTATGAAGCATGAGACAGGAGCGTCTTCGGGTATGTGAGGCGCTGCGTGCGGCCCCGATCCGGGCAAGCTCCCAAGGAGACACCTTGGGTGCGCAAAACGTTTATCGATGGAGAGTCGGCCGACGGCGAGCGAGTTCGAAGGGATCGGGCGGAGGACGGCGAAGAAGCCGCGATCGGCTCAGCGCTGAAAAGCAGCCGTGACCGCCATCAATCCGACGAAGACGCCCACTACGATGGTGACTGCGACGGCGGGGGAACGCCGTCGATCGAAGCGCGTGACGGCCACGCCGAGCAGCCCGAACGCCCAAAGAGAGAATAGATCCAGGCTTTGGAGGAGGGCCGCCGGATAGCCCTCGAGGAAGGGAAGGAAGGTGCCCACGCTGAGCACCAACTGCGGGTCCCGCTGCATCACCCGCAGAGGGAGAACCAGCAGGCCACCCAAGGCGGGAATCAGAAGGCAGTGGGCCGCCGCGGAGAGCACCTGACGGTAGTGAACCTCATCACCGAGCACGAAGGCGAAGGCGAAGGTGACGACGCCCGACAGAAGGAAGGCCCAGATGAACCAGAAGACGACTCCCCCGACCACCCCGAACCAGCGAAAGAGACGGCCCCCGAGCTGAACCCCCTCGGGGATGGGCTGACCCGTCTCGAGGAGTTGCGCCCGGACGAACTCGTTCCACACGTCGGTGGGAATCGCGAAGATGCCGGCGACGACCAGAACACCGCCCAACACGAGAGCCGCACCCCAGACGGGACGCTCCCCCAGACCGTCGAAGAGCCGAATCGGCGAGATGAAGACCTGTGCGAACCGCACAGGTAGGGGGGCGGGCCTCGTAGAGGTGCCGTCCGAAGCGTCGGCCTCCATCGGCGGCCCGCCCCTTACCGTAGGCTCAGCTTCCTTCGTCGAGCCTCAGGTGTTGTACGACCACCATGTCGAGCCCGAAGGGTACCGGGGCCATCGACACTTCCATCGTGCCGCGGAGCCGGGCTTCCATGTATTGCTCGACCACGAGGCTGCGCCCGGCGTCCCAGAGGTAGAATCCCTCACCCTCGCCCGACACGTCCTGTGTGATTTCGGCACCCATCTGCGACATTTCGGTCATGCGCTCGTCCGTGCTGTTGAACGTGACCTTCAGCAGGGTGGCGCCATTCACGACCGTGTCGCCCACCGCGGTGAACTCGTAGATCGTGGTCCCCTCGTTCGTGCCCGTCTCCTCGTCGGTGCTGATGTTGACGGTATCGGTCCACATTTCGCCCGCACTCACGGCACGGCCAGGGAGCCGGGGGAAGAAGCCCGCCGCCATCGAAGCCGGGCTCACGGCCTGGGCCGAGACTCCGTCGATGGTCGGAGCCGAGACCAAAGTGCCTTCGCCTCGGCGATCGATCGTGAAGACGATCGGCCCGTCGATCTCACTCTCGTCGCCGCTCTGCGTCCCCGCCATGGGATTGCTCGCCGTAATCTCGAAGTCGCGATAGGTGGCCGTCACTTCGATGGCGTCGCCCGTGCCCGCGTACGCGAGGTCGAGCAACGAAGACATGGCCACGGTGACATCCATCATCTGGCCACCCATGTCCATCTCCATCTGGACCGTATCGCCCTGTACGTAGGTCGCCGTTCCCGCAGGAGGGGGCGCATACGCGAGGGCAGGGGGCCCCGACATCTGGCCGGGGGCGGCGGTACCGCCGGCACATCCCGCCAGGGGGAGGGCGACCAGCAACGTCGGAAGGAGGGCTCTGGAACGCATGAAATCAGACTCCACGTTGTTCGGTGTCGGGATCGTCGAAAGCAGGGCGAGACCACGGGTCGCCCCAGGCCGTACAGTATCGTCTACGGGGGCGACCAGCGGAATCTTCCAGCTCGCATTCGGGCTTGGCCGGCGGCGCGGACCGAGGTTATCGTCAGGGTCCTTGATTCAACCCGCCGTATGAGGTCCCCGCATGTCGTTCCGCACCAATCCCGACCGAATTCTCGACAGTATCGACCGGGCACGTAGCCGGGACGAAAGCGGAATGCGCGGCTCGGAGCGTCAGGCCAACGGTCGCGAGCTCGACACCGAAGTGCCCGACGTCGATGCCACCACGCCCGAGCGTATCAAGCGCATCTTCAAGGCCGTGGAACGGGGCTACGTGACCTGCGCGCAGTCGGCGGCCCTCGGCCCGCTCGCCCAGCGCTTCCAGGCCGTCGGCGACGTGTCCAGTCACCACGCCCGCGGAGACGTCAGCCTCGCGATCCGCTACCTGGATCACGATCGAGCCGACGATTTCGGGATGACACCCTTCGAGATCGTCGAGAACGATCTTCTGGAGGCGCGCAAGGAGACCAAGACGACGCGTGCCGACGTCAACGCCCTCCGGGTTCTGCGGGCTCGCCTGCGCGACGGGGTGATGGAGGCGTGGAAGAAGGTGGAGCCTCGCGTGCGTGACGCGATGCGCGACCGGGCCGACATGGGCCACATCGAGGTGCAGGTCACCGTCGACATCCGGCCCGCCGGACCCTGACCCCACTTCTGGTCGTCTTTCTGGACGGGGTCGGGATCGGACGCTCCGACCCCGGGGTCAATCCGTTCTTCCGGGCCCGACTCCCGACGCTTCGGCGACTGCTCGGCGATTCGATGCCGAGCCTCGCCGAGCCCATCGTCGCCCGCGTCGACGCACATGTGCACGCCTTTCCCCTCGACGCCACCCTCGGCATCGACGGGCTGCCCCAGAGCGGGACTGGCCAGGCCACGCTGCTGACCGGGACGAACGCGGCCGAGCTGCACGGGAGCCACTTCGGCCCGTGGGTGCCGGTCCGCCTGCGCCCTCTCGTGGAGCGCGACAACTTCCTCGGCCGGGCCCTCGAGGGCGGCCGAACCGCCGCCTTCGCCAACGCGTATCCGAGCGACTGGCCGGGCGCGCGTCACCGCCGGCGAGTCGCGGGCCCTCCCCTCGCCGCCAAGGCCGCAGGGCTGCTCACACGCGATCACAACGACCTGGCCCAGGGGCGCGCCGTGGCCAGCGAAATCGTCAACGACGGTTGGCGACGTTGGATCGGCGACCACGCCGCACCCGCGATCGCACCCGCCCAGGCGGGTGTGAACCTGGCCGCGATCGCCAACGCGCACGACCTCACCTTTTTCGCGCACTACAGCACCGATACGGCCGGACATCGAGGCGGGATGGCGGGGGCGGTTGCATCGCTCGAGCGCGTAGACGGGTTTCTGGACGGGATCCTTCAGGGGCTGGCCGACGACCGCGCCCTCCTCGTGGTCAGCGACCACGGCAACGTCGAGGAGGTCGGGGTCGGACACACCCGGAATCCGGCGCTCGGTCTCGCCGTCGGGCCCGGCGCTGCGGACCTCGCCGCCGCCCTCGCGAGCCTCAGCGACGTCGCCTCGGCCGTCCTGGATCAGGTGGGCGCGAGTGACGGAGCGCGGGGCGACGACTAGTGTCGACGACGTGGCCGTAGGGACCGCCGCGCCAGGCCATCCTACCGCCCGGGCCCCGGCGGCAACGTGTGGGCGTGCCGAATCCCACGACCGCCGCCCCGCCCAAGATCCTCGGTCACCTGCTCGTCGACACCGGCCGCGTGACCCAGGCTCAAGTCGAAGAGGCCCTTCAGCTCCAGGCCGGGAGTGGACTCCGCCTGGGCGAACTCCTCGTCCGCAAGGGATGGGTCGACGCCGAAACCGTGGCGCGGCTGCTCGCTCGACAGCTCGGGTTGAGATACGGCGAGCCACCGCTCGACCCACACCCCGCCGCGGCAGGGCTCCTCGATCGCGAGCGTGCGCGGGCATCGTGTGTGGTGCCGTTGGCGGCTGGTCCACGCCGCCTCCGGGTGGCGACGGCGGACCCTCTCGACCTCGAGACCCTTCGCGACGTGGGGTTTCGCACGGGTCGCCGTGTCGAGGCCGTCGTGGTCTCCCCATCGACCCTCGGCCAGGCGCTCGACGCCGCATACGGCCGGGAACTCGACCACCTGGTCGCCGACCTGACACCCGACGAGGGTCACGACGACCCCGACGCACTCGAAGAGGCGGCCTCGGCGGCTCCGGTGGTCCGCCTGGTCGACGAGATGATCGCCACGGCGCTGGACCAGCGTGCCTCCGACATCCATCTCGAGCCCGACGGCGACCGACTGGTCGTGAGGCACCGTATCGACGGGATCCTGCGTCACACCCACGAGCTCCCAGCGGGGGTTCGCAACGCGGTGCTGTCACGGCTCAAGATCATGGCGGGCATGGACATTTCGGTCCGCCGACGCCCCCAGGACGGCGGCCTCTCGATCGACCGAGACACCGTCACCCTCTCGCTGAGGGTCTCCACCCTGCCGGTGGGCCGGAGCGAAAAGGCGGTGGTGCGGGTCCTCGACCCCGCCCGGGTGCCCGGCGGCCTACCCGCTCTGGGTCTCTCGCCCCGGCAGCGCGGCCGTCTCGAGCGCATCATCGGGGCCCATCAGGGGGTCGTCCTCGCCACCGGGCCGACCGGCTCGGGCAAGAGCAGCACCCTGAAGGCGATTCTCGGCGCCCTGGACCGAGGGCGCCTCAACGTCGTCGCGCTCGAAGACCCGGTCGAGTACCGCATTCCGGGGGTCGTGCACGTGCAGGTCGCATCGCGCGCGGGGCTCACCTTCGCGGCAGCGCTGCGAGCCAGTCTGCGGCAGGACCCCGATGTGATCATGGTCGGTGAGATCCGTGACCGCGAGACGGCAGAGATCGCCATGAGCGCCGCCGTCACCGGCCACCTCGTGTTGTCGACCCTCCACACGACCGACGCCCCCGGCGCGGTGGCTCGCCTGCTTCATATGGGCGTGCCGGCCTACCTGGTGGCCGCCGGCCTCACCGGAGTGATCGCGCAGCGACTGGTGCGCGTGGTCTGCCGTCGCTGCGCGGGCGGAGGATGTGCCGAATGCCAGGAGGGCTTCTCGGGTCGAACCGGGATCTTCCAGGTTCTGGCCATGGACGACCGACTGCGCGAGGCGGTGACGAGCGGCGCCAGCGCGATGACGCTGCGGCGTCTCGCGCGAGAAGCGGGCATGACGAGCCTCGCCGACGACGCCCGACGAGCGGTGGCAGAGGGGCGTACCCTGGAGTTCGAGGCGGCACGAGTGCTCCGAGGTGATCCGTCGGCGGGCTCTCCCTGCGCCAGCTGCCGTCGGGTGGTGCCGTCCGGGGCTCGCGTATGCCCATGGTGCGGTGGCGCGCAGGGCGTCTGGTGCGGATGCGGGACCCGGATGCGGCCCGGGTGGAAGTTCTGCACGCGGTGTGGGCATCCTTCGCCCGTCAGCGACCGAGCCGAACGAGCCCCGGGTGAATCAGGGGAACGCGGCCTCGGCGGCCCTCCCCTCGAATCCGTTCGTTGGGGGAAGAAGCTGGACGAAGTAGCCGAGGGCGAGAATCACCACGAAGGCGCCCAGCACGACCCGGCCCAGAGGCCGAATCCGTGATCCATCGACCGGGACCGGACTCTGGATGGGCGCCGACCGACGCAACCCTCCAGACTCTTGAAGCAGCGTGTCCATCGCGGCGCCGCAGCGGGAGCACAGTCGGAACGGACCTGGATTGACCATCCAGCAGTGGGGACACACCTCGACCCCGTCGTTCCGCTTCATCGGCTGTCCCGCTCCACCCCTCGAATCAGCCGACTCACGGGATCCCCGCCGGACGGCCACATCACGCGCTCCGATACATGATTGAGGGCGAAGCGCACCTTCACGAAGTCCCGACCGACGCGATCGAACACGTCGCGCACTCCCAGAACCTCCGCCTCACGACTCTGGGCGGCGACGGCATAGCCCGACGAACCGAGACGGTCGAAGTAGCCCATCGACGGCGCGCCGCGCCGCCGGTGCCGGCGCTCGAGGTAGTCGGGAAACAGCCCGGCGAGCCAGAGCGAGTAGTTGCCCAGATGGGATCGCAGCAAGAACGCCCGCCGGGTATCGGCCGAACGAAGCTCCGCGAGCAGATCGACCAGGTAGAAGTACTCGGTCGTGTCGTCGTCGCTGGGGCGATAGGCGGCGCGGGCCCGCCCGAAGGCGAGCACGAGCGACGCCACGAAGTCGGCGGTCGGGGCATCGTCGACCCCACTCTCGATCAAGGCCTGCCGCACCAGCACGAAGAACACGACGCCGGGTGGGACGCGCACATCCGGGTCCGTGAGGAGCGCGTTCCGCACTCGGGGGTCGTCGAGAAGGGCGTCCACTCCATGGTCCTCCAGCCGCTGGCGGGCCGCGTCACGGAGCTCCGCGTCGTTGCGCCCGAGAAGCTCGACGAGATGCAGGGCATCGTCTCGTGAGATCGAGGCACGAATCGTCGGGAGGATCATCGTGAACTCCTTTCTTGCCGCACAATCGCAACCGCGTCAACCTTCGATGGCCCGTCGGATCCACCTCTTGTTCCTACACGGGCCCTCTTTCCAGAGTTCTCCGGGTTCGGGTCGACGCGCAAGGATCGCAAGATGGTCCGTATCACCAGCTTTCGCAGTCGCGTCTTCGCCGCACTTCTCGCCGTGGCCGTCGTTCCGACGGCACTGGCTCTCATCGGTGGGGCGCTCGCGGTGCGTCAGGTGGGGTCGACGACGGGCACCCTCGGGCCGTGGGACGCGGTGGCGGCTTCAGGCCGCGAACTCGTGGAGGCCGCCCGCTCCGCAGCACCCGCCGACAGCGTGGTCGCGCGCGCCGCGGAATCGCACACCGAGGCCCTCTCGGCCAGCGTTCGGCAATCGCGTCTGTACGCGCTGGTGGCCGATCGGGCCGTCCGCCTCCTTCCGTGGATCGCGGTGGCCGTCACCCTGGTCTTGAGCGGGATCGCCGCCTGGGTCGCACGGCTGCTCGCGCGAAACTTCTCGGCGCCGATCCAGGAACTCGTCGATTGGACGGAGCGCATCGGCGCCGGTGAACCGCTCCCTCCCGACCGCGGTCCAGGCACGGGGGTGCGCGAGTACCGCGTTCTTCGCCGCGCCTTGCGTACGGGCGCGGCACGCCTCGACACCGCCCGCAAGGAACAGGTCGAGAGCGCCCGGCTCCGCGCCTGGACCGAGATGGCGCGCCGGGTCGCGCACGAGATCAAGAACCCGCTGACACCGATGCGCATGAGTGCCTCGACCCTCGCCAGAAACGACGACCCCAAGGTGCGCGAGGCTGCGGAGATTCTGCTGGAGGAGGTACACCGGCTCGACAACATGGCGCGCTCGTTCGCGCGGTTCGGCCGCCCTCCGGAGGGGCCGCCCGCCGACATCGACCTGGTCGAATTGTGCCGCGCCGTCGTCGACGTACACGATTCCCCCGAGGTACGCGTGCGTCTTCGCGCCGACACGGCGATCCCCCTCGCCAACGGGCACCATGACGTGATTGCCCAGGCCTTGCGGAACCTCGTGGTGAACGCCGTGGAAGCCGTTTCGGAGGGGGCGCCCGACCTCCCCGACACCGGGAGGTCGAGCGAGGTCGAGGTGGAGCTCGCTCTCGGGCCGGGCCCGGGCGTCGTGCGCCTCGTGGTTCGAGACGACGGTCCCGGCGTTCCCGAACATCTGCTCGACGAGATCTGGCTGCCCGACGTGACCACGCGTCACAAGGGCTCGGGCCTCGGTCTCGCGATGGTGCGACGCGCGGCGGAAATCCACGGCGGGACCGCCACCGCCCGCAACCGACCCGAGGGCGGGGCCGAGTTCGAGTTGCGCTGGCCGATCGATGCCCCGGTCGGCGCCTCGAGTCAGGAGAGTCCATGGACATCCTGATCGTCGACGACGAGGGCAACATCCGGCGTGCCTTGCGAGCCTTGCTCGAGGCCGAGGGCCACCACGTGCGCGAGGCTGGATCGGCCGAAGCAGGCCTCGACGAGGCCGCGGCCCGATCCCCCGAGGTGGTCTTGCTCGATCTAGCGCTTCCCGGTCAGAGCGGGCTCGACGTGCTGCCTCGACTGCTCGAGGTCGCGCCCTCGGCGGCGGTGGTGATGATGAGCGGCCAGGCGTCTCTGGCCGATGCCGTGACAGCGACTCGCCTGGGCGCATTCCACTTCATCGAGAAGCCGCTCACGCCCGAAGCCGTGCTGCTCACCGTGCGCGGCGCCGGCGAGGTGGCTCGGGCGCGCGATCTCACCCGTGCCCTCCGGGAGGAGCTGGGACCCGAGGCCGAGTTGGTCGGCCAGTCCGAACCGATGGAGCGGGTGCGCACGCTGATCCGCAAGGTCGCCCCTACCGAGGCGCGCGTCCTGATCACCGGCGAGAGCGGGACGGGAAAGGAACTGGCCGCGACGGCCATCCACGGCCTGTCGGAACGCCGTGCGGGCCCGTTCATCCGGGTCAATTCGGCCGCGATTCCCCGTGACCTGGTCGAGAGCGAGATGTTCGGCCACGAAAAGGGGGCATTCACCGGTGCGACGTCTCGTCGGCGCGGTCGATTCGAACTCGCCGACGGCGGAACGCTCTTTCTCGACGAGGTCGCCGACCTCGGACCCGAAGCGCAGGCCAAGCTGCTTCGTGCCCTCGAGGCCGGCGTCGTGGAGCGGGTGGGCGGCCAGCGGCCGATCCCCGTCGACGTCCGTGTCGTCGCCGCGACGAATCGGGATCTCCGACGTGAAGTGGCCGAAGGGCGCTTCCGTGAAGACTTGCTGTTCCGCCTCGACGTCGTGCCGTTGACGATGCCCCCGCTGCGCGAGCGGCGCGGCGACCTCCCGCTGCTCGTCGAACACGCGCTCCATCGGCTGCGCCGACGGCATGGGCTACCCCCCGCCCGTTTGTCGGGCGACGCACTCGACGCCATGCGTGCCTACCGGTGGCCCGGCAACGTGCGTGAGCTGCTCAATGTGGTGGAGCGACTCACGATCTTGCACTCGGGAGAGGAGATCGGCGAAGCCGAGGTGGCCCTCGTGCTGTCGGGCCCCACGTCGAGCCCCTCGTCGACCTTCGACCCCGAAGACCAGCGACCACTGCGCGATCGGCTCGACGCCTACGAGAGGGCGCAGATCGAGGGAGCACTCGAGCAGGCGAGCGGGAGCGTCGCCGAGGCGGGCCGCCGACTGAAGACGGACCGCGCCAACCTGTACCGCCGGATGCGCCGCCTCGGCATGCGCGACGACGACTCGAAGGGTGCTCAGTAGGTCGACGCGCACCCGGTCACACCGATGAGACGGCCCTCGGGCCACCGCTGTTGGAGATCCCATGAGGATTCGCTTCACCCCCCCACTCCTCACCGCTTTCGCGGCCCTTTGCATCGGACTCCCTGGCTCGGGACAGCAGCCGGACCCGCCCGCGGGGCCACCGCCGGAGTTCGTCGACGGCGTGCTCGCCTTTCTCAACGACCCGGCCACGACGCGTCTCAACGGACGCACTCGCCTCGCTCCGGGACAGACCCTGGTGGGAGCGGTGGGGGCGTTGGGGGGAGACTTGGTCGTGGCGGGGCGCATCGAGGGAGACCTGGTCGTCGTCAACGGTGATCTCGAGGTCGAAGAAGGGGGACGGGTCACGGGCGACGTCCTCGTCGTCGGCGGGAGGATCATTTCGGCGCCCGACGGCGGCCTGCCAGGCGAGGTCCAGATCATGCCGGACCGCCTCCGCCTGGTGGCGCGCGGCGACGAAGTGATCCTCACCCCTGCTTCGTCGGCAGGTCGGCGCGGCCTCTACCTGGGGGGCGCCCGAATCACCGTTCGCTCTGGCACGGCATACAACCGCGTCGAGGGGCTCCCGATTCTGTTCGGACCGGTATTCCGAACGTCGAGCCGGAATCCCCTGCGCGTGGAGGCGCTGGGCATCTGGCGTACCGAACACGACCAGACCCGCGACGATCTCGGCTTTCGCTTTCTCGTCGATCAGACGTTCGGCCCACCGACCGCCCGTCTGGGGCTGGGGGCGAGCGTGTTCTCGCAGGTCACCCCGGTCGAAGACTGGCGGCTCGGCAATCTCGAGGCGTCGATGTCGGCCTTCATCTTCCATCTCGACTACCGCGACTATTTCGAGGAGCGCGGCTGGAGCGCCTTCGCGCGTTCCCAGATCCCTGGTACGTCGGCGGAGTTCTCGCTCGAGTACCGCAACATCGACATGACCTCGCTGCCCACCGGCAGTCCCTGGACGCTTCGCCGCAACGATCGTCCGTGGCGCGCCCAGCCGCTGATGCCGGTCGGCGATCTGGAGACGCTGACGGCTCGGCTGGTCTGGGATGAACGAAACGACCCCGACGACGCGACCGACGGCTGGTACGTGGACGGGCGCATCACCCGCGGGGTGGGCGGGGAGCTGCGCACGTCGCTCGGCGTCGATGAATCGCTGATGCCAATCGGTCCGCCGACCGAGGTGGATGAGACCTTCACGACCGGCTTCATCGAGTTCCGGCGGCACGCGCGCCTGTCGCCGAATCAAGACCTCGCTCTGCGCGTGGTCGGGGCGGGCTCCCTCGACGGTGACCTGCCCCCGGCGCCCTTCCAGCGCACCTTGGGCGGCGAAGGCACGCTTCCCGGCTTTCGTCTCCACGAGCTCGATTGCGGTGCGCGGAGCGAGCTCATCAGTACCGTGCACCGAGGCACCGGAGAGGCCGAACCCACCTACCCGAGATACGGGTGCGGCCGCGTCGCACTTTTCCAGCTCCAGTACCGTAGTCGGCTCGGCATCGACCTCACGGGGGGCGGAAACGAGGCAGGATTCACGGGGGGTGGGGGACTCCTGGCGGGGGTCGACTTGAACCCGTCGTGGCTCCTCTTCTTCAACGCGGGGCGTGGGTGGAGTCAGCAGGGCGACTTCCCGGACGAGCGATCCGTAGCCGACATCGGCGCCGGTGTGATGCTGGGTGGCCTGGGCGCCTACTGGGCCTATCCCCTGAGCGGCGACGATCGGCGGGTCAATTTCTTCCTCCGCCTTCAGCGCCGGTTCTGATCGCTTCGTGAACCGTCGGTCGTCGCTTGCCGCGCTCGTTCTCTTCGCTGTAGGTGGTGCCCTTCCGGGCACCGCTCTGCGGGCGGCGGCGCACGCCCAGGACACAGAAGCGCTGCTCTGGGTAGAGGCCGCGTCGGGACGGGTCGTGGTCGAGCTCGACGAATTGATGAACGACCGTTCACTTGCAGAGGCGATCCATCGCGGCCTTCCCTTGCGGGTGCATGTCGATGCGGAGCTGTGGCGGGATCGCCTGTTCGACTCCGAGACGGGAAGCGCGGAGTGGAGGGCCACCGTCATCTACGACCCCGTCACTCTGCTCTACGAAGTGGAGCTGCCGGCGCGGCCCGCGGCCCGGTTCGAAGGCCTCGCCGAGGTGAGGGGTCACCTTCAAGCGTCGTTCGACCTCGACCTTCGCCCGCGAGAGCCGGGTCGCTACTACTATCTGGCAGTGGTCGAAATGGAGACCCTGTCGTTGTCGGATCTCGACGAGCTTCGCCGGTGGCTTCGAGGCGATCTGGCCGAGGGGGTCGACGACCCCACGGACGACGGCGCGGTAGGCCGGGGCGTGCGCCAGCTGTTCGTGCGAGCGCTGGGTCTCCCCACACGCCGCGTGCGCCTCCGTACGCCGGCCTTCGACTTCGGAAACGGTCCATCGTGAGCCAAGCATCGCCGCCACCCGACTACGACGCAGACGTCGAGATTCACCCGCTCGCGAACCTCGCCGAATTCCATGCCTGCGTCGCCCTGCAGGAGGAGACCTGGGGTTCGGGCTTCTCGGAGCGTGTCCCCACCGCAATTCTCAAGGTGGCGCAGATGCTCGGAGGAGTGGCCTCCGGTGCATGGTCGCCCGACGGTGTGCTACTCGGCTTCGTCTTCGGCATGACCGGACTGAGAGACGGCGAGGTGGTGCACTGGTCCGACATGTTGGCCGTGCGACCCTCGGCCCGGGGTCGCGGGATCGGGCGCGCCCTCAAACTCCACCAACGGGAGCTGCTCCTGGAGCGGGGTGTGCGTGTCATGCTCTGGACCTTCGACCCGCTGCGCGCGGAAAACGCCTACTTCAACTTCGCTCGACTGGGCGTGGTCGCGAGAGACTACCGGCGCGACATGTACGGGGAGACCGACTCGCCCCTCCACGCGGGTATCGGCACCGATCGACTGATCGCCCACTGGGCCCTGGACAGCGCTCGCGTCGAGGAGCGCCTCACCGGGTGCGGATGGCCTCTGGCCTTCGACCCCGCTGATCCGTCGGCTCTCGGTGTGGCGCCGGAAGGTCGTGACGACGAAGCAGCCATCGCCCGCCCCGGCGAGCCTCGACTCGGCCTCGACGCCTCTCGTGTGCGGGTGTCGGTGCCGCGCGACCTCGGCACCCTCCTCGGGCAAGCGCCAGAGGTCGCCCGAGCCTGGAGAGCACGGACGCGGATCGTGCTCGAGCACTACCTGGGGCGCGGCTGGTCCGTGGGCGAATTCATCCGCGATTCCCGATCCCCCGGGTACCTGCTCGTCCGGACCCCCGACGACGATCCATCCACTGCCACCACGAGGACCCTGACGTGATCATCGAACGCGCGACCCTCCGAGAGATCCCCCTTCGCTTGCGGGAGTACTTCGAGATCTCGAGTGGCGGGCGACAGGATCGGCGCATCGTGCTCCTCACCCTGGAGGGCGAGGGGCTCGAGGCCTGGGGGGAGTGCGTGGCCATGGAAGAGCCGGCCTACTCGTACGAGACCACCGATACCGCATGGGAGATGTTGACGCAGTTCCTGCTGCCCGCTGTGGTGGGGCGACCCTTCGATTCGGTGGAGGAGTTCGTTGCACCGATGGCGTGGGTACGGGGCCACCCCATGGCCAAGGCGGCCATCGAAATGGCCGGATGGGACTTCGTCGCCCGCGCAGCCGGGGTGTCCCTGTCGCAGATGTTGGGCGGCACTCGCACCGCGGTCCCCGTGGGTGTGAGTGTCGGTCTCAAGGCGACCGACGAACTCCTGCTCGAGACCGTCGCCAACTACGTCGAACAGGGGTACGCACGGATCAAGATCAAGATCAAGCCGGGTCGCGACGTCGACATGTTGTCCCGCGTACGGGCTCGATTCCCCGACGTGCCCCTCATGGCCGACGCCAACTCGGCCTTCTCGCTCGACGACGTGGACCACCTGCGCCGACTCGACCCCCTGGCGCTCACGATGATCGAACAGCCGCTGCGCTACGACGACGTGTTCCACCACGCGCAGCTGCAGAAGCGGATCGACACCGCGGTGTGCCTCGACGAGTCGATCAAATCCGACGGCGACGCCGAACTCGCACTCGCGCTCGGGGCGTGCCGAACCATCAACATCAAACCTGGACGCGTAGGCGGATTCGCCTCGAGTCGCAAGATCCACGACCGCATGGTCGATGCCGGGTTCCCCGTGTGGTGCGGCGGCATGCTCGAATCCGGCGTCGGCCGAGCACACAACGTGGCCCTGGCATCGCTCCCCGGCTTCACCCTACCGGGCGACATTTCCGCGAGCCGACGCTACTGGGAGGCCGACATCGTCGATCCCGAGTTCGAAGTCATCGAGGGCACCATGCGGGTGCCGACGGAACCGGGAATCGGCGTCGCCGTCGACCGTGAGCGCATCGAGACTCTCGCCGTGAGAACGACCCGGATCAGCGGGTGATGCCCGCCCGGCGGTAGCTCTCGTACAGCACCTCGACCGGGTGGGCGACGTCGAAGTCGCCCCGTTCATCGCGGAGGAACGCGGCAATCTGCATCATGCACCCCGGGTTGCCGGTGACCACGCACGCGGCCCCGGTCCGGGCGAGGGCCCGGGCCTTGTCGGCGCCGATTCGACCGCCGAGTTCGGGATGAGTGACGCCGTAGATCCCAGCCCCCCCACAACACTCCGAGGCGCGCTCCGCCATGCGCACCTCCAGACCGGGAATCGCGCGAAGGACCGCGAGGGGCGGTTCGGTGATGCCTCTAGCGTGCTCGAGATGACATGGAGGATGGTAGGTGACGGCGCCGACCAGCGGTGCGCCCTCGCGCGGTCCCCGGTCTGCGAGGACCTCGGTCACGTCTCGGACGCGCCGAGCCACCGCCTCCGCCCGGAGCCGCCATGCAGGGTCTTCCTCGAGCCACGCCGGGTACTCGAGCATGGCGGCGCCACACCCCGCAGCGTTCACGGCGATCACATCGGCCCCGGAGGCCTCTAAGGCCCGCACATTCTCCCGCGCCAGACGCCGCGCACCCTCCATGTCGCCGGCGTGTGCGTGGATGGCGCCACAGCAGCCCTGACCGGGTGCGCCGACGAGCTCGAGGCCGTTGACGCGAAGCACCGCCTGCGTCGCTCGGTTGACCCGATCGAACAGATCACCCTGCACACACCCGTCGAGCAGAGCGGCGCGTGCGGCATCGGAGTCCGGGATGCGCGCCCGGCCGGAGTCGGGCTCACCGCTGGAAGGTCGAACTCCTCCTCCCGGAAAGCGCGCCGCGCTCCACGCTCGACTGCCGTCGAGCATCAGTAGAGCGCGTCGAATCGGCGCGGTGGCGTTGCCGGAGAGAAACGCCCCACACAACCGTGCCAGGCCGAGCCCGCGCATCCATCGGGCAAGCCCCAGGACGATTCGGCGGCGTCGCGGACGATCGAACAGCCAGAGCATCGCCCGGGTGGCACGACTCGGCGGGCGAGCACTCCGCGCCGACTCGCGGGCCATCTCGAGCAGTGATCCATAGGGCACCCCCGACGGACACACCGGCTCGCACGCTCTGCACCCGAGACATCGATCGAGGTGGAGCTGGAAGACGTCGGACGACGCATCGATCCGGCCCTCGGCGACGGCGCGCATGAGGTGAAGACGCCCCCGGGGCGAGTCGGCCTCGTCGCCGAGGCGCACATAGGTCGGACACGCCGGGAGGCAGAAGCCGCAGTGGACGCAGGTATCGAGTGCGGCCGACGCCTGATCGACGGCGTCGGTGAGTCGCCGGGTCACGACCGCAGCCCACCCTGCGCCTGCGGCGCGCTCACAGGGAAGGGCCCCGCGGGCAACAGACCCGCCGGATCGAAGGCCCTCTTGAGGCCGGCCGCCCATATCGAGGCCGTCGGCGGCAACGAGCCGGCGTAGCCGTCCGCGACGGCCCCCTCGGGAAGC
This sequence comes from Longimicrobiales bacterium, assembly GCA_028279425.1. Taxonomy (GTDB): domain Bacteria; phylum Gemmatimonadota; class Gemmatimonadetes; order Longimicrobiales; family Gaopeijiaceae; genus Gaopeijia. The sequence goes on along the minus strand of JANQNV010000316.1, from coordinate 11,574 downwards.
CCGACCCCTGCCACACCCCGATCCGCCAGTAGCCATCCGCGCGGCTCCGCCCCCGACTCGCGGGCCCGCAGGAGGGCGTCGCGGAGCAGGCCGGCGAGACCCCCCTGCGCCATCGACAGGCGCACCCGGGCGGGCGAGGACGAGACTCCGCCGCGCAGCTCCGCACGGAATCGGCGAGCCGACTCGCCTTCGACGACTTCGGCACCGTCGACGAGCGACCCAGCCGAACGCGCGAAGGCGTCGACCAGAGCGGGCGACCCGAGCGCGCGGACCATCAAGGCCGCCCCTCCGGGCTGCCAGGTGAGTTCGACCGCGTGGGGGGCCACCGCGATCTCGGCGAGGGCCGACGCACGTGCGATCAGCTCCGAGGGCGATGGTGCGCGAAACACCCAGCTCCGATCCACCTCGGGACGCGGGTACAGGCGCAGAGTCGCGGAGGTCACGATGCCGAGGGCCCCGCGGCTACCGACGACGAGCTTCAGTAGGTCGAACCCGGCCACATTCTTGACCACCCTCCCCCCCAGACGAACGACACGTCCCTCGGCTGTGACGATCGTCAGCCCCAGGGCCAGATCGCGCAGAGCGCCGAACCGGAGCGCGAGCGCTCCTTCGAGGCCCCGCGCCACCAGCCCACCGACACTCGCCTGGCGAGTGTTCGGCACGTCGAACGGAAGCCACTGTCCAGCCGCCGCCGTCACCTCGTCGAGCGCTGCGAACGAAAGCCCCGCCCCCACCGTGATCGTGAGGTCGGCCGGTTCGTACTCGATCACACCGGCGAGGCCGCCCACATCGATGGTGATGTCGGCGCGACCCGCCTCGCGGCTCCCCTGCGGAGCCACCCGCCACCCCTCTCGAGCCGCTCGCTGCAGCAAGCCGGCGAGATCGGCCTCCGACTCCGGGCGAACGACACCCTGCTTTGCAGGCGCCGCGGGCTCGAGAGAAGCCGGCAGGCCGGCCGCCTCCGTCCCGGCATCGGTATTCGCGACCGCGTCCGGCAGCACCTTACCAGGGTTCCACAGCCCTCGCGGGTCGAAGACGGATCGCACCCGGTCCATCATTTCGAGCTCGTCGGGACCGTGCACCAGCCGCATGTAGCGGCGCTTGTCGAGGCCCACCCCGTGCTCCCCCGTGATCGTGCCCCCGGCCGCCACACACGCGGCCATGATCTCGCGCGAGGCCGCCTCCACGCGCTCGACCTGATCGGGCTCGCGCCGATCGAAGAGGATGTTGGGGTGGAGGTTGCCGTCCCCCGCGTGGAAGACGTTGGCTACATACAGCTCGTGTCGATCGGCGATGTCGGTGATGGTGGTCAGCACCTCGGGCAGCCGAGACCGCGGCACCGTGGCGTCCTGCACGACCATGTCGGGGGCGAGTCGCCCCATCGCGCCGAACGCCTTCTTCCGGCCCCGCCACAGCTGGGCTCGGTCCGACGCCTCGGAGGCGCGCCGGACGCGCATCGCAGCGTGGCGGCGGCAGATGGCCTCGGCGCGTTCGGCGTCGTCGTCGAGCGCGTCGTCGGGCCCGTCGAATTCCGCGACCAGCACGGCTCCGGCATCGCGCGGGTACCCGGCAGCGAAGACGCTCTCCTCGACCGCCGTGATCGTGGCGCGGTCGAGGATTTCCAGCGCGGCGGGCAATAGACCGCCCGCGACGATGGCCGATACGGCCGCCCCAGCCTGGTCGAGACGGGGGAAGGCGGCGAGCAGGGTGCGCGCCGCAGGAGCGACCGGTACCAGTTGCACCTCGATCTCGGTCGCGATCCCGAAGCACCCTTCCGACCCGATGAAGAGACCGCGCAGATCCGGCCACGGCGCGAAGGCTCCACCCAACTCGGTCACCGCACCATCGGCCCCCACCACGGTGAGGCCGGTCACGTACCGACTGGTGACCCCATACTTGAGGCAGTGGGGCCCACCTGAGTTCTCGGCCACGTTCCCCCCGAGGGTACAGGCGGACTGCGAGGATGGGTCGGGGGCGTAGTGTAGTCCGTGCGGTGCGGCCGCCGTCGAGAGGTCGGCGTTGAGAACCCCGGCCTCGACTCGGGCTCGCCGAGCGATCGGGTCGAGGCGGAGGATCCGCCTCAAACGCGCGGTGCCCACGACGACGGCGTCGGGACCGGCGAGGGCGCCGCCCGACAGACCCGTGCCCGCTCCTCGGGGCACCACGGGAATCCCGGCTCCATGGAGGCGCTCGACGACCCATGAGGTTTCGGTCGTGTCGGCCGGCAAAACGACCGCCGCGGGCGTGCGGCGGTAGTGCGGCAGCCCGTCGGCCTCGTAGACCAACAGGTGGTCCGGCTCGGTGAGGACGGCACCCCCACCCAGCCGGCGGCGAAGGTCGCGGACGAGGCTATCGGGGAGGATCGACGGGGGAGCGCTCACGCGCTCAGAGTACGTCGTCCGGCCCCACCGTGTCCACGTAGTGCTCCAGCGCGGCCAAAGAGGATCGTGCGGCCCCATCGAGGCCCGGGGGGACGATATCGCCGTAGACCCTCTGAAAGAGCGCATCCCCACGGAGTTCGGGATGATCTCGTCGCAACGCGCGCACCCGATCGATCCGCAGGCGCCGGTGCCTCTCGAAGCGCTCGAACGCATCGGCCGGGTCGTCGAGCGATGGACCATGCCCGGTGTGGACCACCTCGAGGTCGAGTGCGCGACACCGAGCGAGCGAAGCCAGGTAGTCGGCCACGCACCCGCGGTACTCCCCGACCCACGTCGTGTCGCCGTACCCCAGCACATGGTCGCCGGCGAAGAGCGCCCGCTGTTCGGGCCAATGCCACGACAGGTGGTCTGACGAATGCCCCGGGGTGGCGACCGCGACGAGACGCCCGCCCTCGAAGGTCACCGTGTTGCGCCGTTCGGGGCCAACCGCGCGGACGTGGCCCGCGCCCACCACCCCCACCGTTCGCCCCCTCTCCGTTTCGAGCTGCGCCAGCAACCGGTCGACGCCACCCGCGTGATCGGAGTGCCCGTGGGTGAGCACGACGGTGACCCGCGACGCGTCGGCGACCGCACGAGCGAGGGCCCGGATGTGGTCGTCCACATCCGGGCCCGGGTCCAGCACGACGACATCGACGTCACCGAGCAGATACGTAACCGTGCCGTCGAAGGTGAAGGGGCCGGGGTTGTCGGCCCGAATTCTTCGAAGAGACGGCCTCACCTGCCTCGTCGAGGGTCAGCGGCGCTCGGCGGCGAGCTGCTCGGCGAGCTTGTCGGCGACGAGCGAGATCGACTGATCGTCGTCGTCGTTGAAGGCGGCTTCGTCGGACGAATCGATATCGATCTGCCCGAAGATGTCGTCCCCCGCACGAATGAGCACGACGAGTTCGGACCGCACGTCGGGGTTACACGCGAGGTAGTTCTCGACGGCCGTCACGTCGGGCACGTTGAGATTCTTCATCTCGGCCACCGCGGTGCCGCAGACACCCGTGCCGACGGGGATCTTGGCGTGCTCGGTGGGCGAACCGACGTAGTTGTGCAGCCACAGCTCGTCGCCGCCGTCGTTGAGCAGGTAGACTCCCACCCAGTCGAAGCGCGGGTCCGCCTTGGCGATCTTCTTGACGGCCTGACGCAACAGGGCGTCGGAGAGGTGGCCCTCGTCGCGCATCTGCTGCAGGTCCTTGATGACCTCGGTAGCGTCCAACATGACGTCGTTATCCTCTGGAATCGGTCTCGTGCGATTTCAACGCGGTCGCTCGTGAGCCTATAACCCTAGACGAGATGCTGACCGCCGTCAACGAGGCGTGAAGTCGGTGTCGGCGTCCAGGCTACGCACGAAGGCGGCGAGAAGGCGAGCCGTGTTCTCGAGATCGGTCAGCGAGACGAGCTCGTTGGGAGAGTGCATGTAGCGGTTCGGCACCGACACGAGTCCCGTCGGCACACCCGAGCGCGTGAGGTGGATGCCGTCGGCATCGGTGCGCGTCGCCCTCGGGGAGGCCTGCATCGAATACGGGATCCCCTCGGCCTCGGCCACCTCGACGAGCCGCTCGAACACCACGGGATGGGCCGCCGATCCTCGGCTCAAGACGGGGCCGCCCCCGATCTCGTGCTCCCCCAGCTCCTTCTTCGACACATCGGGCACGTCGGTGCTGAAGGTGACGTCGACCACCAGCGCGACGTCGGGCTCGAGCGAAAACGCGCTGGAGCGGGCACCACCCCCTTGATACCCGATCTCCTCCTGGGCCGTGGCCACCGCCCACGCAGCGGCAGGCGGCGGATCGTCGGCGAGCAAGCGGAGCGCCTCGAGCACGACGAACGCCCCGATCCGGTTGTCGATGGCCCGACTGGCGATGCGGTCGCCGGCCAGTTCGATCATCGTCTGGTCGAGCACCATGGGATCGCCGACGCGCAGTCCCATGGAGGTGGCTTCGTCTCGATCCGCGGCGCCGACATCGACCCAGAGGTCGCGTGTCTTCGACGCCTTGGAGCGCTCTTCCGGCTTGATGAGGTGGATCGCCTTCTTGCCGATGACCCCCAGCACGTCGCCGTCGCGCGCGAGGATTCTTACGCGTTGACCGACGAGAACCTGTGGATCCCACCCCCCGATCTCGTCGACGTACAGGTACCCCTCCTCGTCGATGTGGGTGACCTGGAGACCGATCTCGTCGACGTGCCCCGCCATCATCACCCGCGGGGATCCGCCGGTCGACAGCCCGGCCATCGAATTTCCATTCACGTCGACCGAGACGTCGGCCGCGAAGGCCTCCGCCTCGGCGCGCCAGACACGGGCGGGGCGAACCTCGAAGCCGGAGGGTCCCGGGGCATCGAGCAGGCGTCGCAGGAAGTCGTGGTTCATGGCGTATTGACCTCGTTGCGAGGATCGAGCCCGTGCATCGAAGCCGGGGGATCATCGTCGATCGGGTTGTGGAAGCCCCCGAAACCGGGCCCGAAGTGTACGCCTCCCGGCGAGATGATCCCGACCTGGAGTGTGCCATCGGCGCGCATTCGCTCCAGTCGCTTCACCACGCGTGAGCGGATCCACCGTCGGGTCGTGGGGATCAGAAGCGAGAAGCCGGCGACATCGGTCAGGAGGCCCGGCGTGAGGAGAAACGCACCCCCGACGAGGACGGCCAGCCCATCCATGAGCGGGCCACTCGGGAGTCGTCCTCCGGCGAGCTCTCCCTGGAAGGCGGCCAGGGTGCGCAACCCCTGGGCCCGAGCGAGGGCGGCCCCCGTGATTCCCGTGGTGAGGACCAGCGCCAGCGTGGGCCACAAACCAACCCATCGGCCGAGCTGTACGAGGAGTACGAGCTCGAGCAGGGGCACGATGACGAACAGAAGTGCGAGTCTTGCAAGCATGTGAGGTGGTACCCGGACCCGGAACTCCGGGTCCCGGCCGGTGTTCGGTGATGCTCGCGCGCGCACGAACTCCATCGACCGCCGACATCATGGAACAGACCTATTTCCGGAAGGGCTTCGGGCTCAAGGCCGAGGTGAAGCCCCTCATCGACGCCGAATACCACTCCGAGGTGGTCCATCGGATCCGGGCCCGCGGATACGAGCACCAATTCGACGACGTCAACGTTCGGCTCGCGCAGGAGTTCGGCTTCTGCTACGGCGTGGACCGGGCCGTGGACTACGCCTACGAGACGGTGCACAAGTTCCCCGAGCGCACGATCTACCTCGTGGGGGAGATCATCCACAACCCCCACGTGAATCGTCGCATGACGGAGATGGGGATCGAGTTCATCTATCCCGACGACGAAGGCGAGTTCGACTTCTCCATGCTCACGGCCGACGATGTGGTGCTGCTGCCCGCGTTCGGTGTGACGATCCACGCCTTCGAGGAGCTCAAGGGCATCGGCTGCATCCTCGTCGACACGACCTGCGGCTCGGTACTCCATGTGTGGAAGCGCGTGGAGAGCTACGCGCGCGACGGCTTCACGGCCCTCATCCACGGCAAGTACACGCACGAGGAATCCCGTGCCACGGCGTCGCAGGCGCTCAAGCACCCCGAGGGCAAGTACATCATCGTGCGCGACATGGCCGAAGCGGTCATGGTCTGTGACTACATCACGCGTCATCCGGGCCGAATGACGCGCGAGGCGTTCCTGGAGCGATTCGGCGAGAAGTCGAGCGACGGCTTCGACCCCGACATCGACCTCGACCGTATCGGGGTGGCCAACCAGACGACCATGCTCGCCAACGAGTCCTTGGCGATCGGCGGCCGGGTGCGCATGGCCATGGTCGAGCGCTACGGTGAGGATGCCATCGACGAGCACTACCGTTCGTTCGGTACGATCTGTTCGGCCACGCAGGAGCGGCAGGATGCGGTCAAGGAGATGATGGCCACTCCTCCCGACATCATGGTCGTGATCGGCGGCTACAATTCGTCGAACACCAACCACCTCGCGCACATGTGCCGGGAGTACACGACCACCTACCACATCGAGGATGCCGGCTGCATCGACGTCGAGGCCGGCACCATCCGGCACAAGCCCGAACTCGACGCCAAGCACCCGGAGTCCCTCGAGACGGAGTGGCTTCCCCAGGGAGCCTTTTCGCTCGGCATCACCGCTGGAGCCTCGACACCGAACAACAAGATCGGCGAGGCCATCGTCCGGATTCTGAAGATCCGCGGAATCGAGCCCGAATTCCCCACGATGGCCGAATCCGAGGCCGCCGCTCAGTCCGGCTGAGCTTCTGCGTCGGCCGGCGCCGCGTCGTCGCCGGCGATTCCGCGGCCGAGCGCTTTCAGGAGGCGTCGCGCGTCGTCCTGTTCGGCGGGCGACAGCGTCGACGTCAACCCGGCGATGAAGGTGGCGTGCCCGGGGAACACCTCGACCATGAGGTCGCGCCCCGCTGGCGTGAGCGCCGCCGAAATCACGCGGCGGTCCTGCTCGCTCCGACAGCGTGACGCCAACCCGCGAGCCTCGAGCCGGTCCATCACGTAGGTCACGTTGCCACCCGTGACGAGCAGCTTGTCGGCGAGTTCGCCGAGAGGGAGTGGCCCGAGGTGGTGGAGCGCCTCGAGCACGCCGAACTGGGCCGTGGTCAGCCCGTACTCGCCGATCTTGGTCGAGACTTCCCTCGACACGGTGGCGTAGGCCCGCGCCAGTGCGATCCAGAGGCGGAGCGACCGGTCCTCGTCGTCGGACCAGGGCCGCTCCGCCCGCTCGGTGACCGCGTCGGCCGACACGTCAGATGTGCATCGCCCGACCGAGCGCCGACAAGGCGCCCTCACCCACTCCCTCCGAGAGGGTCGGGTGCGGATGGATCGCCCGCTCCATCTCTTCGACCGTCGACTCGAGGTGCCGGCCGAGCACGAACTCCGCGATCAGTTCGGTCGCGTGCGGCCCGACGATGTGGGCTCCGAGAATCTCGGAGTACCTCTTGTCGCGAATGACCTTGATGAATCCCTCGGCGTGGCCCGAAGCGACCGCCCGTCCGATCCCCACCCACGGGAACTTGCCGACCTCGATGTCGTGCCCGGCCTCCTTGGCCTGCTCCTCGGTGAGACCCACCGACGCGACCTCCGGGTGGCAGTACGTGCAGTTCGGCACGTTGGCGTAATCGACGGTGTGGTGGCCCTCGCCCACGATGTGCTCCACGCACACCACGCCCTCGTGCATCCCCTTGTGCGCCAGAAGCTGGCGGCCTACCACGTCACCGACGGCGTAGACCCCCGCGACATTCGTGCGCATCTGGGCGTCGACCTCGATGAAGCCGCGCTCGTCGGTCTTCACCCCGGCCGCGTCCAGACCGACGTCCTCGGAGTTCGGGACGCGTCCCACCGCAGACAGCACGTAGTCGACCTTCATTTCGTGCGTCTCGCCCTTGGCGTCCTTGAAGGACACCTGGACACCGTCGTCGTGGACCACGGCCGACTCGAGGCGAGCGCCCGTGTGGATGTCCATGCCACGCTTCTTGTAGGTGCGTGCCATGAACGCCGAGACCTCGTGGTCTTCGAGGGGAAGGACGCGATCGAGCGCCTCGACGATCGTGATCTTCGTGCCATACGCCTCGTAGATGTCGGCGAACTCCATGCCGATGGCGCCGGCACCCACGATGAGGAGCGACGAGGGAGCCGCTGTCTGCATGAGCGCACCGGTCGACGACCAGATGCGCTCTTCATCGATCTGCAAGAAGGGCAGATTCCGGGGGCGCGATCCCGTGGCCACGATGATGTGGTCGGCCGCCAGCGTGCGAGCCCCGTCGTCGCCGGTCACTTCGACCTGGCCCTGACCCAGGAGGCGGCCGTAGCCCTGGATGTGGGTGATCTTGTTCTTCTTGAACAAGCCCGCGATGCCGCGGCTCAGCTGGTTGGCGACGCCGCGGCTGCGCTCTTGCGCCGGACCGAGGTCGAACGACATGTCGGTCGCGCGGATCCCATGCTTGTCGGCCGTCTTCATGTCGTTGACGAGCAAGGCGCTGGTGAGGAGCGCCTTGGTGGGAATGCACCCGATGTTCAGGCAGACGCCGCCGAGCCGATCCGCCTCGACACAGCCGACGTTCATGCCCAGCTGCGCCGCGCGAATGGCCGCGATGTACCCACCCGGGCCACTCCCCACCACGAGAAGATCGAATCTGCTGTCGTCGCTGACGTTGGCCGCCACGGTCACCTCTCTTGGAATTGAAATGCCCGCGGGCGAGTCCACCCGCGCACACGCCGATTGAAGCCTCCGAAGTTAGGCCGCGTATGGAGGGCAAGTAAAGGCCATCCGGAAGGGGTCCGTCCACGACGACGGAGCCTTTCCGCGACCCGCGCGGGCCGCCTACGTTGAGGCACCCTGCCCCCTCCCCACGAGGAGTACCCATGCTCGAGCTCGCAGTCCTCGCAGTGATCGTCGTGGTCGTCACGATGATGTACAACTCGCTCGTGAAGCTCCGCGAAACCGCCGACGGCGCCTGGGCCGACGTCGACGTCCAGCTGAAGCGTCGTCATGACCTGGTGCCCAACCTCGTCGAGACGGTGAAGGGCTACGCCGGTCACGAGAAGGACACCTTCGAGGCGGTGGTCAATGCTCGCTCGCGCGCGATGAACGCAGGGAGTCCGGCAGAGGCCGCCGCAGCCGAAAACATGCTCACAGGGGCGCTGAAGTCGCTCTTCGCCCTGTCGGAGAACTACCCGGACCTGCGCGCGGCCGAGAACTTCGGCCAGCTGCAACAGACGCTCTCCGGACTGGAAGACGACATCCAGAAGTCGCGCCGCTACTACAACGCCGTCGTGCGCGACTACAACACCAAGATCGGACAGGTACCGACCAACCTCGTGGCGCGCACCTTCGGATTCAAAGAACGCGAGTTCTTCGAGGCACAGGGTGCAGAGCGCGAGGTGCCCAAGGTCGACTTCGGCGAGTAGGCGGCGATGAAGGCGCTGATCCGCGCGGGTCTCCTCGCCTCCGTCCTGGTCGCCTCCGACCCGGCGGGTTCGCCGGCGAGGGCGGGCCTCCACGCGCAAGCTCGGCAACTCACGCTGGAGGAGTTCAACTCGACGCTGACCGTCGAGGAAGACGGTATGCTCGACGTGGTCGAGAGCCTTCGCTTTCGATTCGACGGCTCCTGGAACGGCGTCTTTCGCTCGATTCCGGTGGAGCTGGAAGACTCGCGAGGACTCCGCGCTCGGCTCTTTCTCGACGTGCAGGCCGTCGTCGACGGCTCCGGCAACGGCCTCGAATACGAACTGTCGCGCGAGGGGCGGAATCGGAAGATCAAGATCTGGGTTCCGAATGCGAACAATCGTACGGAAACCGTCACCATCCGCTATGAAGTCCGCAACGGGCTGCGATTCTTCGAGAACCACGACGAATTGTACTGGAATGCCACCGGCAACGAGTGGGAGGTGCCGATCGAACGAGCGGTCGCCCGGGTCGTCCTTCCCGAGGGAGCCGCCGGACGCCGGGTCACCGCCTACACGGGCGCCTGGGGCTCGCGCAGCAACGAGGCCGACATCACCGAGCTACCCGAGGGCTTCCTCTTCGAGACCGACGAACTCGGCTTCAGGGAGGGCCTCACCGTCGTGGTGGGTTGGGACCCCGGCCTGGTGACCCGACCCACACCGGTGGATCGGGCGATGATGATGCTGACGGCGAACTGGCCGCTGCTGGCGCCTCTGCTCAGCCTCGTACTCATGTGGCGTCTGTGGCTGAGCCGCGGACGCGACCCGACACCGCGCCCGGTCGTGGCCCAATACGAGCCCCCCGAGGGTTTCTCGCCTGGGACGGCGGGCACGCTCATCGACAACCGCGTCGACATGCGCGACATCACCGCGACACTCGTCGACCTCGCGATCCGGGGATACCTGCGCATCGAAGAGGTGGAGCAGGGCCGCCTGGAGCGCCTGTTGAAGTCCGACGAATTCCGGTTCGTGCGCCTGAAGTCATCGACCGACGGCCTCGCGACACACGAGCGAAGGCTGCTCGACAGCCTGTTCGACGGCTCGTCGGAGGTGTCCACCGACGACCTCGAGAACAGCTTCTACCGCGAGATCCCGAAGATCAAGAACGCCATCTACGACCGACTCGTCGAAGATCGCCACTACGCGCGGCGTCCCGACAAGGTGCTCGGGCAGTGGGTCGGGATCGGGTTCGCGGTCTTGCTGGTCTGCACCATGAGTTTCCTGTTTCTGGCCGGAGTCGCGGGTGCCGCCCCGGCGTCGGCCATCATCGGGGGCATCGCGGCCTCGATCCCGGTGTTCGCCTTCGGTGCCTTCATGCCGGCTCGCACGGTGCGCGGAGCCCGAGCCAGGGAGCAGATCCTCGGCTTCGAGGAGTTCCTCGAGCGGGTCGAGTCGGACCGCTACAAGCGGATGATCAAGGGCCCCGAGCAGTTCGAGGCCTACCTGCCCTTCGCGATGGCGATGAAGGTCGACAAGGAGTGGGCGAGCGCATTCGAGAGTATGTATTCCGAAGCGGCCACCCGATCGACCGGGTGGTACGTGGGACGGAACGGCCCGGGCCACTTTTCGCCATCCAACCTGGTCACGCAGCTGTCGAGCGTGTCGAGCCGCACAACCAGCGCCATGATCTCGGCTCCCCGCAGTTCGTCGTCGAGTTCGGGTTTCGGAGGCGGCGGGTTCAGCGGGGGAGGGGGCGGCGGAGGCGGGGGCGGTGGCTTCTAGCCGACGGGGCCCGCCGGACGAGGAGTCCGTGGCCCGCCGGTTCGAGGTCGACGGATTCGAGATCCTGGTCGGTCGCTCGGCCCGGGATAACGACACGCTGTCGATTCGACTCGCCCGCCCGCGAGACGTGTGGCTCCACGCTGCCGGGGTGCCCGGCAGCCATGTGATCGTGCGACGCCCCGACGCCCTCGCCGTACCCAGGGCAGTGGTCGAACGGGCGGCGCAACTCGCGGTGTGGTTCTCGAAAGCGCGAACGGCCCGGGGGAAGGTGCCGGTCCACTGGTGCGAGGCGGGCGACGTGAGCAAGGTGCGGGGCGCGCCCGCGGGGCAGGTCCGCCTGAAGCGACACGAGGTGATGCGCGTCTACCCGCCCTCCACGGAGCCCGGCGCCGCGGGCGGCGACGGACGGGTCAGCCGCTAGTGTAGTGTCGCCAAAGCCTGGTGACCGCCGAGGGTGCGGAGGCGCCGCGGGGGCGAGGCGGAACGACGCGGCGTAGCGATAGCTACGGCAAGGAG
>JANQNV010000315.1 GCA_028279425.1 Longimicrobiales bacterium | reverse complement strand
CGGAACGACGCGGCGTAGCGATAGCTACGGCAAGGAGTTCCAACGACGCATCCCGTGGATGCCCCCGCGCACGAACGGCATCAGGACTTGGGCGACACTACACTAGTGTCCCGTTCGAAGAGTCCCGATGGTATTCGAGGAGGTGTGCATCTCGTGTGGACGTCGTTGGCACTCCTTGCCGTAGCTTTGGCTACGCCGCGTCGCTCCGCCTCGCCACCCAAGCCCACACCCCCTCTCGGTACGCACCGGACTTCTCAAACGGGACTCTAGCCGAGCTTCGGCCCTTCCAGCTGCCGGTCGAATTCCGCGCCGGCGCTGATGCGCTCGACCGAGCCCTCGAGGCCCTCCAACCGCTCCTCGATTCGGTCCAGTTGGGCGGCCAGCAGTCGCTGTTCGTTCGGGCTCTCCGATCGAGGCTTGAACAGCTCGCGTAGTGTCGGCGCCAGGAAGAGCCGGATCGACAAGCCCGCGGCGAAGATGAGCGTCGAGAGGCCGAGCATCGACATCATGACGAGCTCGGCAAGGGCGCGGTAGTCCAATGCGTGCTCCCGGTGGGGTGGTCTTGATGAACCGTACGCGCCCGTGGGGGCGGCGGTTTCGACGGCGCCGAGCGAGATCGCGACCTTCACCTGCGCGTAGCGGCTCGACTTCGCCACGCCGCGCCCAGCGTGGCGCCCAGCACGTTCAGCACGAGATCCGAGAGGGCAGGGAAACGGCCCGGGAGCAGCACCTGCAGCCCTTCCACGAGCAGAGCCAACAACAGCCAGAGAGCGGCGGTGCGGGCGACCGCGTGGCGCCGCAAGGCACCCGCAGTGAGCCAGCCCATGGGCACCAGCAGGAAGAAGTTGGCGAGTACATCCGCGAGGCTTGCACTCAGGATCATCACCCGCTGGCGCAGCCAGTCGAGGTAGCTCGGCCGGCGCAGGGTGAGGGGGTCGAGAAGATCGTGCGTGAGATCGTCCGATGTGAGACGAACCGTGCGAAGCTCACCCAGCCACGGACGCTCGCCGGTGACCTCGTTGCCGAGCGCGACGGCGAAGTCGCTGCGCCACGTGGCGAAGGGGTCGGCGTCGAGCTCTCGATCGAGGACCGACCTGCCATCGACCGAGACGGATAGGCGGGTGGTCGAGACGTCGACTCGAAACGGTATGTCCTGCGCCGTCGAGAAGACCCCGGGGACGAGGAACGGAGGTGCGCCCACGGGCGAACTGCCGGGGCGACGCAGTCGCACGACGAGGGTGTCGCCCTGCTGGCCCAGCGTGACGTTGGCGTCGTAGGGGTCGGCGGAATACGTGACCAGCCGCGCGGGACCACGCTGGTCCACCGACGTCGTCCTCGCCGTCACCTCGAGGCTCAGCTGGCGGCGCGGGACACGAAACGAAGGCTCGGCCCACCAGAGCACCCCGGCGCTCGGGAACATCGCTCCGGTCGGTTCCAGGCGTGCTCCGTTTCGCTCGACCTCGAAGGGGAAGGTGGTCGCGATGGCGTAGAGGACGATTGCGCCCAGCAGTCCCAGGCGTGCCCGAGGACCAGCCGGCGAACCTCCCCGCTCGTGCATCCCGCTGTGCCGCCGGCAGCTACCGGCGGCGAATCCCCGCGGCCGCCCCCGACGCGTCCGTCTCCACCGGGCGGCGACGCTCCAGGGTGCGCGGCTCGGGATAGATCTCGTCGAGCGTCATCGCGTCGTAGAGGCGACCGTCCTTCATCACGTACTGGAGGTCGACCGTGTTGCGGAGGTCGTCCATCGGGTTCGAGTTGAGGACGACGATGTCGGCGTACTTGCCCGCCTCGATGCTCCCGAGTTCGGCACCCAGCCCGATGGCCTCGGCGCCCAGGATCGTTGCGGCTCTCAGGATGTCGTGCGGGGTGGCCCCGCCCGAGCCCATGGCCCACAACTCCCAGTGGTACCCCACCCCCTGGATCTGACCGTGGGAGCCGACGCCCATTCGGCCCTTCGCCTCCAGCATCTTCTTCGTGAACTCGGCGTGCTTGGGGAACACGTGCTCCTCGGGGAGGAACCACCCGGCCTGGCCCGGGCTGCCGCCCGCCTGCGGACCCCGCCTCCTGGCGCGCGTGTCGAGGTTCGCCTTCGGGATGAAGACGTTGGCCTTCGGATCGTCGTGCACGTTCTCGGTGGCGTAGAAGTAGTTCTCGCCGAACGGACCTCCGTACGCGACGAGGAGCGTCGGCGTGTTCACCGTCTCGGACGTCTCGAACAGCTTCACGACGTCGGAGTAGATCGGTGCGATCGGCAGGTTGTGTTCCACGCCCGGGTACCCGTCGATCGCGTGCGTGATGTCGATCTTGTAGTCGAGACCGCCCTCTGTGGTCGGCATGATCTCGAGCTCTCGTGCCGCACGGATCACCCACTGACGCTGCTGGCGGTTGCCGGTCATGTACATCTTCAGCGTCTTGGTGTCGAAGTACTCGCCGTAGCGGCGCAGCACGTCTTTCGCGTGCTCGAGGTTGGCGATGTTCTCGCCCACGAAGACGCCCGGCCCGGTGGAGTAGATGCGGGGGCCGATCAGCTCACCCGTCAGCACGCGGTCGGTGTAGCTCAAGACGTCGGTGAAGGCGGTCTGCGGGTCGCGCGTGGTCGTCACGCCGTACGACAGCGTGGCCAGGTACTGCCACACCTCCTGCGGGTGGATCTCCGGCACCAGCCACATCGAGTGATAGTGGATGTCGATGTAGCCCGGTGCGAGCGTCTTTCCGCTGACGTCGACGACCTCGGCGCCCTCGGGGATGTCGACGGAATCGGCGACGCCCACCGCGGTGATCTTGTTGTCGGTCACCACGATCACGCCGTTTTCGATCACCTGCGGCGTTCCGGCCGTATCGCCCGGGGTCTCCCGCATGGTGATGATGCGTCCGCCGGTCAACGCGATGGTGCCGCGCGGCACGTCTCGCGGCAACTTGGCTTCGATCCTGCGCTCCGCGGCCTCGTAGGCCTCCGTCGTGTCGGCGAGGATCTCGTCGTTCCCGTCGCGTACCGCGACGGCCCGCGCCGCGACCTTCTCCGCCGCGGCACGGATCGAGTCCGCCCGGGCGGTGAGCGAGTCCGCCACGACCTGGACCGAATCGGCCCGCAGCTGGACGATCCGGTCTTCGAGACCTTCGATCGTCGATTCGGCACCGGCCGTATCGACTGAGTCCGCCGCGGCCTCGACGAAGCTGGTCAGCGAGTCGACCTCCGCCCGCACCTCCTTCAGGGTATCGCTGACCGCCAGTGCGCGCGCTCGGATGAGGGCACGGACGTGGGCGGTCGCCTCGGCCTCGGCCTCTTCGGTCTCGACGTGGTCGATGTCGTACGAGAAGAGCACGTTGCCCATCGCCCAGTGCAGCCTCTGACCGTCGGCCGACCACGCCGGGAACTCCCCGCCGACGTCCGTCAGCTTCCGCACCGGCACGGGGGATGCGCCGAGGTTGGTCAGCACGACGTTGGGGGCCGTCGGGCCGGCGTTCTCCAGATCGACGAGGAAGATGTCGTTGCCGAACTGCGCGAACGCCTGATTCCCCTCGGGAGACATGACCACGAGCCCGGCCGGAGTCGGTAGACCGGCTTCGCGCGGCGAGGGGTTCGTCGGGTCGTCCGATAGACGCCACGGGTAGACACGTCGCGGGAGGTACTGCGGCGTGCCGGGGTGGGGGGTGACGTACCCCTGCACGCCCTGGCGACCGAGTACCCGCAGATGCCGCTCGACGTCGGTGCCGTCCCAACGGAAGGAGACCAGTCCTTCGACCGGGCTGTAGGCGAAGATCCTCTCGGAGTCGCCTCCCGCGAAGTGGGCGGCATCCCGGAGTCCCGTGGGTCCGATCTGCGTCGCGTCACCACCCGTCGCCGGAATCCAGACGAAGTCGGCGCCCATGGGCGAGAAGAAGATGTCCGACGCGGTCTTGAGGTCGCGGGCCGCGCCTCTCGTCGCGACGATGCGCTGCCCGTCGGGCGACCACGCGGTGTTGTAGTACATCGCGGACCGGGTGGTGAGCTGCGTCGGCGTACCGCCGGCCGCGGGCGCGCTCATGATGTGGCCGCCCTCGGCGTCGTCCCACGTCACATAGGCCAGCGACTGACCATCGGGCGACCAGACGGGGTGGAACTCGCCCACATCGGCATCGGTCACCCGGGTCGGCTCCCCGTCCGGGAGATCCTGGACCCAGAGGCGGTCGAACGCCGTGAATGCGACCCGGCTCCCGTCGGGCGACGCGGCGGGCGACCGGATCTGGCTCGCGGTCACCATCGCGGTGGTGTCGATCGGGTAGGCGAACTCCACCTTCGGCCCGATGCCCACCTCGACGGGTACCTCGAATTCGATTTCGGTGGGGTCACCGCCGTCGACCGGGACGTTCCACATCTTGCCGCCGTACGACATGACCACGGACGAGCCGTCCGGCGTGAAGCTGTATCCGGGCAGGAGATCGAGCGGAGCGCGGGACTCCTGGTCGTCTCTCTGCACGGGGTAGGCGAGCCACTCCTCCTGGCCCGTCGTCAGGTCGCGCATGCGCAGGCCCGTCTCGGCGTTGTAGCGCGTGGCGTAGACGAGGGTGTTGCCGTCCGGCGAGATCGCCGGCCGCATACCCGAGCCGTACCGGTCCGTCATCACGGTGTTGGTGCCCGTCTCCCGATCGTATCGGTAGATCTGGTAGCGGGGCAGGCGGGCGTTGTACTGCCAGTCGCCCTGGCCGGCGGCGTACCACACGTAGCGCCCATCCGGGCTGAAGGTCGCGCCGAGCATCTTCATCGGACCGGAGGTGTCGCCGACCCCGATGGGCGCGGCCCGATCGGCGTTGTACATGTACAGCTTCGCGGTACCGCCCAGCGGCCCGCTGGACCGGCTGACGATGATGTAGTCCCCGTCGGGATCCCACTCGGGCGAGAGGAAGAGGTTGTTGTTGCCGCGCGAGACCTGGGTCGTGTCGGTCTTGTCGAGGCGCATCGTCCAGAGGTTGTCGCCCCCGCTCTGGTCCGAGATGAAGGCGACGGATTCACCGTCGGGGCTGAAGCGCGGCTGCACCTGGAACGCCATCCCGGTGAGAAGCGGCGAGGCCGTTCCTCCGGTGATCGGGAGTGTGTACAGATCTCCGAGCAGGTCGAAGACGATCGTCTGTCCGTCCGGACTGACGTCGAGCGACATCCACGTGCCCTCCGTCGCCGTGAACTCGGCGGTGCGCCCCTGGTTGAGCGACAGCGGCGGGGTGCTGCGGCCTTGCGGTGCCTGCGCCGCCACGGGGAGCGCGATCGCCGCCACGGCCGCAAGCGTCAGTGCGGCCGGGCCGAGGTGCCTCGCCCGGCGGTTCATCGGGCCCCTCCCCGGATCCCCGCCCGTGTGTTCGGAGGGGTCTCCCGCCACGGCTCCGGGGGTGCCGCTCGTTGCCGCGGCCACTGCTCGTCGAGGGTGTCGCCGTCGTAGAGTCGCCCGTTCATCATCACCCGGTCGACGGTGTTGGTGTTGCGGATGTCGTCGAGTGGATTGGCGTCCAGGACGACGAGGTCGGCCAGCTTGCCGACTTCGATCGAGCCCAGGTCACGGCCGAGTCCGATCGCCTCCGCCCCCATGATCGTGGCGGCGATGAGCGCCTCGTGCTCGCTCATGCCCCCGCTCTGGAGGGCCCACAGCTCCCAGTGGTAGCCGAGGCCCTGGAGCTGGCCGTGGCTGCCCACCCCCGTCTTGCCACCACCGTCGACGAGGTCGGCGAGCCAGGCCGAGGTCTCCTCGAATGCGTACTCCTCCTCCATGAACCACCCGCCGGGTCCCGGTCCCGTGGTCTGGAGGCGCCGCGCCTTCATGTCGATTTCTCGCTTGGGCGTGAAGTAGTTGAGCTTCTCGTCGCCCACGACGTCCTCGTTGGTGTAGAAGTAGTTCTCCGCCCAGGGCCCGCCGTACTGCACGAGCAGCGTCGGGGAGTTGACCGTGCCCGAGGTGGAAAAGAGCTCCACCACGTCGTCGAAGGCCGGCAAGATCGGCATGGCGTGTTCGACGCCCGGGTATCCGTCCATCGCGTGCGTCATGTTGAGACGGTAGTCGAGCCCACCCTCGGTGGTCGGCATCAGGTTGAGTTCACGCGCCGCCATGATGAGCCACTGCCGCTGACGGCGATTCCCGGACATGTACATCTTGAAGGTCTTGGTGTCGTAGTACCGGCTGTACTTGGCGAGCACCTCGAGCGCGTGCTCGTAGGACCGCACGAAGTCCCCGCCGAAGACACCGGGGCCGGTGCTGTACACTCTCGGCCCGGGCATCTTGCCGGCCCGAACCATGTCTTCGTACGAGAGCACGTCGGTCGTCGCGGTCTGCGGGTCACGCGTGGTGGTCACGCCGTAGGCGAGGTTCGCCTGGTAGATCCACGGACGTTTCCAGTGGAAGCCCCACAGATTCCACATGTGGGCGTGTGTATCGACGAAGCCCGGGACGATGGTCTTGCCCGAGACGTCGACGACGGTCGCGCCCTCCGGTACGTCACCGGCACCCGACGTCACGGAGGTAATCCGGTTGTTGGTGACCACGATGTCGGCGTTCGGGATGATCTCGGTGCCGTTCATCGTGATGGCGGTTCCCCCGCGCAACACGACGACGCCCTGCGGAATGTCGCGTTGGGCCTCGACGCCGTAGCGGGTCTCGTTTGCCTCGTAGGCATCGTCGTCGGTCGCCGCGTCCAGATCGAAGGTGAAGAGCGCGTTGCCGAGCGACCAATGCGCCGAACGTCCGTCGGGAGCCCAGGTGGGAAACTCGACGCCCAGCTGGTTGAGCTTCCACACCGGCACCGCGGCCGAGTCGGGTTTGACCACCTCGATGGTCGGGGCCGCGCCGTTCACAGGCGGTACCGTGACGATGTACAGATCCTGCTGCACCTGGGCGAGCGCATGATCGCCCGTCGGCGCCATCATGATCATCCCCGCCGTGAACGACGGGATCAGCTCGCGGTTCCCGTCGAACTCCGTCGGGAGCACGATGTCGGAGTGCAGGTCGGGCGTGTAACCCTCCGCAACCGCGCCCGCGTCGGAATCGATCCTGCGGACCACTCTCAGGTGCACCTTCTTGTCGGTGTCGTCCCAGCGAGCCGACGAAAGCGCGAGGGTCGGAGGGGGCGCCGTGAAGGAGCCGGGCAGGGGGTCGGCCTGCGTGACCCCGTAGTAGTAGATGCGGTCGATGTCGCCGGTGAAGTGCGGAAGGCGGCGGCCACCCACCGGGCCGACGACGGTGTAGTCTCCCCCAGCAGCGGGGATCCAGACGAATTCGGCGTCGAGCCCGTTGCCGATGAAGGGATCGATCGCGTCTGCGACGTTCCGGGTCGCCGAGCGCATGGCCACGATGCGGCTTCCGTCCGGCGACCAGGCGATCTGCTGGTAGTAGCCCGAGGTGGTCGTGAGGGTGGTGGAGCTGCCGCCCTCCGCCGATACGCGACGGATGTGTCCCTCACCCGTGTCGTCGTCCCACGTGACGTAGGCGACGTAGCGGCCGTCGGGTGACCAGATCGGCTGGTACTCACCCGTATCGTCGTCGTCGGTCAGCTTCTCCGGCGTACCATCGATGTCGCTTACGTAGAGGCGGTCGAGCGCCGTGAAGACGACCCGGCTTCCGTCGGGCGACGACTCGGTGTCGCGGATCTGCTTCACGATGAAGGTCGGTGAGTCTTCGATCGGATACTCGAATTCGACCTCGGGGCCGATCCCGACCTCCGCGTCGACCGAGAAGGGGATCTCCGTGGGGTCGGTGCCGTCTACGGGGACCGACCAGATCCCCCCGCCGTACGACATCACGATCGCGGACCCGTCCGGCATCCAGTCGTACCCGGGCAGCACGTCCATCGTCGCCGTGGACTCCTGGTCGTCGCGCTGGATCGGATAGGCGAGCCAGTGCTCTTCCCCCGAGTCCAGATTCCGCAGAACGAGCCCGGTGTCGGCGTCGTCGCGACTGCCGTAGGCCAGCCACGTGCCGTCGGGAGACAGCTCGGGGCGGAAGGCCGAGCCGTAGCGGTTCGTCATCGGCGTCCGCGTACCGGTCTCGCGGTCGTAGACGCGGAGTTGGTATTGGGGCATGATCGCGTTGTACGACCACATGCCGCTTCGTTCGGCGTACCAGAGGTAGCGGCCGTCGGGGTCGAGGGCGGGTCCCATGAAGCGCTGGCCGGCGGTGCCCCCCACGACCTCGAGGCCGGTGCCGCCGTCGATGTGGTACATCCAGATCTTCTCGAGGCCCTGTCCCGGAGCGGCGCGCGAGACCATCACATACTGCCCGTCGGGGGTCCAGATGGGTGAGGCGAAACGCGAGCCGACCCCCTTGGACAGCTGCGTGGGCTCGCCGCCTTCGCTCGGCACCCACCAGACGTTGTTGTCGCCACTCCGGTCCGAGACGAAGACGATTCTTTCGCCGTCCGGGCTGAAGCGCGGCTGCATGTCGTACCCCATGCCACTCGTCAGCCGTGTGGCATCGCCCCCGCTGATCGGCATCGAATAGAGGTCGCCGAGAAGATCGAAGGCGATCGTCTCGCCGTCCGGCGAGACGTCCAGGGAGATCCAGGTTCCCTCGGTCGCGGTGAACCGCGCCCAGCGGGCCGGCTCGAGCGGCAAGCCGCGGTCGGGGTCGAGATCCGACTCCTGACCCCACACGGTGGCGGGTGTGGTGAACAGGAGGGCGAGGAGCGGGAGGCCTCGAATCGGCAGGCGCATGCAGTGCTCCGAAACGTGTCGGTAGAATGGCGTGGGGCGCACGATCCCCTGAACGGACTGCTGGGGGATGTTACGCGAGCAGGGGGCGTGGAGCGAACGGGTTCCGGCCATTTGCCGGGGCGATCTCCGTCCTGCATGCTGTCCGCACTGTATTCACGCACACCGAGGTTGCCATGTCTCGCACGTTGGCTCGGACCGTTCTCCCCCTATTGGCGCTTGCGGTGACCACCCCTGCGCTCCTCTCCGCTCAGGCGACCCGCGAGGGTCAGGCGATCGACGAGGAGTACACGCGCCTGATTCTCGAGCACACCCAGGACGACCGCATCCTCACCGAGCTGGTCGACCACCTCCCCGCGTCGGAGACCGTGCCGACCCCGCTCGACTTCCACGGACGGATCGTCGGGACGCCGGACGAGCTTACCTACGCGGCCGACATCCACGCCTATATGCGCGCCATCGCCGAGGCGTCTCCGCGCGCGACCGTCTGGTCGATGGGGGAGACCGAGGAAGGTCGCGAGCTGATCGTGATGGCGATCGCGGATGAGGAGACCATCGCCGACCTCGACACCTACAAGGGGTACCTGCACGAGCTCACGGATCCGCGCGCGACATCGCAGGAGCGGGCCGCGGAGCTCATGGACGGACTCGCCAAACCGATCTACTGGCTGACCTCGGGCATCCACTCCACGGAAAACGGTGGGCCCGAGATGCTCCAGGAGCTCGCCTACCGGTTGGCGGTCCAGGAGACCGAGTTCATCCAGGCGATCCGGAACGGCATCATCACCTTCATCACGCCCGTGATCGAGCCGGACGGTCGCGAGAAGCAGGTCGACCGCTACTACTTCAATCGAGAGCGGCCCGCGGGGTCGGCGCAGCTCCCCCTGATGTACTGGGGCAAGTACGTGGCGCACGACAACAACCGCGACGCGATGGGCCAGATGCTCGCGTTGACCAAGCACGTGAACGCGCTGCAGGTCGAGTGGAAGCCGCAGGTGATGCACGACCTGCACGAGCAGGCGATGTACCTGTACTCCTCGACTGGGACTGGTCCCTACAACGAGGCGTTCGACGCGATCACGATCACCGAGTGGTGGATGTTCGCTGAAAACGACGTGCTCCAACTCACCAAGCGCGGCGTGCCCGGTGTCTGGACGTACGGCTTCTACGACGGCTGGACGCCGAACTACATGTTCACCATCGCCCACGGCCACAACGCGATTGGGCGCTTCTACGAGGTGGCCGGCTACGGCCCGCAGAACCGTGCCATCTTCAACAGCGCGAGCCGCGAGTGGTACCGCCCGAATCCACCGCTCGACGAGATCGCCTGGGGGCCGCGCAACAACACGAACATCCAGCAGTCGGGTGTGCTCTTTTCGCTGAAGTACTTCGCGGACAACGCCGAGATGTTTCTGGACAACTACTGGCGGAAAAATCAGCGCTCCGTGCAGAAGGGCATCGACGGGCCGGTCAACGCCTGGGTGATTCCGGCCGCACAGTACCGGAAAGCCGACGCGGCAGACGCCGTCAACGAGCTGATGCGACAGGGCCTGGAGATCCACCGTGCCGACGACTCGTTCGAGGCCGGCGACGTGCAGGTGGCGGCTGGCGACTACGTGATCCGCGCCGATCAGCCCTACCGCACACTCGCCGACATGTATCTCTCGCTCCAGCAGTTCAGCCTGAACAATCCGCGCCCGTACGACGACACGGGGTGGACGTTTCAATACATGCGCAACATCGAGCTGGACCCGGTGGAGGACGTCGCGATCCTGGACCAGGACATGACGCTACTCACCGACTCGGTACGCGCGATGGGCGGCATCACGGGCAACGGCGATATCGTCGTAGTCGAGCACACCACGGACAACAACCTCATGAAGTTCCGCTTCCAGCACGCGGCGATGGAGATGCATGCGGCGGAAGCCGACTTCGAACTGGACGGGAAGACCTTCCGGGCCGGGGCCTTCATCATCCCGAATGCGGATCGCGCGACGCTCGATGCCAGCCTTTCCGAACTCGGACTCTCCGGGCACGGCACCGACGAGATGCCCGAGGTGCCGACGCACGAACTCGATGTGCCGCGAATCGGCTACCTGCACGCGTGGCGGCGAACCCAGGACGAGGGGTGGGTCCGGGGAGCACTGGACTACTACGGTATCCCCTACGACTACTTCGCCGACAAGCTCGTCGCCGAGGGCAATCTGCGAGCGCGCTACGACGTCATCATCTACCCGCACGTCGGTGGTAGCGCGCAATCGCACCTCGACGGCATCCCCATGACGGGCGATCTGCCGCTCCCCTACAAACAGACCCCGGAGACCCCGAACCTCGGCGGGATCGACGAAGCCGACGACATCCGGGGTGGCATGGGTTGGGAGGGCCTGGTCGAGCTGGCCACCTTCGTCCAGGAGGGTGGGCTGCTTCTGGTGGAGGGGTCGACCGCACAGATCTTCCCCGAGTTCGGAGTGACGAGCGGGCTCTCGCTGAAGCAAGCCGAGAATCTGGTGTCACCCGGATCGGTGCACCGCGGAGTGATCGGCGACATGACCAGCCCCATCGCGTACGGCTACGAAGACGAGACGCTCCCGGTGTACTACAAGGGTGACCTCATCTTCCAGACGGGCGGGGCGGGCTTCAACTTCCGCGGCGGTCCGTGGCAGGGCATCAGCCCGATGGCGACGCGGCCGCGGCTGTCCGATCTGGACAACCCCGAACAGGCGGCCGGGCAGCCCGCTGCCCGCGGGGGTGGCTTCGGAGGTGGCTTTCGTCGCGGCGGCGTCGGAAGCACCGGCGACCACCGGGTGATCGTCAGCTTCCCGCGTGAGCCAGACCAGATCCTCTTGTCGGGCGCGCTCGGTGGCGCCGAGGAGATCGCGGGCACGCCCCAGGTGGTGGATTCCAAGGTCGGCGACGGGCACGTCGTCAGCTTCGCCATCCGCCCCTTCTGGCGTTGGCAAACGCAGGGGACCTTCTTCCTCGGCTTCAACGCGATCCTGAACTGGAACGACCTCGACGCCGACGGGACCGAGCCGGAGGCTGCGGTGTCGGAGGGTGGCCCCCGCTAGCGGAGGCCATCGCGGCCGGAAGGGGAGGGGGCAGTCTCGCGCTGGCGGGACTGCCCCCTTCTTCGTGAGGCCGCGCAGTGCGGTCGCGCTTCTGAAATCCCCATCGCGCTTGCGACTTCTTCGTCGCCGCTCTATAGTGTCCGTGACAGATATATCTGCGACGGATGCAAAAACATGAGCGCACATCCTACACCGCTGACCCCGGCCGTCTATCACATCCTCCTCGCGTTGGCCCCGGGGCCGCGACACGGCTACGCGATTACGGCCGAGATCTCGGAGGTCACGGACGGTGCGCTGACGATGGGCCCCGGCACGCTCTACGGATCTCTGCGTCGGATGGAGGGCTGGGGGCTCGTGGAGCCCGCGGAGGCACCCGCCGACGCCGACGAAGGGGACGGGCGCGGGTCCAAGCGCCGCTACTACCAGCTGACGTCGGCGGGCCGCGAGGCGCTCCGCGAAGAGGCGCTTCGACTCGAGCGTGCGGTGGCACTCGCCCGTGAGCACCGCGTGCTGGGAGGAGGCGCGTGAGGGCATTCGCCCGCGCACTTCTCGGGTTCTTCCTTTGGGCGGCGCCCCCAGGGTGGCGTCGAGAGGCCAGAGACTACACCGGCGCATGGCTCGAAGACGCGATGCGTGCCGCCGAGGATCGCGGGGGGCTGCGCCCCTGGATCGAATTGACGATGACGATCGGGAGGGACGGGACGATGACGTGGATGCGAGAGTGGCGCGCAGCGCTGGGCGGTCAGAGCCGACCGATGGCCGACCTTTGGATGGACCTTCGATTCGCCCTGAGGTCCTGGCTGCGACGCCCCGGCTTTGCGGTGCTGGCGATCGGCACGCTCGCGCTCGGCGTGGGCGCGGTGACGACGAGCTACGCGATCGTCGACGGGGTCGTGCTGAATCCCCTGCCGTACCCCGATGCCGACCGGCTCTACCGCGTCGGTCAGTGGAGCCCGGACGAGCCCGATCGGGTCTATCTCATGTCGTATCCGGATCTCATGGACCTGACGGCAGATCCGGGAGTCTTCGAGTCGATCGCGGGGAGCCGGGTCGCGCGCTTCAACCTCCTGGAAGGCCCGATCCCGGAGTCGATCCTCGGAGCGCTCGTTACCCCTGGATACTGGCAGGCGGTTGGGGTCGAGCCGCGCCTCGGACGGAGGATCACGCCGGAGGAGTACGCGGCCAGCGCCCGCGTGGTCGTGATTCGTCACACCCTGTGGGAGGGTCGTCTCGGCAGCGACCCCGACATCCTCGGTCGAACCATCTCGCTGAACGGAGAGCCCTTCGAGGTGGTGGGCGTGATGGCGGAGGGCTTCCTGCCTCCGCAGGTGCTCAACCAACGGACTGCCGAGTTCTGGGCACCCCTGTCGCTCGTCTCCGATGAGCAGAAGGCCGACCGTCGGGGGGGCTCCTACAACGTGCTGGGGCGGTTGCGACCCGGAGAGTCGCTCGAGTCGGCCCGGGCGAGTCTGGACCGTTTCGGCGCCCGCATGCGGGCTGCCTTCCCCGAACTCCTCGCCGACCGCGCGTACGGAGCCAACCCCCTCCTCGACGAAACGATCGGGAATGTGCGGACTCAGCTCGTTCCCCTTGCGGGAGCTTCGATCCTGCTCCTCCTCATCGCCTGCACCAACGTGGCGAATCTTCTCATGGTGCGCGCGACCGAGCGGGAGCGAGAGCTGTCTCTCCGTGCGGCGATCGGCGCCGGACAGGGCCGGATCCTGCGCCAGCTCCTGACGGAGAGCGCCCTGCTCGGCGCCGCCGCTGGCGTGTTCGGCGCCGGCATCGCCTGGTTTTCGCTCGGACTGTTCACACGTCTCAACCCGGGCGACATCCCCCGCATCCACGAGGTCGTGTTCGAGCCGGGTGGGCTCGCCTTTTCGCTGGTGGCGGCCATCGTGACCAGCCTCGTCTTCGGATTGGCGCCGGCGCTCGCCGCGCGCCAAGCCGGCCCTGCCGAACGCCTGCGTCGAGGCGGTGTGGGCTCCGCGTCGCGACGCGCGATCCGAATCCGCGGCGGACTGATCGCACTGGAGAGTGGGCTCGCCCTCATGATCGTGATGGGAGCCGGGCTCCTCGTGAACAGCTACGCGCGGCTCTCCTCGATCGAGCCGGGCTTCGACTTGGGGGCGTACACGGTCTCGGTCGGGTATGCCGGCGACGACGACCCGGTCGCGATCAACGCCTACCATCAGCGTCTTCAGGAAGAGCTGGAGGCGATTCCAGGGGTCGCACACGCCGGCGCGACGTGGATGATCCCCCTGAATGGGGGTTGGGGCTGGCAGAGCTTGGACATTCGGGGTGTTCCGCCGGCGACGGGCGAGCGTTCTCGTCACTCCTTCCGCTTCCAGCGCATCCGCGGCGGCTACCTCGAGGCGATGGGGATTCCGGTCCTGCGCGGCCGAGGGTTCGACGACCGGGTGGACCGGTATGGGGCACCCAAGGTCGCCGTGGTCAACGAGTCCTTCGCGGAGTGGATCGCCCCCCACCGAGACCCGATCGGGGCGATCTTCGATCTGGGCGAGCGGGGCTTCTCCCAGGGCGAGTTCGAAATCGTCGGCGTGATCGGCGACATTCGCCAGTACGAACTCTCCGAGCCGCCCGAGCCGGAGGTCTACTTCTCCGCGCCCCAGGAACCGACCGGATTGCTCACCTGGGTGGTGAAGACGCTGCCCGGCCAGGGAGAGGAGATCGGGACGGCGCTCCGCGAAGCCGTCGCGAGAGTCACCACCGATGTACCGGCCAGGAATGTGGTGCCGATGGAGGCACGCGTCTCGCAGGCGATCGAGGTGCCGCGTTTCTACATGCGGCTTCTCACCAGCCTCGCCGTCGTGACGCTGATCCTGGCTCTGGTCGGCGTCTACGGAACGCTCGCCTTCACCTTCTCGCAGTCCACCGGGGAGGTCGGGATCCGTCGGGCGCTGGGCGCGACGGAAAACGCCGTGTCGAAGCTCCTCCTTCGCCGAGGCTTCGTGCCCGTCGCGGTCGGGATCGTGATCGGCGGCGCGCTCGTATTCCCGACGACACGCGTGCTGCGCTCCTTCCTGTACGGCGTGGCGCCGGGAGATCCGATCACGTTGGCCGGCGCCATGGTGATCCTGGGCCTGACCGCGGGAATCGCATGCTGGATCCCTGCGTGGCGCGCGTCGCGGACGGATCCGATGGCGGTCCTGCGGGGAGAGTGAGGGCTGGGGGTTCCCGCTCGACGCCGCTGGAGTCCTGCATGAGTGTCCGCTTTCGGCATCGCATCGCGCGATCCGTGGTGAGGCCCCCCGGCCGCGACAACCGGTCGGGGGCGACCGATCCCCGTCGCTCTGGAGGCTCCCATGCAGCGCACAGCTCGACAGGCCGTATTCGCACTGGCGGCCACACTCGTCCTCGCAGCCGTTCCCACCGATGCCGCCGCTCAGAGTTTCGCCATTTCGAATGGCGCCGGTTGGCGGACGACGACGGGTGTGTCCGGCAGCTTTCAGCCCTACACCCTCACCGCTCCGGCGGGCATGGTGCTCTACGGCCTCGCCTACGCTGAGAACCGCGACGCGCCCTGCTTGATCGAAGCGTACTGGTGGCGTCCGAGCGCCCCTCGCGCGACGACCCAGTGGAAGCGGTCCGACGGTTGTGACAACGGGCACCGAAGGATCCGTATCAACGCCAGCGACGAGGTCCCGCGTGCCCTCCGCCTCGTCCGCGTCTGCAACCGCGGCTCGAACGACCGAGTCAAGGGAATCCGAGTCCGCGGTGCCAACGTCACCGCCTCCGGTGCGCAGCCCGATCCGGGAGTCTACGCGGAGCACGACCGCCCGAACTGCAATGACAACTGGTCTCCTAGGATCTCGCAATGCCCAGAGGGGCAGGCCATTACGCGGGTACGCGTGGAGACCAGTCCCACCGGGACGTACGGAGCGCGGGCGGCCGTCGGCTTATCCGTCTTCTGCTCGCGGGTGCGACTGTCTAGCTGAGTTCTAGTGTAGTGTCGCCAAAGTCTGGTGACCGCCGAGGGTGCGGAGGCGCCGCGGGGGCGAGGCGGAACGACGCGGCGTAGCGATAGCTACGGCAAG
>JANQNV010000314.1 GCA_028279425.1 Longimicrobiales bacterium | reverse complement strand
GGCGCCGGCGGGCCGACGCCCGGGTCGGGCGCGGGGCGCGGGCCGAGGGGCGGGCGTGGGGACGCCGGCGGGGCCGGGGCGCGGGCGTGGCCGGGCGCGGGGATGCCGGCGGGGGTCGAGGCCCGCCCCAAGGCGGCCGCCGGGCGGTCGATTTCGCCACCAACCCTGTCTGCAGGCTAGCCGCATCGGTCGGCAGACACGGTTGATGGCTCTATGCGTCATCAATCGTGTCTGCGACCGCCGAAACAGCCACGCAGACAGGGTTGTGGGCGTTTTTCGACCGCCGGAGACTCAGAACTCGTAGACCTCGATGGTCGTCCGGTCGGCGGTGATGCGCACGAAGCGTCGGTCGTCGATCGACCAGTCGTCGAACGCGCTGTTCATCCCCGCCGGAATCCGTCCAATGACGGACCCATCGGTCGCCGACAGGAACTGGTGGTCCTCGCTGCCGTTGGCGGTCATGAACATGGTGCCGGCTACGCTTGCGGTGAGTCGCACATTCCCGAGATCGGGCGCCGGCACGGCACCGGGCTCGAGGCGACTGCTCCGCTCTTGCCGGTTGTCGACCCAGGCCGTCGACGCGACTCCACGTAGCTGCTCCACGAACTCGAGGCGGATCGACGAGACGGCCGTCAGAGTGCCCCCGTCGAGCGTGACCAGTTCGAAGGCCTCGTCGGGTGACGGCGCGTGTTCGACGACCACCTCCCCCGTCGACGACCGCACCCAGAAGCGTTCGGCATTCGACAGGACACCGACCGCGGAACGCTGAATCGACCCATCGGAGGTGTCGACGCGGCACAGCTGATCGTCGCGGATGGGGACCGCGTAGACGACGCCCGCGCGGCGGTCGGCATCCCCTGCCCCACACTGCGGATCCAGCGGGAGCGTCCCCATCGGCTCCAGAGTGTCGCCGCTCCACACGTGCCAGCTGGGCTCCGGTTCCGTGTCGGGCGCCACCAGTCGCCCGTCGGCCATCCAGTCGAGGCGGAGCAGACCGTACACCGGCACCTCCACGCTGGCCACGCTCACACCCTCCGCGACGTCGTACACGGTGACCGTGATCGGTTGTCCCAGGCGTTCCTGTGAGGTGACGGCCACTCGGCTACCGTCGGGCGACATGGCGACCCAGCCGAGTTCACCCGTCGACGTCACCGGGAAGGTGGCCACCGGGGTGAGGAGTGGGGCGTCCTCGGGCCCCACCGTGGCGACGGGAGTCGAGGCGGCGACCCTCGTCGCATCGTCGGCCACGGTCTCGGCGCCACCGTCGGTCCCACAAGCGGCGGCGAGCGCCGCCGACACCGCGAGAGAGGCAACGGCAGGTCGAGGGCGAGGGCCAGTGTACCGAGCGAGGTCAGGGCGCGTGCGTGCGAGGGGCATCGATTCCTCCGGTGGGCGGGTGGGATCGGCGATCATCGACCGGGGTCGTGGTTCACGTCAAGCCGAAGCGCCCCGCTTGGCTCGCTCCGCAGAGGCTCGCCGCCGGCCCGCGAGCACAGGCCCGAGACGCACCGTCGGCCCTTGCGGCGTAGGCCCGAGGCTCACCGTAAGCCCACGGGCGCAGTCCCGCGAGGCGCAGCCCCGAAGCCGTGCCTCCGTCAGGCACTCCTCAGCCCCCGGCGATGGCCCCGACCACCCGGAACACCTCGTGGCCGCTCACGACCCGAGCGGGGAGTCGAGTCTCGGGCGGCTCGTGTGACAAATCCCTTCGATCGGCGAAGTACCGCATGTATGCCCGGCGGAGGCCCGAATCGTGGTGACGCATGGTGCCGCGGAGCCGGGGGTGGCGCGCCTCGAGAGCGTCGAACAAGTCGGCGAGCGTCGGGGCAGCCGCGACCTCGATCACGATGTCGGCGGAGACCCCCGCCAGCCGCCGAAGATGCGTTGGGAGCTCCACCCTCACGCGGCACGCGGCCCCATCGCCCATCGCGTCACCGGGGCCCGCTACCCCATCGCCAACCGTGCCACCGAGACCCGCTACCCCATCGCGCCCCGGGCGACCGAGACCTACTCCCACCTCGCCAACCGTGCCATCGAGACCCGCTACCCCATCGCCCCCCGGGCGACCGAGACCCACTCCCACCTCGCCAACCGTGCCACGGGGACCCGCTACCCCATCGCGCCCCGGGCCCGCTGCCCGATCGCCCTCCGCCACCGCTCGCCCGTCGCTCACCGCGCCACCGTCTCCGCGCACACCACCCTCGTCGCGGACACCACCGGGGCCCACTGCACCGTCGCCCTCCACCCCGGCGCGCCCTCCCACCGCATCACCATCGCTCGGCCCTGCACTCATGGCAGGAGCTGAGCCTCCACGGAGAGGACCCGGGGGAGGTGGTCGGCGATGCACTGCCAGCGGTCCCCATCGTCGTTCGATCCGTAGACCTGTCCGCCGGTCGTCCCGAAGTAGATGCCGCACGGATCCAGCGAGTCGGCGCTCATCGCTCCGCGCAGGATGTTCTGGAAGAAACCCTTCTGCGGCAGCCCTTCGGTCAGGGCCTCCCACTCGCCTCCCCCGCTCCGGCTCCGATAGACGCGGAGTCGACCGTCCGGGGGGTAGCGCTCCGCGTCGCTCTTGATGGGCACCACGTACACCGTGTCGGGCTCGTTGGCGTTCAGCACGATCGGGAATCCGAAGTCGGAGGGGAGGTTGTCGCTGATTTCGCTCCACTCGTCTCCCGCGTTGTCGCTCCGACAGACGTCCCAGTGCTTCTGCATGAAGAGGGTTTCGGGACGCGATGGATGCAGGGCGATGCGGTGCACGCAGTGCCCCACCTCGGCCTCGGGATCCGGGAGATAGGCGGACTGGAGGCCATTCGTGATCACGCTCCAGCTCTCGCCGCCATCGTCGGTTCGGAAGGCACCCGCGGCGGAGATGGCGACGTACATGCGCTTGGGGCGGGACGGATCGATCAGGATGGTGTGCAGGCAGAGCCCCCCGGCTCCAGGCTGCCAGATCCCGCCCGTCGTATGACGGCGCAGCCCGTCGAGTTCGGTCCACGTATGACCACCGTCGGTCGACCGGAAGAGCGCGGCATCCTCCACGCCTGCGTAGACCGTGTCGGGATCGTCGAGCGACGGCTCGAGGTGCCACACCCGCTTGAAGTCCCAGGGGTGCGGAGTGCCGTCGTACCACTGGTGCGTGCCCGCCTCGCCCGCGTAGGCGAAGTGGTTGCCCACGGCATCCCAGGTTCGTCCTCCGTCGTCGGACCGCTGGATGACCTGGCCGTGCCAGTCGGTCCAGACCGAGGCGTAGATTCGGCTCGGGTCGGCCGGAGATCCCTTGAGGTGCATCGCCTGCCAGCCGCCGAAGTGCGGCCCGTCGACCGTCCAGTCCCGGCGCGCTTCGTTGGAGGTGACGACGAACGCGCCCTTGCTCGTGCCCACCAGAATCCGCACCTGACCCATCTCGACCTCCCCGACTCGTGTGAGACTATCCAACGGTCCGAAACTTCACCGGGCCGCACACTCCCCATCGGCCCACCCTTACTCCACGGCCCGGCGCACTCTACACCGGTGCCGCGGTCCCAGGCCAGAGTTTCCGCGCCGACCCACCCGGTCTCGGCTGCGGAGTGAGGCGATGGAAAGAGGCGGGTTCCATGTGGCACCTTGCCTACCCAGTCCGCTCGGGCCCGGACTCGGCACTGGGCGTAGGGCCGTGGTTGCTCGGTCAAGAACCCGCCCCGACCCGGTGGGAACTGGCGCCGGGCTTCGAACCTTCCGCATGTAGGGCCGCGGCAGGGACCGGCGGACTACCGCACCAGAAGGATCCCGGGGGCCGGAGGGTAGAGCCATTCGGCCCCACGTTCGGTGACGAGGGCGTCGTCTTCGAGCGGCATACGCACCTTCGCCCCGCCCCACTCGGGGACCGACGTGTAGGCGAAGAGTTCGACGGAGATCAGCGTGCCGGGGCGCAACTCGTAGCCTTGCCGCGTCGGGTTGAAGAAGGCCAGGGAGGGCCCGATTCCGTGGCCGAGATTGCCGACGGAGTGAGGTCCGAGCGCCAGGTCGGTCACGTCGGGATCCGCGCTCGGCGCGTTGAAGGCGATGATGTTGAACCCGGCCTCCTTCAGCGCCGCCTCCGTTCGCTGCAGTGCTTCGAGCGCTGTGGGCGCCGGCCGGATCGTGCGGGTCATGATGGTTCGAGCCTCGATGCCGCGCGCATAGGCGTCGCGGAGCCCTTTCGGCGCCGAGGTTTCACCTTCTTGCAGAACGTAGGCGACCCGCTTCATGTCGGTGTAGAAGTCGAGGAACCCCACTCCCCAATCGATCATCATCAGGTCTCCCCGCTGGATGACACGATCGTTGGAGACGGCCTCCACCCCATCGGGCCCCGTGACGTAGATCGACGGCATGTCGAACGACGAGTCGAGGCCGCGCTCCAGAAGCCGATCCCACAGCCACCACGCCACGTCTTCGAGGGTCGTTGCACCCGGCGTGATCACTTCGTTGGAAAGGGCGCGTTCGGCGAGCTCGCGAGAGATCTCCCCTGCTTCGGCGAACGCCGCGATCTCGGATGTCGTCCGGATCGACCGGAAGTCCGAGACGAGCTTCTCGGCCGAGACCAGGCGTTCCCCCCAGGGCGCACCCAACTGCTCGCGCAGTCGCACGTAGGCCGTATGCGACAGGCCATCGGCGTTCCCGATCGACTCGGCCATGTTGACCCCGATGCGCTCGGGATCGCGCTGCCGAACGAAGTCCGCCAAGGCGTCCTGCGGCAACAACGCGTCGTAGACCCCACACCCCTGGAGCATGGCCCCGCTCGCACCGAGAACGGCCCGTTCGATTCGGTCGCCCCCGCGGTCGGTGAAGACGTAGTACGCCCAGTCGCCCACGTACCCGCGGCCGAGCGCCTCGTAGAGGGGATCCAGTGACCCCTCCCGCATGACCGTGATCCACATGTCGATGTCGTTGTCACGCATCGCCTGCGGAAGCACGTGATCGAACTTCTCCGCGCGAATCGTGCACATGCGCTCCCACCGCTGCCGCGCCTCCTGCGCCTCCACGGGCGTCGAGCCGAACGCGAGCAGGGCGGATCCCGTGATCAGGGCGATGCGAACAAGGGGAGGACGACGGTCCATGGTGGCGACCTGGTAAGGGGAGCGAACCCCGGGCAAGTGAGCATACTCCAGCCGGCACGGCCACCCCACCTTGACGCCCGAAGGCTGCGGATCGAACCTCGAACCCTACCCCCCCCCGCCGAGAGCGCGCCGATGGTGCATCGCTGTTTCTGGGTTCCCGAAGACGACGAGTTGTACCGGGCCTACCACGACCACGAGTGGGGGCGACCCGTCGCGGACGATGTTCGTCTGTTCGAGAAGATCTGTCTCGAGGGATTCCAGGCGGGTCTGAGTTGGCGCACGATCCTCGCCAAGCGCGAGAACTTCCGCCGCGCCTTCGCGGGCTTCGACTTCCGGGCCGTGGCCGAGTTCGGGCCGGCGGACATCGAGCGCCTCGTGACCGACGCGGGCATCGTGCGCCATCGCGGCAAGATCGCGGCGACGATCAACAACGCCCGTCGGGCCCTCGAGGTGGTCGACGAATTCGGATCGCTCGCCGTCTACTTCTGGAGGTTCGAGCCCGACCCGGCCACGCGGCCCTTCCGGCTCGACCCGGCCACCCTGCGCACGATGTCGATTCGCCCCGAGTCGGAGGCGTTGGCCAAGGACCTGCGCAAGCGCGGGTGGAAGTTCATCGGCCCGACGACGGCGTATGCCTTCATGCAGGCGATGGGACTCGTGAACGACCACGAAAACGACTGCTTCGCCCGGGAGGAGGTGCAGGCCGAGCGCGAGGCGTTCGTGGTTCCAACATGAAAGGCGAGCTGGCGGCTAGCGGCCCTCGTCGGCGCCGTCTTCGAGGAGCTGGCGGCCGCCCTCGCCCCTCGAAGAGCTACCGACGGCCCTCGTCGTCGCGCCCCTCGAGGAGCTGGACGGCGTAGTAGCCCCGTTCGATGGCGAGGTCGTAGTTGCCGTCCTCCATGGCCCGTCGGGCCCCCGACAGGAGGCGCTCGCCGCGTGACAACGACACGGGGTCGAACCCGTTGGTCACCTCCGCACGCATCATCGACCGGTCCGCACGCGCGATGAGAGTCCGGGCCACGGCGCGGGGCCCCAGCGCCCGAATCCGATCGGACGCCTGTAGACCCGTGGTCATCGCACGATCGAATCGCCCCTCCTCGAGGGCGACCTGGGTGTCGTCGATCAGCGACCAGATCTCCTCGAGCCGCGGAGCGAGGTCGGCGGGCATCTCGGGGAGATCCCCCAGGTCGCGTCCCACGCGGAAGAGCGGGGCCAGGCTGTTGGCGACCCCCCCCGGTCCGAGAGCGTCGTGAAGCACGGGGGCCGCCAGCCGGATGGCCTCGTCTCTGGCCGCCACGCCGAGCAACTCGTTGTCGTCTTCCCACCCGGCCACCCAACCGTCGAGGACGGGCTCCAGCTCATCGCGCACTCCCGCCTGCTGCGCGAGGTCACCCAGCGAGGGCAACTCCACCGGCACGGCCACGGCCGGAACGGTCTCGCTCGCGACCAACGAAGCGAGCGGATCCGAAGGGTCGTCCTGGCACGCGCCGAACACCACCAGGGCAAGGCCGGCAGCGAGCGCGGGCCGCAGGTCGGGGGGCAGGAGACGTCGAGGGTTCATGGGGAAAAGCTATCACGTTCTGGGGCGCTGGGGCAGAGCCGTGCAAGCCCCGTGCCTACCCCCGTCATCGCTTGACCCTGCGGAGGCGCTCGGGTAGCTTCGCGGTCTGTCCGAGGAGGCCGCTCCAGGACCTCCCACACCCGCTGGAAACTCCCGAGGTTAGCCCATGTCCGACAAGGTGCTCGTCCACTACGAGGTTCAGGATAAGATCGCTCTTCTGACCCTCGACGACCCACCGGCAAATACGTACACCTACGAGATGTTCCAACAGCTCGACGCGGCCATCCTGAAAGCGCGGATGGACACCGATGTCGAGGTCATCGTGCTGACCGGAGCCGGTGAGAAGTTTTTCTCGGCCGGCGCCAACATCGCGATGCTCAACGAGGCCGATCCGACCTTCAAGTACTTCTTCTGTCTGCACGCGAACGAGACGCTGAACCGGCTCGAGCACACGCCGAAGCTCACGATCGCCGCACTCAACGGCCACACGGTCGGCGGCGGGCTCGAAATCGCCATGGCGGCCGATCTTCGAGTGGCCCGCAAGGGCGGAGCGAGGATGGGCCTCCCGGAGGTGAACCTGGGCGTACTCCCGGGCACGGGCGGCACCCAGCGCCTGTGCCGACTCGTCGGCAAGTCGCATGCGATCGAACTCATGGTCGAGGGCACTCTGTTCGGCTTCGACGAAGGTCTCGACAAGAACCTGGTCAACAAGGTGATCGAGGCCGAAAGCGGTGAGGACTTCCTCGCCCAGGTGATGGAGTACGCCAAGGGCTTCACGACGCCCCACAAGCCGTCGAAGGCGGTCGGCAACATCAAGCGTTCGGTGCAGACCGGGTTCGGGCTGCCGTTCGAGCAAGCGCTCACGGTGGAGCGCGAACTCCAGCAGCTGCTGTTCCAGAGCAAGGACGCGAAGGAAGGCATCTCGGCCTACATCGAGAAGAGGACGCCCGACTTCTCGGGGAGCTGAGCCGGGTGTCTACCGAGATCAGCACCTGCATCTGGATCCACAACGAGGCCCACGATGCGGCCTCGGGCGACACCTTCGACACGACCAACCCGGCCACGGGCGATCTGATCGCGCCCGTGGCTCGGGGGGCCGCGGCCGACATCGACCGGGCGGTGGATTCGGCCCGCCAGGCCATGGCGTCGCCAGCGTGGCGTCACATGAACCCGCACAAGCGGGCCTCACTCCTGTGGCGCCTCGCCGACCTGATCAAGGAAAACGCCGACGAACTCGGCGCCCTCGAGACGCAGGACAACGGCAAGACGTTCTTCGAGTCTCGCAAGGTCGACGTCAACAGCGTCGTCGCCAATTTCCGGTACTTCGCCGGGATGGCCGACAAGATTCAGGGCGAGACGATCCCGGTCCCCGGACCGTTCCTGAATTACACCCTTCGTGAGCCCGTGGGTGTCGTCGGCGCGATCGTGCCGTGGAACTACCCGCTGTCGCTCGCGGCGTGGAAGGTGGCTCCGGCCCTCGCCTGCGGGAACGCCGTGGTGCTCAAGCCGGCCGAGCAGACGCCCCTCACCGCGATTCGCCTGGGCGAGCTCGCCGCCGAGGCCGGCTTCCCCCCGGGCGTCCTGAATGTCGTGCCCGGCTTCGGAGACGAGGCGGGAGCGGCGCTCGTCGCCCACCCGGGTGTCGACGCCATCTCCTTCACAGGCTCCACCGAGGTCGGCAAGATCGTCGCTCGTACCGCCGCCGACACGCTCAAGAAGGTGTCGCTGGAGCTGGGCGGTAAGTCTCCCAACATCATCTTCGCAGACGCCGACGTCCGCGCGGCGGTACGAGGGGCGGGCACGGGGATCTTCTACGGCAAGGGTGAGGTGTGCGCCGCCGGTTCGCGGATCCTCGTCGAGCGGGCGATCTACGACGACTTCGTCGAACAGTTCGCCGCCCGCGCCGAGAAGACCACGATCGGCGATCCGATGGATGGAACGACTCGGCTCGGCGCGATCGTCAGCGAGGCACAACTCGAGCGGGTGCTCGGCTACGTCGAAGCCGGCAAGAACGACGGCGCTCGGCTCGTCACGGGCGGAGAGCGCGCCTTCGTGGACGGCAAGGGCAACTTCGTCACGGCCACGGTCTTCGCCGACGTGTCCAACGAGATGACCATCGCGCGGGAAGAGATCTTCGGCCCGGTGGCGGCGATCATCCCCTTCGAGGGGGTCGACGAGGCCATCTCGATCGCCAACGCGACCGAATACGGGCTCGCCGCCGGCGTCTGGACTCGCGATGCGGGCAAGGCCCTCCGCGTCGCACGTGATCTCCAGGCGGGCACCGTCTGGGTCAACACCTACAACCAGTACGACTCGGGATCGCCCTTCGGAGGCTACAAGGCGTCGGGATACGGGCGCGATCTCGGCGTGCAGGCCGCGCTCGACAAGTACACGCAGGTCAAGAGCGTGTGGGTGGCGGTCGACGGATGAACGTCGTCATCGTCGACGCCGTCCGAACCCCGATCGGGCGCCACGGCGGGGGACTCGCGCCGGTACGCCCCGACGACCTCGCCGCGGTCACCCTCGAAGCGCTCCTCGAGCGTACCGGCATCGACCCCGCGATCGTCGACGATGTAGTGTTCGGGTGCACCAATCAGGCCGGCGAAGACAACCGCAACGTAGCGCGGATGGCGCTGCTGCGGGCGGGCATCCCCGTTTCGGTCCCGGGGCAGACGGTCAACCGTTTGTGCGGATCGGGGATGCAGGCCGTGATCTCCGCCGCGCACGCGATCCGAGCCGGCGACGGCGAGGTGTTCATCGCCGGTGGGGTCGAGAGCATGAGCCGAGCGCCGTGGGTGCAGCTGAAGCCGTCGCGCGGCTACCCCCGAGGGGTGCCCGAGATGGCCGACACCGTACTCGGATGGCGCTTCGTGAACCCGAAGCTACCCGACCAGTGGACGATCGGGCTCGGGAAGACCGCCGAGGTGGTGGCGAAGGAGTTCGGCGTGAGCCGCGAGGCTCAGGATGCCTTCGCCCTCGAGAGCCAGCGACGCTGTGCCGCCGCCGTCGCCGCCGGGCGCTTCGACGACGAGATCGTCCCGGTGACGGTCCCGCGACGAAAGGGCGACCCGGTCGTCGTGGCCGCCGATGAGCATCCTCGTCCGGACACGACGGCCGAGGTCCTCGCCCGGCTTCGCCCGGTGTTCGACGCCGAAGGGACCGTGACCGCGGGCAATGCATCGGGAATCAACGACGGCGCTGCCGCGTTGCTCGTCATGAACGAGGACCGCGCCCGCGAGCTCGATCTGGAGCCGATGGCGCGCTTCGTCGCCGGAGCCGTCGCTGGTCTCGAACCCCACCGCATGGGAATGGGCCCGGTGCCCGCCACCCGGCGGGCCGTCGACCGCGCAGGGTGGACGCTCGACGACATCGAGCTCGCCGAACTCAACGAGGCGTTCGCCGCCCAGGCGATCCCCTGCATGGAGCAGCTGGGCCTCGACCCCGACATCGTCAACGTGAACGGTGGCGCGATCGCGCTCGGCCACCCGGTGGGGTGCTCGGGTGCGCGCATCCTGACGACCCTCGTCCACGAGATGCGCCGTCGCGACTCGGCGCGTGGGCTGGCGTCGATGTGCATCGGCGTCGGTCAGGGGATCGCCAGCCTACTGGAAAGGACCCGGTCATGAGCGCGATCCGACGCGTCGCCGTCCTCGGAGCCGGCACGATGGGCCACGGTATTGCACAGGTGGTCGCCATGTCCGGGTACTCGGTCACGATGTACGACATCGACATGGTGTCGGTCGAGACCGGGCTGCAGCGGATCCGGAAGAACCTCGACAAGGGTGTTCAGCTCGGAAAGGTGGCCGACGCGATTCGCGACACGGCGCTGGCCGCCCTCTCCACCTCGACCGACCTGACCGAGGCCGTCGAGGCCGCCGACCTCGTGATCGAGGCGGCCCCGGAGTCGATGCAGCTCAAGAAGCAGATCTTCGGCAGTGTGGAGTCCGCGGTTTCGCCCGACGCGGTGTTGGCGACCAACACGTCGTCGCTGTCGATCGACGACATCGCATCGACGCTCGCGCACCCCCGCCGATTCCTCGGGTTGCACTTCTTCAATCCCGTGCATGTCATGACGCTGGTCGAGGTCGTGCACGGTCCGAAGACCGATCCCGAGCTCCTCGATGGCGCCGTGCAGTTCGTGCGTCGCCTCGACCGCGAGCCGATCGTGGTCAAGGACTCCCCGGGCTTCGCGTCGTCGCGGCTGGGAGTCGTCATCGGCCTCGAGGCGATGCGAATGGTCGAGGAGGGGGTCGCGAGCCCCGAAGACATCGACCGCGCCATGGAGTTGGGCTACCGCCACCCGATGGGCCCGCTGAAGCTCACCGACCTGGTGGGGCTCGACGTCCGCCTCGGGATCGCCCGCTACCTGTACGAGACACTCGGGTCGGAGGCCTTCCGCCCGCCCCGAATCCTGGAGCAGATGGTGGCCGACGGCCACACGGGCAAGAAGGCGGGCCGCGGCTTCTACGACTGGGGCGAGGGAGCGTGAGCGGGGCAGACGACGCCGCCGAGGTGGTTCTCGTCGAACGCGGCGACGACCTCGTCGCCCGCGTCACCCTGCACCGCCCCGAGAAGCTCAATGCGCTGAATGCGGCGCTCCGGGCCCGGCTGATCGCCGTCATCGACGAACTCGCCACCGATCCCGGCGTGCGGGTGATCGTGATCCACGGCGCCGGCCCCAAGGCCTTCGTAGCCGGGGCCGATGTGGCGGAGTTCGCGGGGCGGAGCGTCGAAGAGCAGCGCCCGGTCACCTACCGTCGGCGCGTCTACGAAGTCATCGCGGAGTGCCCCAAGCCGGTCATCGCGGCGGTGCACGGTTTCTGTCTCGGCGGGGGATGCGAACTCGCCGTGGCCTGCGACCTGCGCGTGGCCGACACCACGGCCCGCTTCGGGCAGCTGGAAGTGCGGCTCGGGCTGATCCCCGGTGGCGGGGGGACGCAGAGACTGACCCGACTCGTCGGACCCGGGCAGGCGCTCAAGATGGCGCTGACGGGCGACATGGTCGACGCGCCCGAAGCGCACCGGATCGGCCTCGTCGAGGTCCTGGCCGACGAGGGACAACATCTCGAGACCGCGCTCGGACTGGCCCGCCGGATGGCGCGCTGGAGTCCGGTCGCCCTCGGACTGGTGAAACGGTCCGTGCAGCACGCCTCCGAAAGCCCCCTCGCCGAGGGGCTGGACTTCGAGAAGGAGCGGTTCCTCGAGGCCTTCGGCTCGCACGATGGACGGGAGGGAGTGGCCGCATTCGTGGAGAAGCGCGACGCGCGATTCGAGGGTCGCTAGTCGTGCCTCTGGGTCTGGCCCGGGGGCTGGCGGCCACCTTCCTCGTGGCCTTCGCCGTCGCGGTGACCTGGCCCGGCATGGTCCCTGCGAATCGCATCTACCCCCTCGTGCTGGGGCTCCCCTTCTCGCTCGCCTGGGTCGCCGCCTGGATCGTGGCCGGCTGCCTCGTGTTGTGGATGCTCCACGCGAGCGAGACCGCGCACCGACGAAGGGCGCGCGAAGAGTCGGTGCGTGGGACGTCCGGCCCCGGCGGGACCCGCTGACGTGGAGCAGTGGCAGGTCGTCACGGCGATCCTCGCGGCCTACCTGGGGCTGACCCTCTACATCGGCCTCCGCGGCGGGCGCGGAAGCAGCGCGTCGGTACAGGGATACGTGGCGGGCGACCGCGATTTCGGCCTACTCGTGATGTACTTCGTCACGGGGGCCACGGTCTTCAGCGCCTTCGCCTTTCTCGGAGGTCCGGGGTGGGCCTACTCACGTGGCGCCGCCGCCTTCTACATCCTCGCCTACGGGGTTCTCGGCATCGCGCCGTGGTACTGGGTGGGACCCCGCGCGGCCGCGGTCGGGCGAAGATCCGGATACGTGACGCAGGGGCAGCTGATCACCGGACGCTTCCCGTCGAAGACGCTCTCGGTGCTCCTGGCCCTGATCTCGGTCGCCGCGTTCGTACCGTACGTCACGCTCCAGATGCAGGGGGCCGGCATCGTCATCGAGGCGGTGACCGACGGACACATCCCCCTGTGGGCCGGGGCGGCGCTGGCCTACGGGATCGTGATCTTCTACGTGCTGCGCGGCGGGGTCGGCGCCGTCGGATGGACGAACACCTTCCAGGGGGTGTTCATGATCGTGATCGCCTGGACCCTGGGCCTCTACCTCCCCAACCGCCTGTACGGCGGAGTGGGGCCGATGTTCGAACGCATCGCGGCCGAGCGTCCCGAACTGCTCACGGCACCCGGACTCGCCGCCGACGGCAGCCCGTGGAGTTGGGGCGCGTATTCGTCGTCGATCCTGGTGAGCGCCATCGGCATCAGCCTGTGGCCCCACCTCTTCATGAAGGCCTTCACGGCCCGGTCGTCACGGATCCTGCGACAGACGGTCGTACTCTTCCCCACCTTCCAGCTCTTCCTGATCCCCGTCTTCCTGATCGGGTTCGCCGGGGTCCTGTTTCCCGGGGCGCCGGAGACCCCGGACTTCATCCTCCCCTTCATGATTCTCGAGACCGAACTCCCGGCAATCGTGGTGGGGTTGTTTTGTGCGGGCGCCCTCTCGGCCTCGATGTCGACCGGCGACGCCCTGCTCCACGCCGCCGCCTCGGTCACCGTCGAAGACGGGATCCGGCCGTTCCGCGTGATGAGCGATGCCGCGCAGCGGCGGGTCATCCAGCTCCTGGTCGTGCTGGTCGGCGTGGTGGCCTACGTCTTCGCCCTCGACGAGGAGTCGTCGCTCGTCGTGCTCCTCCTCACGGCCTACGGGCTCATCGCCCAACTCGCGCCACCCGTCGTGGCGACGCTGTACTGGCGGAGAGCCACGACCCAGGGGGTCCTCGCAGGACTGCTTGCCGGGTCGGCAACCAGTGTGTTCTTTCTGTTTTCGCCCAGCCTGCGCCCGTTCGAGATCCACGAGGGAATCCTCGGGCTCGCCGTGCACGTGCCCGTCCTGATCGCGGTGAGTCTGCTCACGTCGCCGCAGGCGAGCGACCACACGGAGGGGTTCGTCGGCGACTACGAGTTGGACGACCCCGAACCCGCATCGCGATGACGCAGCCTCCTGACACGCCCGACACCGACGGCCTGGGCTCGGGCTTTCCCGACCCGAGCCGAACCGACGAGCGCCTCGCTCGAATCCGTGACCGGATCATCGACCTGGATCGATCTCTGATCACACTCGTGGCCGAGCGCCGCGATCTGGTGCTCCGCGCGGGCGAGATCAAGGCTGAACTCGGTCTTCCGGTGCTCGACCCGGCACGGGAGGCGAAGGTGGTGCGGCGGGCAGCACAACTCGCGCGGGACGAAGGTGTCGACGAGGAGCTGGTTCGCGACGTGATCTGGCGGATCATCGCCTCCGCACGAGACGCGCAGGAGGGGCGAACACGTTGGGGGCCGCCCCGGCCGCTGGATCCGGACACCGTCTAGTGAGGCGCTGTGCCCAGCAGCGGGTCGAGCGGCTGCGAAGCAAAGCTAGTGTAGTGTCGCCAAAGTCCTGATGCCGTTCGTGCGCGGGGGCATCCACGGGATGCGTCGTTGGAACTCCTTGCCGTAGCTATCGCTACGCCGCGT
>JANQNV010000312.1 GCA_028279425.1 Longimicrobiales bacterium | reverse complement strand
CGCGGCGTAGCGATAGCTACGGCAAGGAGTTCCAACGACGCATCCCGTGGATGCCCCCGCGCACGAACGGCATCAGGACTTTGGCGACACTACACTAGGAGCAACGCGGCTCGGCCCGGTACTCGGCCAGGCTCCTGGCCGCGCCGCCGTCAGGAGGGCCCGACGGACTCGAACACCCCGGTGTCCTGGTTCTTGCGCACCGTCTCACCCGGGAAGACGCGTCCGTTCATCGCGACCCAGACCCCGGGCTCGAGGATCTGCGCCGCCGTGAGTGCGCTCCCGAGGTTGAAGAAGCCATCGGAGCTTCCGAAGGCGATGGGGATCATGGCCCCGGTGAGCACGATCGTCTTGTCCGGGACCTCACGCGCGAGGACCCGGGCGGTCTGGGCCATGGTGTCGGTGCCGTGCGTGATCACGATGCGGTCTTCGGCCACCCCTCGACAGCTTCGCGCGATCGACTCGCGGTCGTGGTCGGTCATCTCGAGCGAATCCACCATCATCAGGGTCCGCACCTCGACCGGGACTCGGCACCGAGCGGTGCGCAGGAGTTCGGGCAAATGGGTGTCCTTGAAGTAGAGTCGCCCGCGAATCTCATCGTACTCCTTGTCGAACGTACCTCCGGTGATGAAGAGGCGGACGGTCGGAGTTCGGGAGGGCAGCGCCATGGCCAATCGTGAGAAGGAGGGAGGAGGCGAAGGGTAATGTAGTGACTCCGTGGGATGCTATCTTCCCTCGATGCGCTTCGAACCCTTCCGCCTCGAGCGGTATTTTGCCGCGACCGAGTTCACGACGCCGCACCTGTTGGCCGTGTCGGACTGCGAGACGCGTTCGATCGGCGCGCTTCTCGACCTCGAGGCGGGGGCTGCCGAACGATTCCGTGCGCTCGCCCTGACGTATACCGACTCGGATGGGGCCGATGAGCTCCGCGAAGCCATCGCTGCGCGCTATCAGAGCGTCGGCGTGGACGACGTGCTGGTGCACGCCACCGCGGTGGAGGCGCTGTACACCTCCATGCGTGCCCTCGTGC
Source organism: Longimicrobiales bacterium (assembly GCA_028279425.1). Lineage (GTDB taxonomy): Bacteria > Gemmatimonadota > Gemmatimonadetes > Longimicrobiales > Gaopeijiaceae > Gaopeijia. Next base: position 1,782 of record JANQNV010000312.1, on the reverse strand, counting down.
AGTCGGGTGATCGGGTGGTGGTGCAGATGCCGGCCTATCAGGCGCTGTGGGGTGCGGCGCAGATGGCCGGAGCCGAGATCGTGCCGTGGTGGGCGCGCCCCGACTGCGGATGGTCGCCCGATCTGGACGAGCTCTCGACGCTGCTCGAGGGGGAAAGGACCCGGCTCCTCGTCATGAACGCTCCGCACAACCCCACGGGCTGGAATGCGAGTGAGGACGATCTACGCCGCATTGCCGCGACGGCGCGACGAGCCGGTGTCCGCATCGTCTGCGACGAGGCCTACCGCGGCACCGAGTTTCGTGCGCAGCATCCCGCGCCCCCTTCGATGGCGGACCTCGATCCGGGGGCGCTCGTGCTCGGGCTCGTCTCGAAAGGGCTCGGCCTCCCCGGACTCCGCACGGGATGGCTGATTTCGCGCGACCGGGCCGCGCTCGACCGGGTTCGGGCCTACAAGGACTTCACGAGTATCTGTGGGCCTGCGCCGTCGGAGTTCCTCTCGGCCCTGGCGCTTCGGCATGCCGAGCGGATCCTGACCGAGACACGGGCCCTGCTGTCGAGCAATCTGGCGCTCCTCGAAGACTTCGTCGCGACCCACGAGGACCTCTTCGACTGGGTGCCTCCCCGTGCGGGGTCGGTCACCTTTCCCTTCCTGCGACACCCGGAGCGTTGGGGCGGGGCGGGCGGGTTCTGCGACCGCGTTCGCGCGGAGGCCGGCGTCCTGCTGGCGCCAGGCGCCCTGTTCGTGCCGGCGCCGATCGAGTCGGACCGACCGTTGGGATCCGGTCCGGCCCCGTCGCATGTGCACGACCGGGCCGCAGCCGCGGCAATTCGCATCGGGATCGGCAGGGCGAGCTTCGGCGGGGCGCTCGACGTGTTCGGGCGTTGGCTCGAGAAGGCTCCCGAGAGGCCGACGCGTTGACCGATCTGATCATCCTGTTCGTGGCCGGCTGTACGGCCGGCACGCTCAACGTGCTGGCCGGAGGGGGCTCGCTCCTGACGGTGCCGATCCTGATCTTCCTGGGGTTGCCCGCCACAGTGGCGAACGGGACGAATCGCCTGGCGATCCTCGCGCAGAATGTGGGGGCCAGTTGGAACTTCCACCGGCGCGGCCTCCTGGAGCCGTCGTGGCTGAAGGCGGCCCTCCCCGCGACGTTGATGGGCGCGGTGTCGGGAGCGTGGGCTGCGACCCGGGTGTCCGACGACCAGTTCCAGCGAGCGCTCGCGATCGCCATGGTCGGAATCGCCGTGTGGATGCTGCTCCAGGGCCGGGCCCCGGCTTCGCGCGACGCGGACGTACCGTCACCCCGCTCGGATCGCCCGAGCTTTCACCTCGGCTGGCTGCTCGTCGGGATCTACGGGGGGTTCATCCAGGCCGGGCTGGGATTCGTGATCCTGGCGGTGATCTCCGCGACGGGGTTGGACCTCGTGCGCGGCAATGCTCTGAAGGTGACGCTGGTGCTCGCCTTCACACCCTTCACGCTGGCCCTCTTCGCGAGGGCGGGCATGGTCGATTGGCGCCTGGGCACGGCACTCGCCCTCGGCAACCTCGTCGGGGGGCAACTCGGGGTCCACCTCACCGTGCTCAAGGGACAGGCGTGGGTCCGGAAGGTGGTCGTCGCGGCGGTGGTGGTGTTCGCCGTTCGGCTGTGGTGGTCGGTCTGAGGGGTCTCCGGCTCCGGAGCGGCCTAGTGTAGTGTCGCCAAAGTCCTGATGCCGTTCGTGCGCGGGGGCATCCACGGGATGCGTCGTTGGAACTCCTTGCCGTAGCTATCGCTACGCCG
>JANQNV010000311.1 GCA_028279425.1 Longimicrobiales bacterium | reverse complement strand
CGCGGCGTAGCGATAGCTACGGCAAGGAGTTCCAACGACGCATCCCGTGGATGCCCCCGCGCACGAACGGCATCAGGACTTTGGCGACACTACACTAGGTACCCACCACACCCCCATCGTCTTTGGTGATCACGACCACCGACGACCGAGGTCGTGCCGAGCCCCCCTCGGGCCAATGCGAGGTGAGCACCGGGTTGGCCTCGGATCCCTCACCGGGGTGCTGGACGTTGATGAAGAGGGTGCGCCCATCGGGGGTGCCGATGCACCCGGTGATCTCCTGTCCGCGCGGACCAACGAGGAATCGCCGGATATCTCCGGTGAGCGGGTCGGCGGCGAGGAGCGCGTTGTTGCCGAATCGGCCCAGTTCGCGAACCTGCTGGTCGGTCCCCATGTCGAGCTCGATCCAGAGGACGCCTCGCGCGTCGATCCACAGGCCGTCCGGGCTCGCGAACATGTTGGTGTCGTCGAGCGGTACGGTGCCATCGGGGCCGCGGACGCCGCTGTCTTCGGGAGGCCCGCCGAGGACGAAGATGTCCCAGTTGAAGTCGAGGGCGTCGTAGCGGTCTCCCTCCTCCCGCCACCGGATGATGTGCCCGAAGGAGTTGCGGGCCCGGGGGTTGGCCGAGTCGACGTCGGAGACCGTACCTCGCAGGGCGTTGTTGGTGAGCGTGCAGAAGACCTCCCCGGTGTCGGGGTGGACCACCGTCCATTCCGGTCGGTCCATCGGGGTGGCACCGACCGTATCCGCGGCCAGCCGAGTGTTGACGAGCACGTCGGCCTGGTCGGCGAATACGACGCCCTTCGCCTCGCAGGCGGCCTCGAAGTCCGGGTCACCGTGCACGAGCGGCAACCACGTCCCGCTCCCGTCCTCCTCGAAGCGCGCCACGTAGAGAACCCCGTCGTCGAGCATCTCACCCCGGCTGGCGCCGGGACGGTAGGGCTCGGCGGTGACGAACTTGTAGATGTATTCGTTCATGGCGTCGTCTCCCATGTAGAAGACGACGGGTCGGCCCTCCACAGCCGGGGCGGCCCAGCACCCCTCGTGGGCGAACCGGCCGAGGGCGGTGCGCTTGACCGGGACCGCGTCGGGGTCGAAGGGATCGATCTCCACGATCCATCCCATCGTGTTGGGTTCGTTGCGGTAGTCCTCGACCGCAGATCGCCCCTTTCTCGAGGCATCGAAGCGGGCGTACTCGTCGATCTCCTGCAACGTGGCCCACCCGTAGCGGCTCCGCGTCGAAGAGATCCCGTAGCGGTCGTGCTCCCGAGGGTTGTCTCCGCGGTTGACGAAGTAGAAGGCCCAGTTCTCTTCGCAGGTCAGGTAGGTGCTCCAGGGGGTCACCCCGTAGGCGCAGTTGTTGAGCGTACCGCGTGAGGCGGTTCCCTCGGGGCTGTAGCGCGTCCGGACGTGGTCCGATCCGCGCACCGGTCCGGAGAATCGCGTCGGGGTGGCGGCCGTGATCCGGCGGTTGAAGCGGCCGCGCACCACCTGCCAGGAGCCGTCGTCGCCACGCTCGATCTCGACGACGGACACCCCGTGGGCCGCCACCTCCTTGCGCACTTCGTCGGCCACGGTGCGCTGACCGTCGACGACGGTCGGTCCGGCCGGGTGGAGCTTGGCGATGTCGATGTATTCGTGGTTCAGACAGAGAAGCCCGTGGCGATTCCGCTCCTCACCCTCCCCGAGTGGGAAGAAGTGCATGCCGTCGTGGTGGTGTCCGGCCTGGGACTCCTGATCGGCGCCGGTATTCAGCCCGCCCTCCCGGTACGGGGGATACGGCACGCAGATCGGTGTCCCTGCGGGGAGGAACGGCCGGGCCGTGTAGCCCACGGGCACGCGGACCCGGTCCTCGGCATGCACGTGAACCGGGCTGAACCCGAGGAGGTCGTCGGACCCGCCCGATGCGGCGCGCACCAGGAGCCGGGCCGGCCGCTCGAGACTCCGGGTGAGGGCCGCCACTCCAGAGCTCGCCATGAAGTTGGACACCGCTGCGATGGCACCCCCGATGAGAACGTCTCGCCGGCTCACGCGTGCCTCGAGGAGTTCGCGGAAGGGGCGGGATACGTCCGGGTCGGTGGGTGCGTCTTCAGTATTGCCGGTGGGGAAGTAGCTCTGAATGGGATCGGTCATGGACGAAGTCGGATGCACGTGTCGAAGGGTGTCCGGCGGGACGATGGGGGCCCGCGCCCATGGATGATAATGGGAAACCACCCGCCGTCTGCGGCCTTGTGTCGCAATGAGGTCACCGAATCGCGAAGGCCGGTCGGCGCGCCGTTCGAGCCCGAACTGGCGGGACGGCCTCGGGCGCCCATAGCATGGGGTGCCGCCCGTGCCGACGCAGATCGAAGGAGCGCCCACCATGCCCACGACCACGCCCGAACACGACAAGCGCGTCGCGGAACTGATCTTCGGGTCGGTCTATCCGCACTACGTGACCAAGGTCGAGAAGAAGGGCCGCAGCAAGGACGAGTTGAACGAGGTCATCCGCTGGCTGACCGGTTTCACCGACGAAGAGATCCAGGCCCACATCGACGAGCGTTCCACCTTCGAGCACTTCTTCGAGAGCGCTACGATCCACCCCAACGCCCACCTGATCACGGGTGTGATTTGCGGCTACCGGATCGAAGACATCGAGACGCCGCTGACCCGCAAGACGCGCTACCTGGACAAGCTCGTCGACGAGTTGGCGCGAGGTCGCAAGATGGAGAAGATCCTGCGGGCGGGTTGACGGCGGAGGCGCGCCTCCGGCACTTCAGTACCCTACCGAGGCGGAGCCGGATGGAAGGTTCAAGGCGCGTGTGGTCATGATCTCTGCACCCCGCCCGACGTCCACGAGTAGGGCGAACGCCCGGCGCCACTCGGCCACTCGTTCCAGCTGCCCGTCGAGCAGTGCGCCGATGGCCTCGTTCACCACGCGATCCAGGTCGTCGAGCGCCTCGTAGGCCATGGCCGCCTCGTCTACGGCTCCGAACGGCACGCGCTCGAGGGCTCCGGTCGACTGGGCCACGATCCACGATGCGCGCCGGATCGATGGGGGGGAAAGGCCTCGCCAGCCGGGCGGAACCTCCCGCTCCCAGATGGACGCGTCACCCTCCCGAGCGAGCACCGAGTCCAATCGCTGCATCATCTCCGTCCAATAGGGCAGGGTACGGCCGATCTCCTCCCGGTTCACGGCGAGCTCCGCGGCGATCCGCTCCTGTGCCTCCTCCGCCCGCTCGAGTCTCTGGCGGTTGTCTCCCCAATCCGACACGAGGAAACCGATGACGACCGCGAAGGTGATCAGCGCCCCTTCGATCAGAAGCATGCGTCCTGTACGACCCTCGGGCATCACCCCCCCTCTCGTTGAGTCGCGATTCTGTGGTGGCGGCGAAGGTGGCTCGGGGAACTCGGGAGGGGCAAGGCCGTGCGTGTCGAACAACGGGGGTCGTGTCCTGCCACGCGCTGGAATCGCGCGATTGACGGCAGATGGCTCATCCCCGAGGATGGCCGGGCGCCGTCGAGGCGCGCGGTCCTCTCACTCGCTCTCGTGATGATCCTGCCTCCTCATCCTCTTGCCGCGTCGCCCTCACTGCGCGGGGTGGTCTGACGTGGATTCCCCGACCGGTCCACCGCTCGAAACCGACGAGATGCTCCGCGTCATGGACGTCGCGCAGGTGCTCCGGGAGCGCAGGGCCCGGTTCGACGAACGCGAAGCCTTCGATCGCGAGGCGGTGATCCGGGAGGTGCAGGTCATCTACGAGGGCCTGGGCGACCTCGTGGAGGCCGACGTCATCGGTGAAGCCCTCGATCTCTACCTCGCCGAGCGGCACACCTTTCAGCCGCCGCCCGCTGGGCTCGGCACCTCCCTCGCGACGCTCTACGTGCGGCGGGGTTGGGTCGCTCGGCGGGTGATGCTCCCCGTCGGGATCGTGGCCCTGGTCGGTTGGGCCGGGTGGGCGGGGTGGGGGTGGAGCCAGCGAATCGCCGTCGAGCGGGCCGTCGCGACCCTGCAGCAGCGTCTCGACGGAGCCGAGTCGGAGCGGCGCGCCCAGGTCGATGCCCTGAACCAGCTCGGCGAGGCATCGGCTCGTGCGGCGCTCACCGAAGACGAGGCGCGCCGCTACGATGACCGACTGGCGACGGCCTGGGCGCTGCTGGGGCAGGCGGAAAGCGTGCCCGTTGCCGCCGACGGGCCCGGCTCTCCCCCGGCTCCCGATGCGCTCGATCAGGCAGGTGCACGTGTGCTCGACGCCTGGGTCGTCCACGAGCGAGCGGCCGCGGAGATGGATGCCGCGAGAGCTCTCGTCGATGGGCGGCTTCGCTTCGGGTCGTTGGCCGAAGAGCGGGCACGACTCGAGGTGGCGATTCCCGCACTGGCTCGCGAGGCCACCGCGCTGCAGCGCTCCGAAGTGATCCAGCGTCGGGCCCGCGCCTTCGAGTCGGCAGACGATGCGGCGAATCTCGAGGCGGCCGTCCTGGAACTCGGCGAACTCGAAGCAGCCCTGACGGAGGAGTACCGAATCGTCGTCACGGGCGGCCGCTGGCGGTACCGCGACGATGCCCCGGACGTACGCAACTACTACCTCACCGTCCAGGCCCTCGACACCCAGGGCCAGCCGCTACCCCGTCGCATCACCAATGAGGAGACCGGTGTGGTCGAGACGGTCACCGAGTGGGGGGAGCGGGTGCCGGAGTCGATCTACGACGCGGTTCGCCGCGACCGCGAAGACAACGGGATCATCGACGACGACCGTTTCGGCGCCAAGCGCCGGGGATTTCTCGAGCCCGAGCGGCGCCACGCCGACCTCGGCCAGATCACGCGGTGGTAGGCCATGCTTCGAGGGAGTGACCTGTACGGTTCGATTCGGTCGCGCAGCCAGGCGGTGTCGCAGGCGTACGCCGCCCTCGAGCGGGAGGGGGTTCGATTGGAGAGCGAGGCGGTCGCCCAGGAGTCGGAGCGCGCTCGGGCCTACCGCGGGTTGGCTACCCTGCACCTGCCGGAGCTCACCCACGAGACGGTGGTGCAGACGCTCGTCGAGTTGGAGTCTCGCATCCGGCAGATTCTCGGTGAGAAGGAGGCGGCCCGGGCAGAGGTCGCCGCCGAACTCGTCGAGCGCGGTGACGAACTGGACCGACTCGCCGAGCAACGCGAGGCGTTGGAGGCTCGACTCACCGCGGAGGGGGAGGCGCGCGATCGACTACACAAGGTGGTCGACGACGAGCTCTCTGAAGACGAGGCCTACGGCGTGTTGGCGGCGAAGGTCGAGCAGGCCGAGGAACGCGTCGCCCAGGATCGCCGGCGCCTCGAGGCTGCGCGGCGCGAGCGTGACGAGAAGCTCCCGGCCTACGAGTCCGATCCGCTGTTCGGTTACCTCGTACGACGGGGCTATGGCACGCCCACCGCACGCGGCAACCCGCTGACGAAGGCGCTCGACGGCTGGGTGGCAGGGAAGGTGGACTTCGAGCGCACATGGGCCGACTACGAGTTCCTGCGGGGCTTGCCCGATCGACTGCGGGCCGTGCTCGACCACGACGAGGAGCGCCTCACCGAGCTGACCGCGCGACTCGACGAGATCGAATCCGAGGTCTCGGACCGCGTCGGGCTGACGGCCGTCCTCGAGCGAGGTCGGGCGCTCGAATCGGAGCGTGAGGCGCTGCTCGACCGCATCGATTCAGTGGCGGCGATGCACGACGCCCTCCGCGACCGTCGGGGTGAACTCGAAGACACCCGGGGGGACTTCCACCGGCGGGCCGTCGATGAGCTGGATGCATTCCTCCAGGCGCAACCGGTGGGGGACCTGCGTCGCCGCGCTGCCGAGACGGGCGACCCGCGCGACGACGCGCTGGTGGAACGGTTGGTCGCCGTCGGCGCGGCCCGAGAGCGTACCGTGGACGAGCTACGGCGCCTGCGGGCGCGGCGGCGCGAGCTGGAGGGGCATGTCAAGCGGCTGGCGGCGCTCGAGCAGGACTTCCTGCGCCGGGGCTGGAACGGGCCTCGTTCTCGATTCGGGGCCACTGTCGACCTGGATCGCCTCCTCGCCGGCTACATGGGGGCTTCGACAGATCTCCCCGGGCTGGTCTCCGTTCTGCGCGGGCAGCACTACTTCGTCTCCCCGCCCCGCCCGTCGCGTCCGCGGTTCGGTCGCGCGGGCGGGCGCTCCAGAAGCAGCTTCGGCGGAGGTGGATTTCGCAGCAGCGGTTTCAGCTCGGGGGGCGGGTTCAGCTCGGGGGGTGGATTCTCAACGGGTGGCGGATTCTAGGGGTGCCGGAGCTGTTTCCGATCGGCACCTACGAGTCGCCGCCATGGCGGGCCGAGGTCGTGCGGGTCGACGGTCCGGGAGGGTTGGCCCTGAGCCCGCGTGTCCGGCCGCACGGGTACGCCGCCCTCGCCGACTTCCTCGAAGCAATCCTGCCCCTCGAGATGGGGCGCGTGCTCGAAGCCGTACTCGAGGGCGACGAGTGGCGCATCGAGCCGATCTCGGAGGCTTACCGCGGCCTGGGCCTCGACCGCAAGGGGTGGACCCTCCTGCCCAACGGGCCCAACTGGACCTACGTGCTCATGCCCGATGAAGGGGAGGCCGAACTCGTCGAGGCTGCGCTCGTGCTGCGCTGCCTCGAGTTGTATGCCCGCTCGATCCTGCCGGTCTTCGAGGGCCTGCCTGTGGCCGACGGGGTTCACCGGAGGGGCGAGGCGCCGCCGTGGGTCGGCACGCTCCGCGCGGCACATCGAAGGCTGGCGCGGCGGATCGGCGACGAACGGTTCGAGAGTCGGGAGCGCCGATGACGCCCGAGGGCAGGGGCCTCATCGCCTCGCGACTCGTGCCCGTGCTGGGGGTGCTATGGCTCGGCTGGGACGCGCGGCTGATCCTCTTCGTGGTTTCCTGTGAGGTCATCGTCGCCTCGGCCGTGCTGGGATCGTTGTTCGCCTACCCGGAGCGATCCGCGCTCGCTCGCATCGCCTTCGCGGTGATTCTCGCCCCCGCGGGATTCCTGATGTGGGCGGTGCTCGCGCGCGGCGAGCCCGCGGTGTCGGTGGCCGTGCTCGTCGCCGAATCGGCTCCCGCGACCGCCTTGGCCCTGGTCGGGATCGTGGCGGAGGGGTTCGCGAGCGCACGGCGGGGAGCGCGGCAAGCTGTGGAGCAGGGCCCCAGTCTGAAGCGCAACGACCGGATCCTCATCCGTTGGCTCCTCCGCGTGTCGGGTCCCCTCGTGGTGTTCATCCTGGTGATGCTCACCACGCGCGACTACGGCGCGATCGCCCTCGCTGGAATCCTGGCGGGTCAGTCCGTGTTGGATCTTGCGCTGCTTGCGCTGGAGAGGCGATGGCTGACCGACTGAACGGGTCGATCGTCGTGCGACCTCAAGTAAGGAGCGCGGCCTCCACCGCCAGGCCTGGACCGAATGCGAGCGCCACGCACGGGCGGGGGCATCGTTCACGGCGAAGCCGCTCGAGAATGAAGAGGACGGTGGGCGACGACATGTTTCCATAGTCGCGAAGCGTTTCGCGCGAGATCGTGAGTTCCGATTCGTCGATACGCAGGGCGTCGCGGACGGCGTCGAGAATTCGAGGGCCCCCGGGGTGGACGGCCCATGACCGGATGGCATCGGTCGCCAGGCCGTACGGGGCCAACCAGTCTTCGATCCAGCGGGGCAGGTATTCGGCGATCGCCTCGGGTACACGGGGGGAGAGGGTCATCCGAAACCCGTTGTCGCCGATGGCCCAGGTCATGGCTTCGGCCGAGTCGGGCATGAGGAACGAGCCGTGGCCTCGAACGCTCCAGGCGTCTTCCGCTGGCGACCGCCCCTCCGCGAAGCCTACCACCGAGGCGGAGCCATCCGCGAACAGCGTGTTGGCGACCAGCATCTCCTCGTCCCAGCCGTAGGCGAAGTGAAGCGAGCAGAGCTCGACCGCGTTCACGAGAATCCGCGCGTCCGGGTCGGCCCCGGCGTAGGCGCCCGCGGTCCTGAGGCCGTTCATCGCCCCATGGCAGCCCATGAAGCCCACGTGGGTGCGCGCCACTCCCCGTGGAATCCCGAGTTGCTCGATCAGGTGGGCATCGACCCCGGGGGCGTCGAATCCGGTGCACGAGACGGTCACCAGGTGGGTGATGTCGGAGGCTCGGAGGCCCGAATCGTCGAGCGCCGCCGCCGCCGACTGTAGAGCGAGGGGGCGAGCCTGCTCCGCATACCAGCGCATGCGATCTGCCGTGGTGGGGCCGAAATCGTGTTCGTCCTTGGGAGGAGGGTAGTAGGGGATCCGCTCCTCCAACGGCTGATCACCGCCGCGAACCGAGACGGCCCGCCGCGTGCGGACGCCCGATTTCCGGTACAACAGACGGAGCATCCGCGCGCGACGGTCGTCGGTGTGGGCGAAGCGTGCTGCCACGCCGGCCGCCTCCTGCTGGTGGGCGGTGAAGGGTGGTAGCGCAGTGCCGATGCCGGCGATGTGGAAGGTCACGCTGATCTCGATCAGGGGGGCGCGGAGGCGGTGCCGTCGGCAAATCTACCGCGAGGCGGCGCTCGACGGGCGCACTGCTACACACGAGTGCGAGGTCTGTCCCACTCGCGTGGCCCGGACGACCACCAGGGAGACGCCGCCGATCACGGGTAGCGGCGGGGATGGGGGTGCGACACGTTCCTCAGCCTGTATCGGCAGGTCCTTGCCGCCTCCCGGCGGGCCAGCATCACTCCAGACCCCCGAGACCATGAACTTCCCCGATCGTATCGAGACGGACCGACTCCTCCTTCGGCCCTTCACCCTGGCCGATGTCGACGACGTGTTCGCGTATGCGCGGGATCCGGAGTGGTCGCGCTTCCTGCGCTTGCTCCCGCGGCCCTACCTACGCGTGCACGCGGAGCAGTTCGTCGCGCGTCAGCTCCTGGCCGATCGCTCCGCTCGACCGACCTGGGCCGTGGTCGTGGACGAGGCGGTCGTCGGGGGAATCGGACTCCGGGCGGATGCCCCGCAGCGCAGAGCCGAACTCGGATACTCGATCGCCCGGGATCAGTGGGGGAGGGGGCTCTGCACGGAGGGGGCGAGGGCGGTCGTCGAAGCGGCGTTCATCGCGAACCCGGAACTGCTGCGCATCCACGCTCGGGCCGACGCCGACAACGGGGCGTCGCAGAGGGTGATGACCAAGATCGGGATGGTGAAGGAGGGGGTGTTCCGCCTCGGTCGGGTCGAGCGCGGCGAGGCCTTCGATGAGGCCTGGTACGCCATCCTGCGCCGGGATTGGGAGGGCTAGTGTCCCGTTAGAAGAGTCCCGAAGGTATTCGAGGAGCTGTGCATCTTGTGTGGAGGTCGTTGGAACTCCTTGCCGTAGCTTTGGCTACGCCGCGTCGCTCCGCCTCGCCTCCCAAGCCCACACCCCCTCTCGGTACGCACCGGACTTCTCAAACGGGACACTAGCGGGACACTAGCGGGACACCGTATCACGCGTGCCGCGATCACCCGGATCATGGCCAGCTGGTACGCCCCGGGCGTCGTCGCTTCCATGACGGTCGGAACCCTGATCCGAATCGCCGGCCGGGCTTACCCGCACCCGGCGCTCTCACCGTTGACACGCACGGTGGCGATTGGCAAGCCTGTGACGTCGACTCCTCGCATCACGATGCCCGCCACGAAGCGTCTGGCTCTCCTGCTACCGATCACCGTCGCGGTCCTTGCGTGTGACGACACCACTTCATCGAGCGCCGGTACCGGGGAGACGAGTTCCTGGTCGATCGTCGCTGACCCCGAGTTGATCCTCGGGCAACTGGAGGGGCCGGCGGAGACCCTCCTCTCGCAAATTCGAGGGGCACTCGTACTCCCGGATGGTCGGATCGCGGTCGCAGACGGCGGAAGCAATACGATCCGCCTGTTCAATGCAGACGGAAGCTTCGACTCGATGTTCGGGGGCGAGGGCCAGGGCCCGGGCGAGTTCGAGCGGATCTCGACGCTGCACTTCCACCAGCCCGACGAGCTCTGGGTCTACGATGGCCGGGCTCTCCGCCTCTCCATCTTCCGTACGAACGGCGAGCTCGTGGAGACGACGAGCTTCCGATCCGAAGCCGGCTTCCCCGAGGTCTATATCGGACGCTTCTCCGATGGGCACCATGCCGTCGCGTGGATCACGCAGACCGCGAGGGCCCAGGACGTGGTTACGCCCGATCCGATCGAGGTGGGGCGGTTCGACCCGGACGGTCATCTCGCAGAGGTGGTGTTCGAGGACTCCGGGATGCGGCGGCTGGGCAGCCCGATCCCCTTTTCGCCCCACTTCGCCGGCGCCCTCATCGGCGACACGGTCTTCACGCTCAACGGGCTGGACGGTCGGGTCCTTGGGCGAGGCGCTTCGGGTGACACGGTTGCCGAATGGACGTTTCCTGTCGCTCCCGTCTCCGCGACGGAGGCGCGCGAGCTCCTGGTGCCCCAACTCGATTCGTCCGCCCTCCGCCGATTCGAGGCACTTCCTGGTTTGCCGGAGTTCGATGCGGTTCCCTGGGTGTCCGACCTGATCACCGATGCCGGGGGGCGCCTGTGGTTGAAGCAATACGACCCGGCGTTGGACGGGCACTGGACGGGGCGACGCCGTACCGGGGGCGTGTGGTATGCGTTGTCGACCGCAGGAGAAACGGTCGCCTCGGTGGAGGTGCCCGACTCGCTTCGGCTCCTCTTCGTGGGCGAGGACCAGGTCGTCGGCCTAACCCGCGACGATCTCGGGGTCGAGCGGATCCGCGTGCACCGACTCGTCAGACCATGACCCTTCGATCCGTCCGGTCCGCCTCGGTGCTGAGATGGGCGGGGCGATCGCCGCGGAGTACCCCGGGGACCTGCGTCGCCACCGTGTGGGTGTGTGCGAGTCCCACCCGCTCGTTCGTCGCAGGTTCGACGTCCACCTACTCTCGACCCGGGGGGAACCCATGCGATCCTGCCTTCTCGTCCTGCTATTGACCATCGCCCCGGCGGCGGCCGGAGGCCAGGAAGCCACCGACACCTTCGAAGTGGTGTTTCCGGCCAACCGGGCGCCGCATCGATCGTCGAGCATGTTCATCGAAGCGGACGCACTTGCCGCGCCTCCGGTGAGTGGACCGATCGAACTCCGACGAGGCTCATCGCTCGTCGCCGTGTTTCAGTCTCATCAGCTTCTTCTGATCGCGAACCGATCGGCCGTCGGCACCCGCGTGTTCGAGGTCGAGACCCAGCAGGGCGCGTACGAAATCTCAGCCGACCGAATGCAGTTCACGACCCAGCACGGCCTGATCGTCTTCTGGGTCGGCGAGGAGGTCGTTGCGACGGTCAGTGCCGGCCAGGTCGCCTTCGTGGCCGACCGGTCGGCTCGGGTCGAAGCGCACCCCACGCACCGAAGTATCCCGAGTCGACGTTGACGGCCGACGCATCTGAGTGTATCCATCATGGGTATACCCATCATGGATACTACCAATGCCGACTCCATCGATCGACTCGCGCGTCAGCCCCGCGATGCTGCACATCCTGCTCGCTCTCGCGTCTCGAGACTTGCACGGCTACGCCGTCATGGCGGCCATCCGCGAACGCACGGAGGGGCGGGTCGACATCGGTCCCGGGACGCTGTACCGCACGATCGCCCATCTGCTCGAGCGCGGCTGGATCGAGGAGGTGCCGCCCGCAGACGATGCGCGGAAGACGTATCGGATCACCTCTCTCGGCAAGCGGGTCGCGGGGGGGGAAGCGCGCCGATTGTCGGCGCTGGTATCGTGGGCCGCCGAATCCGACCTCCTGGCGGGGACCGAATAGTGGCGTGGATTTTGCGACTCCTGGTCCGCTTGGTGTATCCGAGGGACTTCCGGGCTTCGTTCGGCGACGAGTTGGTCGAGGCCGCGCTCCATAGCGCGCACCATCCGCCTCGGGGGCGCGCCTTCGGCCGGCGACTCTGGGTCGTCTGCGACGTGGTGCGCGGGGGCGTCTTGTGGAGACTCGACACCGCCCGCCCATGGGGTCTTCCCGATCTGCGCCCCGACCTGCGGTTCGCCTCCCGGAGCCTCCGCTCGTCGACCACCTTCACACTGACGACGGTGTCGGTCCTCGGGTTCGGGATGGCGGCCTGTCTTCTCGCCGTGGCTGCTTCGAAGGCGTATCTGCTGACGGCGGCACCCCTGCCGGGCTCCGACCGTATCGCGAGTGTGGAGTACTGGACGCTCCCGGGCGGAGACGGGCTGGACCCCTGGGGCGCTCCGGTCGCGCTGCGCCAGACCGACTGGGCCGTCATCGACCCGATCGTCGACGCAGCTCTCATGGCGAGCTCGCAGGCGTTTGCCGTGGCGGGCTCCGGTGGCGCGGAGTGGCTCGACGCTTCGCGCGTGAATCCGGGCTATTTCTCGATCCTGGGTCGCGGTCCGGCCCTTGGACGATACTTCGAGGCGGATGCGGATCCACATGCGGCGGTGATCAGCCATCGCCTCTGGACGGCGCACTTCGGCGGCGCACCCGATGTCATCGGACGGACCCTCGACGCCTACACGGCCGGGGCGTTGGCACCCGCCACGGCCCTCACGATCGTCGGCGTGCTGCCCGCCGATGCGTGGCTACCCTCGAGCATCCCCGACGTACTGCTTCCGTTGCACGGGCAGCGTCCTCCCGATGTGATCCGGCTTCGCCCCGGTGTGACGCCGCAACAGGCGGCTGACCGCATTGCCGCGGCCGTCGCGGCGCAATCGCCCGAGTCGATCGATGGGGCGTGGCGACCGACGGTGACCCCTCTGCGCGATCTCTATCGATCCAACGGTGGGCGACTCGGCGTGGTCGGCCTCGCGGTCACGGTCCTCATGCTCATTGCTCTCGTCAATGCGGCGACTCTGGTTCGCGTCCGCGCGGAGGCGCGTCGTGCCGAGTTCGCCACGCGCCAGGCCCTCGGGGCCCCACCCGGGCGTCTGCGCCGCCATCTCGTGGCCGAGTCGGCCGTGCTGGTCTTGCTGGCTGGGGGGCTGGCGCTCGTTCTGGCCGACTTCGCCTCCGGTCCGGTCGCCGCCCTCGTGCAGGATCGGTTGGGTGGCATGCCTGGCGGCGAGGGTGCCTTGAGGGTGGGCTGGACCGAGTTGGGCGCCGCACTGCTCGGTTCGCTGGTCGTGACCGGTGTGCTCGCCTCGGTGTCGGTCCTGACGCTGCGAAGACGCCGGATCGACGGAGGGCGCCTACGCACGCGGGCGCGCAGCACGCGATCCCACGACGTCGTGGTCGCCGCACAAGCCGGCCTCTCGGTCGCCGTCCTCGTGTGTGGTGGGCTGCTCGCCCACTCGGCTCTCGAGTTGGCTCGAGTCGATATGGGGTACCGCCCCGCGGGTGCGTTCGCGGTCGAGATTCCGTTCCACTCCGACGCCTATTCGACACCCTTCGAGCAGTCGGCCTTTCACGATCGCTTCATCGAGCAGCTCCGCGCCGACCCCGGGGTTCGAGCCGCGACGGTCATGTCGAGGTCGGTGGAGTTCGATGTCCCGACCGGGATGACCGTGTTGGATCGAGACGGAGTGCAGACGGTGCACTCGGCCGTGGTCACACCGGTTGGAAACGGCTTCTTCGAAACCCTCGGTATACCCGTGGCCGAGGGGCGGGGGATCTCGGCGTTCGACGATGGCGGTTCGCAGCCGGTCGCGGTCGTGGGGCGCCGCTTCGCTGAAACGGCGTGGCCCGGTCGGAGCCCCATCGGGGCCGAAGTGCTGGTGGGGGAGGACCGGGTCGCACACACCGTGGTGGGCGTCGTGGGCGACGTGCGTGAGCACCGGATCCGTCCCGACCTGCCCAACGTCTACACCTCGTACCACCGTGCCCCATCGTCGTGGTCGACGGTGATGCTTCGCTCCGACCTGGGTTTCGGGGAGGTGAATCGTCGTGTGCGACGGATCGTGCGACGCCTCGACCCCACCCTGCCCATCTGGGAGCTTCGACCCATGTCACAGCGCTCCGAGGCGCCGTCGCAGTCGATCCGCTTTCTCGCTGGGCTCCTCGCCTCTCTGGCCCTCTCGTCGCTCGCGTTGGCGACATGGGGCGTTTACGGCAGTGTGGCCTATCGCGTCGAGCGGACGGGCCCGGACCTTCGCATTCGAATGGCCCTCGGCGCTCGGCCGGCTCGTGTCGCCGCCGAGGTCGCCGGCCGCACCCTGCGGTTCGCCGGGGTCGGGATGGCCCTCGGCGCCCTGGCCGCTGCAGCGGGTGTCCACCTCCTGGAGTCTCAGCTGTTCGGGGTAAGCGCCTACGATGCGGGCACCTACGTCGCGGTGGTGGTCGTGGGTCTCGGCGTGGTGGCGACGTCGGCGGCGGTGGCGAGTCGCCGCGCGCTGTCGATTCCCCTGACGACCCTCGATGCCTGATAGGATCCTACGCCTCACCCCGCATCGCCGTGACCGGGTCGACCCGCGTGGCCCGCAGTGCCGGAACCAGACTCGCGGCCAGAGCGACGACCCCGAGCAGCGCGAGCACGCCCCCGAACACCACCGGGTCCCGCGGCTGCACCCCGTAGAGCTGAGAGCTCAGGATACCGGCCAACCCGAGGGCGGCGATCCCTCCTCCGAGCAGCCCCAGAAGCGTCAGGACTCCACCCTCTCGCAGCACCATGGTTCGCACGTCGCGGGCCGATGCCCCCAGGGCCATGCGAATGCCCAACTCGTTGGTCCGCTGCTCCACGGCGTAGGCCAGCACGCCGTAGACGCCCACGGCTGCGAGGACCAGGGCCACCACCCCGAAGAGGCCGAGCAGGATCGTGCTGAACCGGTCGCGCGCGAGCGCCCCGTCGACCACGTCGTCGAGGGCGCGCACGTCGCTCAGGGGCACACTCGGGTTGACCTCGGCCACGACCCGCCGCGCGGCGTCGATGGTGGCTCCCGCGGTGCCGCGCGTCCGAACCAACACGCTCATCCGGCGCATCGGCCCCTGCAGGTAGCTCAGGAACAGGGCAGGTTGGGCCTCCGCACGGATCCCGTCGTAGCGGATGTCCTTCACCACCCCGACGATTTCCGCCTCCTCGAAGAGAACGACGCCCAGCGGGCCCCAACGGTTGTTGAGGCGTCCCAGTCGCTGTCCGACCGGGTCCTGCCCGACGAAGTACTGACGCGCCATCGTCTCGTTGATCACGATCGCGGGCGCCTCGTCCTGTCGGTCGCTCGCGTCGAGCGATCGTCCCGAGAGCACCGGGGTCCGCATCGCCTCGAAGTATCCCGGGCTCACGTGGCGGAAATACGGTCGCACCTCCCGGCTCGGGTCCACGGGCTGGTCGAGAAGGTCGATCTCCTGGGCGTAGTCGAGCGCCTCCCCGAGCGGGAGCGTCGACGTCGCGGCGACTTCTTCCACGCCGGGCAACTCCCGGAGTCGATCGAGCACCTGTCGATAGAAGTCGAGGACCGCCTGATCGTCGCCCCCGGCTCCCTGGCTCACATCGAGTTCGAAGGTCAGGAGTCCTCCCGACTGAAAGCCGGTCTCCACCCCGCGAAGAGCCGCGAAGCTCTTCGCGAGCAGCCCCGCGCCAACGACCAGCACGACCGCCAACGCGAGCTGTGCGACGACGAACCCGTTCTGCATCCGCACTCCTCGCGCGCCGCGGCTCGAGCCGCGCGCTCCCTCCCTCAGCGTGCCGAACATCGCCGGCCCGAGGATCCGGACCATCGGCGCGAGGGAGAAGAGCAAGCCGGTGATCAAGGTCGACCCCGCGACCACGGCCAGGACCGATGGGTCGAGGCCCACCTCCTGCAGGCGGGGAAGCGAGGTCGGGGCCACCCGCAACAGCGCCTGGAGTCCGAACCACGCCAGGGCGATGCCGACGATCCCGCCGACCGACGCCAGGACGAGACTCTCGGTGAGCAGCTGGCGGGCGATCCGCATTCGGCCCGCCCCGAAGGCCGCTCGGACCGCGACCTCACGTGAGCGAGACTCCGCGCGGGAGAGGAGGAGGTTGGCGACGTTGGCGCAGGCGATGAGCAGGATGAAGCCGGTCGCGGCCAGCAGAGTCCACAGCGCCGTACGGGTGTCGCCGATCACCGCATCGTCGAGCGAGGTGAGTGACACGTCCCACCCCCGGTCGCCCTCGTGGATCGTGGCCAGTTCGGTAGCCACGGCGTCCATATCGGCGTGCGCGCGATCGATCGCGACCCCGGCGTCGAGGCGCCCGACCGCGCTCATCCAGCGCGCCTGCCGCGACTGGATCGACATCGGCCAGGTCATGTTGGTCCAGGCGTCGCCGTGCTCCGGCCAGGCGTGGCGCGCGGCGACGACACCGACGATTTCGACGGGCGATCCGTCCAGAAGTACGGTGCGTCCGACCACCGCCGGATCCGCGCCGAAGGCCCGCTCCCAGAGGCTCTCGCCGAGAATCAGGACCTGGGTCGATCCCGGGCCGTCATCGGCGTTGAAGGTGCGCCCGAGCAGCGGAGCGACGCCGAGCACATCGAAGTAGTTCTCGGTCGTGAAGACCGAGGTGACCCGGACCGCCGCGTCGCCGACGTCGGTCAACGTCCCCGTGGTCGGCCAGTACGCCGCCATCGAGGCGAAGGTCGTGTTCATTTCGCGCCAGTCCCCGAAGTCCTGGGGAGAGACCATGTGGTCTTCGAGTCCCAGTTCGACGTTGCGCGTGTACAGGAGCGCCAGGCGATCGGGCGCCTCGAAGGGCAGAGGCTCGAGCAGGACCCCGCGCACGACCGAGAAGATGGCGGCCACCCCACCGATTCCGAGGGCGAGGGTGAGAATCGCGACCGAACTGAAGACCGCGTTTCTACGAAGCGAACGCAGTGCGAACTTGAAGTCCTGCATGGTCACCTCCACGTGACGAGTGCCCCGGGCCTCCCGGGCTTGCTCCTTGAAGCGCTCCACCCCCCCGAATGCGAGGCGCGCTCGGCGCCGGGCCTCCGATGGTGCGATTCCCCTCCGCATGAGCCGGTCGGCCTCCATCTGGAGGTGGAACTCGATCTCCTCGCTCAGCTCCTCTTCGACGTCGTCGTGCCGGGTCAGCGCCCTCAGGCGGAGCCCAAGGCCCCGGAGCCAGTCGCGGAGGCGCTCCACCGGCTCAGGCCGTCGCGTCGAGGATTCGGGCGACGGCCCCCGCGAACCGATCCCACTGCGCCTGTTCCTCCACCAAGTGGCTGCGCCCGAGGGCGGTGAGACGGTAGAACTTGGCCCGCCGGTTGTTGGCCGATGTGCCCCACTCCGAGCGGATCCACCCCTTGTGCTCAAGTCGGTGAAGGGCCGGATACAGCGATCCCTGGTTCACCTGGAGCACGTCTCGCGTCCGCTGTTCGATCCGGATCGAGACGCCCCAGCCATGGAGTGGCTCCTCGAGCGAGAGTGTCTTGAGGATCAGGAGCTCCAGCGTGCCCTGGAGTAGATCGGCCCGGGTCACGGCGTGCTCCCGCGTCGAGCGACGCGGTCGGCACTCGTGTCGAAGCTTGAGGGGAGCAGGTGCATCGTTCTTGTCGAGTGTCTAGGGGAGTCATGAAGTCCGACGGGGTTGGACTCTGAAAGGTTGCAACGGCATCTTTGATCGGTGGGCAGCGCCCCTCCTCTCCGAACTCCCGTGCTGATCAAGGTCTGCTGCATTCAGAGTGCTTCCGAGGTGGCGATGGCCGCCGCGGCGGGGGCGACGCATGTGGGGCTCGTGTCGGCGATGCCGAGCGGGCCGGGCCCGATCGAGGATGTCCGCATCGCCGAGTTGGCGGCGGGGGCGCCCGACACGGTGACGACGGTGCTTCTCACGGCGCGGACCGATCCGGCCGCGATCGTGGCCCACGTGTTGGAGACCGAGGTGGACGCCGTTCAGATCGTCCATCCGGTCCCGCCGGGCGTCCGCCATTCGGTCCGCCAAGCTTTGCCCGGGATCGGGGTTTGGCAGGTTGTGCACGTTGGAGGTCCAGAGTCGGGGCGCGAGGCGCTCGAGGCCGCCAAGGGGTCGGACGGACTCCTGCTCGATTCCGGTCGGCCCGGCGCGGTGGTACCGGAGCTCGGGGGTACCGGACGCACCCACGATTGGCACGCCAGCGCGGAGATCGTGCGGCGCACGTCGATCCCCGTCCTGCTGGCCGGGGGACTACGGCCCGACAACGTTGCGGAGGCGATCGAGACCGTACGACCCTCGGGCGTCGACGTCTGTTCGGGGCTGCGGACTCGCGATGCGGTGCTCGACCCCGATCGGTTGCGCGGGTTCGTGCGGGCGGTGAGGACTACGTAGGGCCCCTCAGCCGGCCGCCGCGACGATCGCGACTCCCGCGACGAGGGCGATCACCTCGACCGCGGTGACCGCCGCGACGAGTCCGTAGAACCACCTCAACCGATCGGCGTCGGTCCAATCCCACTTCGCCTCCGATCCGTAGCTGGCGATCCCGTCGACGATCGCGAAGGTGGCGATGCCCACGAGGATCGCCGGCGCGAGGGGCCACCCCTGGAGGCCGACCCAGACCAGCCCGCGACTGGCGATGTGACCGGTCGATGCGAGCAGCCGCTCGACGACGCCGCTCCAGGCGACGAAGCCGGTGGGGGAGGGGGTCGTGTCGTCTTGGGCGACGACGGCCGCGGCTACGGTCAGCATCGCTTCGACCGCCCCGGCTCCGACGCCGAAAGCAACGGCGTCGATCAGCTCGGGGGCCTCGGCCGATCCGATGAAGACGGCCGCTGTGGCGCCCAGCTCGCACAGGGCCGACCACACGCCCCAGATCGCCGCCTTCGGGCGAGGGGGCATCCCCGCCTTCTCGAGCACCAGCCAGAGGGCGGCGCCGGGGCCCGCCTTCACCACGACGGCGACGGCCCACGCGGCCGCACCGAGCAGAACCCACTTCAGCGACACGAAGCCGGCCAGGAGCAGCGCACTCGGGACTCCGACCGCGATCGCCACGAGGGCGAACAGCTGTGGCATGGCCTTCCTCGGGTGTGGGCCGGATCAGGGAGCAGGGAGACGCGAGTCGCCGACCGTCGCGGCGAGCCTACCCGAAATCTCCTGCAGACGGATCAGCTGCTGCAGATAGAAGGGTAGCATCGCGAGCACCTCGATGTACTGAAACACGTAGAGCATCGCTGCGAAGGCGATGCCGTATTGCGCCGGAGAGTCCTGCACGATCGCGATCGGCGCGTACACGAGCAGCGCGACGACGCCGGCGAACACGACGGCGTAGTTCAGCGTCTCGAGGTCGGAGATTTTCACGTTCCAGCGCATCAGCGCCTCGACGTGCCGGCGCAGACGTGTGCGATCGCCCGATAGCGCGCTCACCTGTCGCTCCAGCTCGTCGTTGTAGCCGGCGTTGAGGCGGTAGTTCAGCCTGCCGGTCACGGTGTATTGGGCGAGCACGAGCGCCATGAGCCCGAGGCAACCCGCCAGCACGCCGCGGTCGATCGACGCGACGATCGCGAGGATCCCGACCAGGCTGATCGCGCTGGTGATGATCGACGGCATCGAATTCTCGAGGAACTCCACGAACTCCGTCAGGAGCGTCACGCGCGCCGCAACGGTCGAGACGGCGCGGCCGGCCTCGCTCTCCCGCTCGACCAGTTCGTGAACGGTGGTTTCGTATATGCCGGCGTAGGCTCTCGTGTCGTAGAACCGACGAGCACTTCCCACGGCGAGGGCGGCCAACGCCAGACCGCCCAACGCCGCGACCCCGCCATGCGTGCCGGCGATGAGGCCGTTGATCGCGAAGCCGACGAACAGCGGAAAGAGCACGTCCGCAACCGCTTCGAGAGACACGAGCCCCAGGGTGGGGAGCACCTTGCGCCAGAAGCGCCGCAGCAGCCGCGGGAGCGAGAGACCCGCGGGGTTCGTCGAGGCGCCCATCAGGTCGCCTGCCGCCGGGGGCTCATGTCGTGGAGGAGGCCGATCGCGATCGGCACCAGGAACAGCGCCACGGGGGTGGCCAGGAGTTCGGCGGCCGCGAGCGATACGGCGGCTGGGATCAGATACTGCGCTTGCTCCGAAGTCTCGAAGATGAGCGGGAGAAGGCCGGCCACCGTCGTCACCGTCGTGAGGAAGATGGGTCGAAAGCGACTCCTGCCGGCGGCCACCAGAGCCTCCAGCAACGGCGTTCCCGCCTTCCGGAGCTGGTTGCACTTCGTCGCCAGGACGAGGCTGTCGTTCACGACGACCCCGGTCGCAGCCATGGCGCCGAAGAACGAGAGGATGCTCAACGGCAGACCCATCAGCAGGTGCCCGAGCACAGCGCCCGCGAAACCGAACGGAACCACCGACATGATCACGATCGGCTGCACGTAGGATGCGAGTGGGATGGCCAGCAGGGCGTAGATGAGGAGCGCGATGAAGACCAGAGCTCGCCGCATGCCCCGTTGCACCTCGCCCTGCTCGGTCAACTCGCCTGCTGGACGTACCGTGACCCCGGGCCACCGCTGCGGGACCCGGGCGACGTCGTCGGCGAGGGCGTTCCACACCTGCTGGGAACCGGTCGACGCCTTGTCGATCGATGCCTCGATCGTCGCCGCCCGGCGCCCGTCTCTGCGGGCGATCGTACCGGCGGCGTACCCCGACTCCATGGCAGCCACCTCGCGGAGCGGGACTCGACGGCCGTCGGCGGTGGCCACCCGGCTGTTCAGCGCGTGGTGGAGAGAGCCTCGGCGCTGCTCGTCATGCCGAAGCAGAACCCTCACCTCGTCGTCGCCTCGCTGCATCCTCTGGATCTCACCTCCCCCGAATCCGTCTCCGACCTGGATGGCGAGATCGGCCGTCGTAAACCCGAGGTGCCGACCCGAGGGGGTCAGGTGCATGCGGATCTCGGGTTGCCCTCCGATCAGGTCGGAGCGCACGTCGTGCACGCCTTCCAGGGAGGCGATGCGGGTAACGAGGGACTCCGTAGCGGCTGCGAGGTAGGCCGGATCGTCTCCGACCACCTCGAGTGCGAAGCCACCCCCGGTCTCGAGCGAGGCCGAAAACGACTGGTCCACCGCGCCCTCCATGGGGCCGAGCACGTCGCGCCACGCCTGCATGACCCGTATCGATCCGACGCGGTTCATCGCCTCGGTCGTGACCTCGCCGTAGGCCTCGAGCGCGCCGGGGCCGGTCGCCACCACCATCAGGTTCTGAAGGGGGGGCGCGACGAGGTCGTGTTGCGTCGAGAGCTGCTGGTTCGCCTCCCGGGCGGCCTCCTCGAGTCGCGCCGCGTTGACCGCGGTCAGCGCCTCGGGGCTGCTCGGATCCATTCTCGCGGTGGCCACGATCGTGTTGCCGGGCACGTCGGGGAAGAAGACCACTGGCACCCGACCGCTGACGGCCAACCCGAGGGGGAGCAGCAGGACTCCTGCCAGACCGGTCAGCGCCCAGATGCGTCGGCGAAGGGCCCACTTCAGCACCGGGACGTACGCTCGCTCGATCACGAACGACAGCCCGTGGTCGACGGCGGCACGCAGACGATCCCAAACCCGGGCTCGTGGAGGAACGTCCGCGTCGACGATCGAACGATGTGACAGGTGGGCCGGAAGCACGAACTTGCTTTCGACCAGCGAGACCAGGACGGCGGCGATGACGACCACCGCGAAGCCCGCGAAGATCCGGGCGATGTCGTTGTCGATGAGCAGCAGCGGGAAGAAGGCCGCCACGGTGGTGAGTGCGCCGAATACCGTGGCGGTCGAGACCCGGTGGACCCCGGCGATGGCCGCCTTCCTCCCGTCGAGGCCGTTGCGGCGGGCATCGTGGATGCTCTCTCCGACGACGATAGCGTCGTCGACGATGATCCCGAGCACGATGATGAGGCCGAAGGTGGTGACGTCGTTCAGGGAGTGGCCGAGAAACGTCTCGCCCATCACCGCCAGCGTACCTGCGATCGACACGGGGATGCCGATCGCCACCCACAGTGCCAGTCGAAGGTCGAGGAACAGGCTGAGCAACACGAGGATGATCGCGAGTCCCTGCATCGCGTTGCTGCGAATCAACTCGAGCCGGTCTCGGATGTAGTCGCTCGAATCGGCCCACAGGGTCAACTTCACCTCGGCCGGGAGGCGGTGACGAGCGGCCTCGAGGACCTCGTCGACCGCCTCGCGGATGCGCAGAAGGTGTCCCTCGCGATCGGTGTTCACGATGATCCCGACCGAGCGCTGGCCGTTGAAGCTCGCCTGCACGAACGCCGCCTCGAAGCCGTCGTGAATGTGGGCGACATCCTCGAGCCGTAGCTGGCGCCCGTCCGGGAGATTGAGCAGCGGTAGCTCCGCGAAGTCCCGGCGCAGCTGGGCCTCGCCGTCCGCCCGCAACAGGATGCGCTGGCCCCCGCTCTCCACGACCCCCGCGCGGTGCCGAAGGGAGTTGCCACCTACCGCCGATCTCACGTCGTGAAGGGTCAGGCCGAAGGCCTCCAGGCGAGCGTCGTCGACCTCGATCCCGATTTCGCGCCTGCGTTTGCCGAACACCTCGATGTCGGAGATCTCGGGGCGGGACAGCAGCTCGTCTTCGACGATGCGCGCGGCTCGTTGAAGCGTCTCCACGTCGCCGCCGCCGGAGATCTGTACGATCAGTCCGAACACCGAGAACTCGTCGCGGGTGTAGAGGGGCCGCTCCGCGCCCGCAGGCCAGCCCACGACCGCGTCGACCCGCCCTCGTGCGTCCTGAAGGAGCCGCTCGAGGTCGTACCCACTCGTCCTCTCGACCTGGACCGAGGCGTACCCCTCACCGGAGGTGGCGAAGGTGCGCCGCACGCCCGGGAGGCCCTCGAGCGCCTGCTCGATCTTCTGGGTCACGGCGGCGTCCACCTGTGCCGCCGTCGCCCCTGGATATGCGACGTCGATCGACACCACCCGCGGCGGAATCCGCGGGAAGCTTTCGATCCGCATCGATCTGAACGAGAGCACCCCCGCCGCCAGAATCAGGACCATGAGGAGGTTCGCCGCCACCGGGTTGCGTACGAACCACGCGCTGAGCCAGTGCATCTCAGCCGCCCCCGGCGTCGAGGTTGGGTTCCACGACGGTGCCGACCAGGAACGTGTCCAGCGGATAGCGCGCGATCCGCCAAGGGGCCTCTGCACCCTCGGGCGGGGGCACGTAGATGTAGCCCGGGGTGGAGAAGACGGGCCGCACCGAGTACCGGCGCAAGGCATCGCCGGTGTCCAGGTACCAGATCGTGCCGCTGCGGGTGAGTACGGCCTCGGGCAAGCGAAGCAGGCCGGGCACGGTGCGGCCCCGCAGCCGTACCTCCACGAAGGCACCCGGGAGGAGTTCGGACTCCAGGGCTTCGCTTACCTCGAGGTGGAGCGTACGCGTGCGGGTCGAGCGATCGAAGGCGCCGCCGCCGTGCAGAACCGTGGCTCGGCCCAGGGTGTCGCCCCCGGACGAATGAAGGGTGCCTTCGGCATGCAGGGGCGGGTCGGGTAGGTTGGCCCACTGCTCGTCGGAGAGGGGAAGCGCGATCCGGAGCGCCTCGGTCGACAGGAGGGTGACGATCGGCTGACCCTCGAGGACCGTCTCGCCGAGACTGACGCTTGCGGTCTCGACGAGTGCGTCGAAGGGAGCGCGCACCGTCGTCTGCTCGAGACGGGCGGCGGCCCACCGGTAGGCCTCCTCGGCGGCGTCGAACTCGGCGTGGGCTGCCGCGACCTGGGGAGCGTGAAGGGCCAGTGGAGACGTGGGCTCGCCTCGGAGTCCCGATTCGTCCCAGGCGCGCCGTGCCTCGTCGGCCGTCTGGCGCGCCCGCAGTAGCTCGAGTTCAGCGGTGGCGACGCGGTTCTTGGCCTCACTGAGGTTGGCTCGCCATGCGGTGGGATCGATCGTTGCGAGCACCTCGCCCGAGCGTACGCGGCTGCCCGGCTGGAGCTCGTCGGAGATGGAGGTGAGGCGTCCTCCGACCTCGGCGCGGAGCGTCGATGTCCAACGCGGTTGGACCTCGGCGAATCCCGATACCTCGGCGGCGTGCGCGGTCGGTTGCGCGGTGACGACGGTGAGGCGCCGAGGTGGGGAGGTGACCACCTCGACCCCGCTCTGGGCGTCCGTCGGCCACATCGACCATCCCGCGACGGCCAACGAGGCGGCGGCGGCCAGGCCGAGGAGGCGTCGGCGGTGCCGCATCAGGAAGGGACCGAGAGCGTTCACGACGTCGACGGGGTGAAGGCGGCGCCGACGGCGAGGGCGAGGGCGATTCGGTTGCTCAGCACGGTGCCGTCGAGCGCGATCACCTGCCGTTGGAGGTCGAGCTGCTGGTTCCGCACGGAGAGGAGGTCGAGCACGTCGGCGAGGCCGAGTCGGTACCGTCGCGTCTGGACGTCGACCTGACGTCCCGCCTCACTCGCCGCGCGTTCGACCAGCGTTCGTTGGCGCAGGAGGGCGCGCTCTCGGGAGAGAGCGTCTTCGACCTCGACGACGGCGTTCGAGACGACGCTCATGTAGTCGTGCCAGGCGGCCTCGAACTCGGATCGTCTCGCTTCCGAGCGGGCCCGAAGAAGCCCGCCCTGGAAGATGGGCTGTGTGATCGAGGTCACGAGCCCCCATGCGAACCGCCCACTGAGCACGTCGCCCAGCGAAGGGCCTCCGCGCGGTCCACCGTCGGCGGAGATTCGCAGCGAGGGCAAACGTGCTCGGACTGCGGCGGCCGCGGCCGCGTCGGAGGCTTCGAGCCGCAGCATCGACGCCCGCACATCGGCCCGGGCCAGCACGGCCTCCACGGGCAGTCCCGACTCGACCGGGGCGATCGCGGGCCACACCGCGGGTGGGGTGAGTGTCCCGGTCGGGCGCCGCCCGACGAGCACCTCGAGGCGGCGCTGAACGTCGCCGAGGTCCGCTTCCAGAGCGACCACGCCGGCCCGTGCGACATCGGCGGACGAACGGGCTGCCGACAGATCGTCGAGCGTGCCCAGCCCGGCCCGGTAGCGTCTGCGGATCGTCTCTTCGAGCCGCTGAAGCACGGCGACGCGTTGGGCTTCGGCGTTGATCGCCCGGCGGATGGACACGGCCTCGACCCACGCCTGAACGACCCTGGCGCCGAGCGCGTCCCGGGCGGCCTCGAGGTCGACCGCGAGGCCCGCCAGCCGAAGGGTCCCCTCGTCTTCGAGCTTGGCGAGTCGACCCCAGAGGTCGAGGTCCCACGATCCGACGACGACCGCGCGGTGCTCGGTGATGGGAGTGGGATCGAAGACGAATTCCGTGCGTGCCCGCCGGACCTCTGCACTGATGCTGGGCCAGCGCAGGGAGCTGGTCTCGGTCAACTCCCACGAGGCGGCGTCGAGACGTCGGGCGGAGGCGAGAAGGTCGTGATTCCCATCGAGTGCCTCGGTCACGAGATCCTGGAGGCGCGCGTCGTGGATGAGATCGAGGAAGTGCGAGGTGAGCGGCGTCTCGTGCGCTCGAGGTTCGGACGACCAGGCGGTGGGGACGATCTGGCTCGCCGCCTGGTTGGCCTCGTCGAGACTCGGACGTGCGGCGGCGCACGCGCTACACGACACCGCGGCGACCATCAGGGCGACGCTACCGCGCATCGTCGTCGCGCCCGACGCCCCGGGCCGGTCTGGAGGAGAGGCCGTCGCGCAGGGTGTCCCAGATCAACTGCTGCGCCTGGACGCGGCCCACTTCGCCCTTGGCGATCGCATCGCTCGCAGCCCAGAGATGTGCGTCGATCATGCGCACGATCCACCGCACGGGTACGTCGCCGCGGAAGGACCCTTCTGCCTGTACCTCGACCACGAGTTCCGTCAACTCCGACAGCTGGCGTTCGTAGTCCGCGGTCAGGTCGGGATCGGTGAACAGATCGCCCGCGCTCCCGAGAAAGCGGTAGGGGTCGCCGGCACCCACGATGGCGACCACGATCCGTCGGAGCGCGTCGGTCGCCGATGTGGCTCCCACCATCGCCTCCTCGGCCACACGGTCGGTCTCGGCGAGCGCCCGGTGGGCCAACGCCTTGAGAAGGCCCGCTCGGTTCTCGAAGTGCCGGAAGATGGTGGCCCGCCCCACACCCGCCGCCTTCGCGATGTCGTCGATGCTGGCGCCGGGGTCGTCGAAGAGGGTGCGGCGCGCCGCGTCCAGGATCCGTTCTTGGGTATGTCGAGTCATGGCGAATGATACGTTAAAGTCTCATTTGAGACTACTATGTATCATTCGGGTGTGCGCGTCAAGGGATGAGGCGGGTGATCGTCGTCCGGCGCGAGGCTACGAAGCGGGGCTGGCCAACCCCGCCTGGGCGACGAGGAGCAACAAGGCGCGCTGAACGGCCACGTACGCCTCCCGATTGATCCAGAACTCGTCCGGAGAGTGGCCGTTCATACCGATCCCTCCACGACCGATCGTGACCGCCGGGACACCGAGGGCGATGGGCACGTTCGAGTCGGTGGACGAGCGATCGAGGTATGCGGGCTGCCGATAGAAGTCGGTCGTCGCGAGCGCCCTCTGGACCAGCGGGTGATCGGGGTCCATCTCGCCCGAGGGGCGCATACCGATCCGGTCGTTGTCGACGGTCAATGCGTCGCCCACGCGGCGTAGCTCGTTCTCTTCGGTGAGCGCCCGGTCGACCGCCGAGAGCAGCACCTGTTCGACGCGGGACAGCATCTCGGGACTCTCGGAGCGCATGTCGATTTCCATCCACGACTCGAAGGGCACGGAGTTCACCGAGGTCCCGCCGCCGAGACGGCCGACGTTGTAGCTGGTTCGGGGGCCGTTCCGGGTCAGCGTGTCGGCGACGTCCTGGAAGTACCGCACCGCGCGCCCGAGAGCATGTGCCGGATTGGCGGTGCCGAAGGCCCCCCAGGAGTGACCGCCCGGACCCTGAAAGGTGACTCGGTAGCGCACCGAGCCGAGGCCCATCGACACCGTGCGACCGATGCCGCCTCCATCGACGTCGATCCAGGAATCGGGCCACAGACCGCCCTCCTGGTACATGTGCTTCATGCCCCGCAGGTCGCCGAGCCCCTCCTCGCCGACCACGCCGACGAAGTAGACGTCGCTCTCGGTGACGACGTTGGCTTCTTCCATGGCGCGCAGAACCGACAAGACGACCACGAGGCCGCGGGTGTCGTCGCCGATGCCGGGGGCGAAGAGCGTGTCGCCGGCCACACGCACGGAGACATCGGTCTCCTTCGGGAACACCGTGTCGAGATGGCCTCCGAACCCGACCGTCGACTCGCTGCTTCGTCCACGGCGCAGTCCGATCACATTCCCTTCGTCGTCGGTCCAGACCGAGTCGGCTCCGAGTTCTGCGAGCAATTCCCCGAAGCGGATGCCCCGCTCGGTCTCGAGAAACGGTGGCGCGGGGATCTCGGTGAGCTCGATGAGCCGTTCGAGGGCCCAATCGTCGTGGGCCTCTGCGAGCCGGAGTGCCTCGGCCACCGGCGGAGCCGCCGCGATTCGTTCGACCTCGTCCAGGTACTCCGGTGATGCCGACTGGCCGTTCACGGCCAGGGGCGAGGTGAAGACGAGGATTGTGCCGGCGAGGAATGACGGTATCCGAGGGACCACGTGTCGCTCCGGAGGGCTGGGGGAACTCGACATCGGACCGTACGAACCTGTGCAAAGCACCGGGTGCGGGTCCAGTGTCGCGGCGACCTCTCGCCGGGCCCGGTCAGCAGGTACGAAGCGAGGCCGGTGTGTCCGACGTGGTAGAGGTTCCTGGTGATCCCGGGAGCGATCGGCCGGACGACGAGTGCTGTGAAGGAGCCGCGAGAACTCGCGTCGCGACTTCGACGTCGAGCGGGTCGCGCTCGAGCTACCCGAGTAGGGCGATCCCTCGCGCGTAGCGCACCACGTCGTCCATGCGCTGCAGCTCGGCACGGAGCGCGGCTCGCCCACACTCGGTGAGTGCGTAGAACCGCCGAGGCGGCCCCCCCGACGACGGCTCGTCGACCGGCCCCGCCACCTCGACGATCTGCTCGCCGCCGAGCAACCTGTGAATCACCTCGTACAACGTGCCCGAACCCAGCCTCACGGCCCCCTGGGTGCGCGCCTCGACGCTCTGGCGAATCCCGTAGCCATGCAGCGGTCCCTCGGCAAGGGCGAGCAGAACCTGTAGGGTGCGGGTCGTCATGACACCTCCGTGCGCAGGGTCTGTGCGGGGTCGAGGCGGGTGAGGCGGTAGGCCGGCACCCAGGCGGCGATGAGTCCGGCGGCGAGCATCAGCAGACCCACCGCCAGGTAGGTCACCGGATCGCGGGCGTCGACGAGGCGAAGTGCATCACCGCTCAGCCCGCCGAGCGCACCGGCGCAGAGTCCCCCAGCTACGAGGCCAGCACACACCACCATGGCCGTACGTCGCACGATGCCCCAGACGACCTGCCCGCGATCTTCGCCGAGGGCGATGCGTATGCCGATCTCACGACGGCGAGTCGCGGTGGCGTAGGCGGTGGTGCCGTACACCCCCACGAGGGCGAGAAACAGTGCGGCGAAGCCGAAGCTCGCAAAGATCGTGGTGTAGAAGGTGGGCTGCGACAGCGCCGAGCGCGCCACGGACTCGATGGTGACCACACC
The DNA here is from genome assembly GCA_028279425.1 of Longimicrobiales bacterium. Lineage (GTDB taxonomy): Bacteria > Gemmatimonadota > Gemmatimonadetes > Longimicrobiales > Gaopeijiaceae > Gaopeijia. The sequence continues at coordinate 11,395 of JANQNV010000311.1, read as the reverse complement.
GCCCAACGGCAGGCCCGGATCGAGCTCTGCGACGATCGTCCTGAGCCGCGACACAACTGCGTCGGTGGCAGTCGCCGAACTACCAGTCTGCAGAATCAGCTGTGCCGCCGAAAAGGGCTCGTGACCGTAGTCGACATACATCTTCGGCGGCGCCTCCTGGCCCGGCTCGACGCGCACGTCGGCCACCACACCCACCACCCGATAGCTGCCTTCGTCGTCGACGCCGGGTCCGCCGGACTTGATCATGCGCCCCACCGCCTGGCCGTTGGGCCAGTAGCGGCGCACGAAGGCCTCGTTCACCACCGCCAGCGACCGCTCGTCGTCGGTCGTGGTATCGAAGGGGCGTCCCTCGACGAAGCGCATGCCCAGCGCCTCGAAGTATGCGCCCCCGATGGCCACCGTCGGAATCCACTCTCCCTCGGAGGCGTCGCCGACGCCTTCGGGCATCATGATGCCCACATAGGCGCTCCCTGAGTAGGGAATCTCGGTGGCCGTCGCCACACGAACGACCCCGGGAATCGAGGCCGCCGAAGCCTCGAGGCGATCGAGAAAGGTGGTGCGCAGCTCGTCGGACTCGCCGTCGGGCCGTCCGCGCAGGTTGACCGACGCAGCGACGAGTCCCTCGGCTCTGAAGCCGGGATCCTCGGTGGCCATCGCGATCAGATCGCGCGACAGCAGAGCCGACCAGACGACGAGCACCACCGCCAGCGAGGTCTCGACGAAAACGAGCCCCGCCCGCGCACTGCGCTCCCGTCGACTCCCGGAGTGACGTCGCGACGCGGGTCGCAGATCGGCGCGTCGGCTGGCCACCCAGGCGGGAGCGAGCCCGAACAGCAGCACGGTGGCCAGCGAAGCGGCCAGGGTGAGGCCGATCAGGCGGGGATCGACCGCCACCTCGGCAATGCGGGGAATGCCCGCAGGCGCATGGCGTTGGAAGAGTCTCACGCCGACCCAGGCGATGCCGGTGCCGACGAGGCCGCCCGCCAGCGCCAGAATGACCGCCTCGCCCACGAGCTGCGCCAGAATGCGGGCACGGGTGGCCCCCAGCGCGGCCCGAACACGAAGCTCAACGGCACGTTGTGACGCACGGGTCAGCAGGAGGCTGGCCACGTTCACACAACCGATCAGCAGCAGAAGCCCCACGGCCGCGAGCACCTGGGTCAGGCTGCGCCGAATGCCTTCGCCCACCACGGTCTCCGCGAGCGGCCGGGCTCCAAATCCCGCCACGAACCCCTCGGGATCCTCATAGCGCGCTCGCCCGATCCGGGTCAGTTGAGGGACGAACGCCTCGAGGTCCACCCCCGGCGCCAGTCGCGCCACCGCCCGCACCCCGAACGCCCCGTCGGAGAGCGGCTGCTGATAGAGGCCCATCGGCAGAATCACCTGCTGACCCGCCCAGAATGTCGGTTGCGGAGCCTGGAAGCCGGCATCGAGCACTCCCACGACTCGAATCGTTTCGCCGTCGAGGTCGAGGGTGCTCCCGAGGACCCCGGGATCGGCACCGAACTGATCGGTCCACATCGCATGCGACAACAGCCCCACCCGCCCCGACTCGGCGGCGTGATCTTCGGGCCCGAACAGACGTCCCACGCGGGCTTCGCCCGCGAAGAACTGCAGGTAGCCGGGGCTCACCCGGAGTGTGCGAAGCTGTTCGGGCTCGCCGCGGCCGGTGAGCACCGCACGCCCCCCCTGGGCGCCCACGATCTCGTCGGCGCCCTCGAGCCCTTCGATGTAGTCGCGCATCAGCGGCTGGCTGAGGACGGCGAGGTCGTCGTTGCCCCGAATGAAGGTGCCCACCTGCACCAGGCGCTCACTCCCGGGCCAGGGAAACGGGCGCAGGACGACGCGGTCGAGCACCGTGAACACCGACGCCGTCGCTCCGAGAGCGAGTCCCAGTGTGAGCACCGCGAAGAGCGAAAACCCTCGCGCTCGAACGAGGGCACGAAAGCCCGACCTAAGATTGTCTCCCATCCTCTCCCCCCTTCCCGGTCCGTCGAGTCGGCGCCGCACCCGCCGCGCCGCTACGAGATGATCTGCCACGAGCCGTATCCACAGCATCGGCCCCGCCCTCCCCGCACGCCGCCCCCGTACCGAAGCGCTCGCGTGCTCGTTCGCGCCTGCGATCTCCTGCTGCACGAAGCTCCGGATCTCGTCTTCGTACCGGTCGCGATATCCGCGCGGATACAGCCGCAGCAGAAGCGCGATCAGAGTCGAGGTGAGCCGGGCACGCATGGTCGATATCGAGTGGGTTGGTCAGCACGCGCCGCGAGCGCCGCACGCCTCAGTATGTCGGCACCCGACAGTCGGGCTACGACAGTCGGACATCGACATAGTGGCGTCGGCTTCGCTTCCCGTCAACGGTCGTGCCCGCATCGGTCTCGTGGCGCAGGCGGCCCAGAAACGCCGACGTGTTCGCCCGGCACCGCGAGCGCCCTCTTGCTCGGGCTGCGGATACGCCACGACCATCCTTCATCCGGCGGTTCGACGCCGGCCGTCACACCTCTTGACTGGACGCCTCGATGCCACCGGATTGGAAGCCCGAGGGATACGCCTCCGTGTCACCCTACCTGCTCGTGAAGGACGGCGCCGTCGTCATCGCGTTCCTGGAGAAGATGTTCGGAGGGCGCGTGGTGCGGCGGATGGATCGCCCCGACGGGTCGCTGCTGCACGCCGATGTCGCGATCGACGACTCGGTGGTGATGCTGGGCGGGGCGGCGCCGGGGTGGGACGACTTGCCCAGCCATATCCACATCTACGTCGAGGATGTGGACGCGGTGTACGGTCGGGGCCTCGCGGCGGGAGGGGAGTCGGTGCAGCCCCCCGAGCAGAAAGACGATCCGGATCGGCGTGCCGGGATCCGCGGGCCGGGTGGGCACACCTGGTGGATCGGTACCCAGGTGGGGTGAGGCCGACATGACGCCGCGGTGAAGCCCGACCGGCGGCTCGCCTCGATTCAGGCGAAGCGGCGGCGGCCCCTCCACCCGCATTGCGGGCGCCGGTGGGTATGGATATATAGAGTGTCGACATAAAGATCATCCATATATGGGGTGCTCGATGCGACACCGGTGGCGGAGGTGGTTGGGGTGGTTCTGCGTATTCGCCGGGTGCGAGAGCGGCAACGAAGCGGTCCGCTCGGCTCCGCTGATCACCGATTCGGCGGGGATTCGAGTGGTGGTATCACGCGGCCCCGACCGTCCGTTCGGCGCGACACCGAGGCTCGCAGCAGCCCTGGTCCCGCCCGACAGCGCGCTGACCCCGCTCCCCTGGGGGATCGCCGCCGACCCGTTGGGGGGACGCATCTACGTGGCCGATCGAGAGCGGGTGGCGGTCTTCGCATCCAATGGATCGTGGATACGCGACATCGGGCGCAGTGGGGAGGGGCCGGGGGAGTTCCAGGGCGCCGACGCGTTGACCCTGGATCCGTACGGGGCACTGGCCGTGTGGGATACCCGCCGCGGGGTGGTGAGCCGGTGGTCGTCCGAAGGAGACCTGCTCAACGAACGGCGGGCCCCCGTCTCCTACTGGGGGCCCGGGATGGCGGTCGGCCCCGACTGGACCGCCGCGGTGACGACCGGAGGCACAGGGTCCGGCCCCGAGCTGACCCAGCGCCTCGTCGTGGTATCCGCCGCCGACACGGTTGCCGTGCTCGAAGTGGTGCAGCCGATGGGGATGCTGCGGTTGGCCTGTGCCCCGAGCGGCATTCCTGCGCCGAAGGTCCTCGCGCCCTCGGTCGTGTGGACGGCGCGGGGCGACACTCTCTTCTTCGTCGACGGCGCCGCATATCGGGTCGACGGCTGGGTCCGAGGGGAGAGGTCGACGAGCTTCCGGCGACCCGTGCCGGCCGTGGGCGTCGATGGTGAACGGGCGGCCAGAGCCGTCGCCGAGGGGCCGGGACCGTATCGCGGCTTCATGCGGCGTTGCGCGACCACACCCGACGAGATCGTGCGTTCGGTGGGTCACGTCGTGGAGGCGTCGCCGATTCTCTGGTTGGCCGTCGATCCGTCGGGGCGTCTCTGGGTGACGCGTACCGACGACGCCTTGGGCCCGCATCGGGTCGACGTGCTGAGCCCGGAGGGCGGCTACCTCGGGTCCTTTCCCTTTCGCGGGCTCGTCACTGCGTTCCTCTCGGACTCGGTCTTCGTGGGACTTCGTCTGGACGTCGATGGGACGGGTGAAACCGCAGCTTCGATCCACCACCTCGTGCCCGACGGTGTACCGACGACGGCGCTCGATACTCGACCCGTGCCCGCGCTGCGGTCCGATGTACGCGAGTTCCGCGATTGCGGGCGGTGTCCCGTCATGGTGCAGCTACCGCGGGGGGGCTTCATGATGGGGGCGCCGGCAGGCGAGGCGCCCGCTGCCGCGGACCGCACCCGGCCTGAAGCCACCGAGCTCGCGGAACGCCCCCGGGTAGAGGTCGTATTCGACCGATCGTTCGCCATCGGCAAGTTCGAGGTCACCTTCGCAGAGTGGGATGCGTGTGTCGAGGCCGGCGGGTGCACCTACTCTCCCGGCGACGACGGGTGGGGTCGAGGCAGCCGCCCGGTCATCCACGTGGCCCGCCGCGACGCCGAGGAATACGTGCGGTGGCTGAGCACCCGGACGGGCGAGGACTACCGGCTCCCCAGTGAAGCGGAGTGGGAGTACGCCGCGAGGGCCGGTACGGAAACCGCGCGCTGGTGGGGCGATGAACTCGGAGTGGACCGGGCCCCCTGCGACGGGTGCGGAAGTTGGTGGGACGACGACTCCACGGCGCCGGTCGGGTCGTTTTCTCCGAATCCGTTCGGCCTTCACGACATGCTCGGCAATGTCACCGAGTGGGTATCCGATTGCTGGCACCCCACGCTGGAGGGTCAGCCGATCGACGGCTCGGCGCGTGTCACCACCTCTCCATGGTGGGACGGGGTGTCATGTGAGCGCCCGGTCCGGAGGGGTGGAGCGTGGAGCCACTATCCGTGGACGGTCCGGGCCGCGGCTCGCTCCTTCTACTTCCCCGGCAACTGGACCGATCGAGACAGTCCGTCGGCGGGGTTTCGAGTCGCCCGGGCGGTGGCGGGCGACTCAGGCCGTTGAGGTGACGTCGATCGCTCGAACCACTTCCCGGGAGTAGGTCGACCCGAACGCATCCGGGGCGTTGCGCAGCGCACGAAGGCGGATCGCGCGTAGTCGGGTGGCATGGTCGGGGGTCAACTGGATGATCGTCATGCTTCAGGGTAGCCGATGATGCGCCTCCGCCAAGGGGCTGTGTCGCGGCACCCCAGTGGCCACGGTCGCCCCGCCTCGACTTGCGTCGGCCCGTCTGCGTCTGTCGTATCCCTCCGACTCACCTGGAGGAATGCGCCCCTTGTTCTCGACTCTCCACGGCGCCTGGCGGGCCCTTCGCCGGCGGCCGGGCTTCTCGATGCTCTCCGTCGGCCTGCTCGGCCTGGGCGTCGCTGCCGTCACGGCCACCTGGACCGTGCTGCATCAGGCGGTGCTGCAGCCGCTTCCCGTCGACGACCCGGATGCGCTCGTCATCGGGTGGATCGATCACGTCGCCCGGGGCGCCGACCACTTCCCGGTGACGGCGCCTCTCTTCGACGAGCTCGAGCGCGGTGCGGTCCCGGCCCTGGCCGGCGTTGCTGCCGTGCCGTCGTTCGGGGCCTCCCGCGGACTCGTCGAAGGTGCCGACGGGCTGTCGACCGTGTCGTGGACCCGCGTGCTCGGTGACTTCTTCGGGGTGCTCGGTGCCGCCGCGCACCTCGGGCGTACCCTCGAGATCGAGGACGACGTACCGGGGCCGTCGGCCCCCGCCGTGGTCATCTCCCACGGGCTCTGGATGCGTCGGTACGGTGGCTCGCCCGACGTGCTCGGCACCGAGGTGCGCACCAAGCAGGGTTCGTATTCGATCGTGGGGGTGATGCCACGAGCGTTCGACTATCCTCGCGGAACGGAGGTCTGGGCCCCGACCCGACCCGCGTATCCCGACTGGGACTCCGAGCGGCCATTCCTCGAACTCGATCTGGTCGCACGTCTCGCGCCGGGTGCGACGATTGCCGAGGCCACCCGCCAATTGTCGGCGGCGGGGGTCTCCACGCCGGACCTCGCCAGCGTCTACGATGGATCGCAGGCCGTCGTGCGGCCGTTCACGAGGGTCCTCCAGGGCGACATGCGGTCCACACTGATCGTCTTGTTTCTCGGCGCGTTGCTCGTGCTTCTCGTGTCGGGCTTCGACCTCATGAACATGGCTCTCGCGCGGGCCGTCGAAGAGCGGTCCACCCTGGTCGTGCGACGGGCGCTCGGGGCCGAACCCCGGCGACTCCTGGCGTCGGCGTGGTCGGAGGCGATCATCCTCGCCGCCGGTTCCGTGCTGATGGGGGTCGGCCTGGCCTGGATGGGTGTCCGTGTGTTTCTCCCGTTGGCGCCGCCCGACCTCCTCCGGCTGGACGCGATTACGGGGCTTCACGCCGGGGCGGTCGGGCTCGCCGTCGTTCTGGGTTTCGGGGTCATGACGACGGCGCTGGTGATCCCGAGGTGGATGGAGGTCGCGCGCCTGCGCGCCAGTACACTCCGGCCCTCGCCGCGAACGACGTCGGCCGCGGGCACCTACCTGCGAGATGCACTGGCGGTCGGTCAGGTCGGCCTGGCCGTGTGGGTCGTGGTGTCGGGGGCCCTGCTCGTGCGTACGGCGCTCAATCTCCAGAGTCTCGAACCGGGATTCGAGCCGGCGGGGCTCTCGGCGGTGGCTCTCGACTATGCGCAAGGTGGGGTTCTGGCCGAGCCGGGGTCGGCGGACCGGCTGCGCGCCGCTGCAGCTGCCCTGACGCGATATCCGGGCATCTCCGGTGCGACGCCGGTGCAGATGCCGCCGCTCCCGGGGCCGGGCGCGTGGCAGACGATTCTGCGCAAGGAGGGGCAGGACATGGAGACCGCGATCCGCGAGAACGTCTACGTCTTCATGGAGTTCGTCGAGCCCGTCTACTTCGACTTCCTCGGGATTCCCGTCCTGCGGGGACGTCTGCTCGCCGGCAGCGACCGGCGAGACGCCCCGCCCGTCGTCGTCGTCAACGAGGCGATGGCTCAGCTGTACTGGGCGGGTGAGGAGTCGATCGGAGCGCTGGTCCGCACCGGGCTGCCCGGGATCGAAGACACGCCGTTCACCGTGGTCGGCATCGCGGGCGATACGCGATACGGAGCGCTTCGCGAGGCGAAGCCGACGGTCTACTTCGCCTTGCCCCAGGTCGAGGCCTTTCGCTCTCAGCAACTCCTCGTTCGCAGCGACGACTCGGCGCCCCCACTGCTCCAGGCCGTACGAGCGGCGTTGGCCGAGGCGGCCCCGGGTGTCCGCGCCGTGTCGGTCGAACGGGTCGAGGATCGGTTGGCGGCCCCTCTGGCCGGCCCCCGGTTCTCCGCCCTCCTGTCGAGCACTCTGGCGCTGACGGCGTTGGTCATCGCGCTGGTCGGCGTGTATGCCGTGCTCGCCTTCATCGTCCGCATTCGCCGACGTGAAATCGGCATCCGGCTCGCGTGTGGGGGCTCGCCGCTCTCGATCGGAGCCTACGTCATGCGGCGCGGGCTGGCCGTCGCACTGCTCGGCGCTGTCGTGGGCGCGATCGCGGCGACCTGGAGCGGCCGTGCCTTCGAGACGCTGTTGTTCGGTGTGTCGGCCACGGATGTCACCACCGTCCTCGTTGGCGTCGGTCTGACGATGCTCGCGGCGTGCCTGGTGTGCCTCGGGCCGGCCCGGCGTGCGGCTCGCGTCGATCCGGTCGAGGCTCTGCTCGCGGAGTGACCGCTACAATCCCAAGCGGTCGATCAACGAGATGAGCTCGGGGCGGCCTCTGACCCCGTCCAGTTGGGGATCCACCCCCACGAAGGCCAACTGAAGGGCACGCTGCTCGAAGGCTCGCTCGAACCACTCGAAGGCGGTGTCCACCTGCCCGATGCCCAGGTACGCTTTGCCCACTTCGTAGGCCGGCGGATTGGGCGTGCGGCTTGGATCGGTCAGGCGACCGATGAGGGCCTCGGCGTCGGTGACGCGGCCGACCACTCCATACATCCGCGCGAGCCCCGCCACGGTGATCGCAGAGCTGTCGGAGAGTGTCACCGCCGATTCGTGCGAGCGTACGGCCTCGTCCATCTCGCCCAGCTGCTCGCGTGACCACCCGGCCCAGTAGTGCGCGAGCTCATACCGAGGATCGAGTCGAAGAATCTCCTGGAGCCGAGCCAGCGACTCCTCGTATCGCCGGGCGTAGTAGAGCCCCCACGGGAGCGCAGCCTGGGTGATGACGGACAACGGCTCGAGCGAGAGCGCTCGACGGAGGGATTCGACGGCCGCGTCGTGCCGGCCCAGCACGGTGAGCAGGTTGCCGTACCACTGATGGGCGAAGGGGTAATCGGGGTTGAGTTCGATCGCGCGAGCGTACCCCGCCTCGGCGGCGCTCCAATCCCGATCGTAGTACATGTCGGCGTAGGCGATGGTCGCGTAGGCGTCGGCGAGATCCGGATCCAGCTCGAGGGCCTGACGCGCGATGCGCCGCGCCGCGGGGAAGGCCTCGCTGGCCGGGAGATAGCTGTAGAAGCCCGAGACCGCGTAGGTGTCGGCCAGTCCCGAGTGAGCCCGCGAGAAGGTGGGGGCCAGTTCGACGGCTTGCTCGAAGAGCTCGACGGCCCGGAGGAGGTCGGGCCCCGTGCGCCGGGTCCAATGCGCGCGGGCCTGGAAGTACAACTCCAGCGCCTGGGGCGCGACCGAGTCGGCCGCCACGATCCGGAGTTCCGATCCCGTCAGTTCGGCGGCCACCGCCGCCGCGATCTCTGCCTGGATCTGGAGCACGCTGCTGACGGAGCGATCGAATCCCCTCGACCATCGCTCGAAACCGTCCTCTGTGTTCACGAGCGAGACGTGCACGCGGATGCGATCCTCTTCGGTCCTCAGCGTACCCTCGAGGACGTTGGCGACGTCCAGGGTGCGGCCGATGTCCGTCGCGGAGCGCCCCCGCATCGAGAAGGTCGACGATCGCCCGGCGACCCGGAGGCGACCGTCTCTCGACAGGGCGCTGATGATTTCATCGGCGATCCCGTCGCCGAAATACTGCTGTGTCCCGTCCGGGCTCAGATCCAGGAAGGGGGTGACGGCAATGGTGTTCGCCCCGGTCGCGTCCGCTTCCAGAGGGGGGGGCGGCTCTTCTCGCCAGACCTGCCAGACGAGGATCCCGGCCACGAACACGACGGCGCCCAGGATCGCGACTTCGACCCCGGAGACCTTCTGGCGTCCCTGATCACCGTGATACCAGGCGAGCACCATCGAGACGACGAAGCCAGCGGCGAGGAGGACCGTTGCGGCCCGGACGATCGCTGCTGGAACCCCCCAGGGCTCCGCCAGGGCATCGAGGACCTGGATGACGACCCAGGCGCCACCCAGGTAGGCGATCCCCCACTGGATCAGGCGGCGCTCCTTCCATCGGCTCAGCATGCCCGACGCTATCCCGCGGTGGCGAGCGGACCCAGCGGACTCTCCGGGCAGCCTTCCTGCTCCACGGTGTAGATGCCGCCGGTGATCATCCACCCGTCGTCGGTCTTCAGGAGCTGGAAGGCATCGACGCCGCAGTGGCTGAACTGGTCGTCGATGTAGAAGTCGTAGGGCGCCCAGACCGTGGCGATCGGCCCGTGAATCCGCACCTCGGCGTTCCACAGTCGCTCGAGGTAGGTCTCGTTCAAGGCGGGCAGTCGTTCGAGGTAGTCGGCGTTCGGCGCGCGTCGAACCACACGATGACCCGTTTCGTCCCGGCGCACCGACACGAAGTCGCCTTCGGGGTCGAGCACCGAGCGCGCTCCTTCCACGTCTCGCGCCGGCATGGTGTCGAAGAAGCGCTGGACGGCGGCGAGGACCTCCTCCTCGTCGGGCGAGCGCGGTGCCGGAACGGGCGGCGACTCCGAGGGCGTCGCAGGGCGGTGCCGTTCAGCGACCGCGTCGGTGTCGTCCGTCGCGTCGCCGGGTGGTGCGCACGACACCGCGAGGGCGAGGAGGGCGAGCAGGGTGGAGACGCGCTGGGGCATGGTGACGGGGGTGGGGGTGGGTGGGCGAGTGGGCCGTCGCGATCAACAACTCGGCTGAATCTCGACCCGTCGATTCGCTGCCTTCCCCGCCGTCGTCTCATTGTCGGCGATCGGCTCGGACTCTCCCTTGCCGAGTGCACTCAGCCGAGCGGTGGCGACGCCTCGCCCCTCCAGCCAGGCCACCACTGCGTCGGCTCTCCGCTGCGACAGGTCGAGGTTGTAGGCGTCGCTGGCGTCGGAATCAGTGTGCCCCTCGACAGTCACGGAGAGGTCGGGGCGCGCCTCGAGCGCCGCGAGGATCTGTTCGAGAGCCGGCTCGGCGTCGGGTCGCAGTCGATCGGAGTCGACGTCGAAGTTCACCCCGTACACGATGGCGGCCTCGCAGGCGTCGAGCGCCTGGCCTACCCCGTTCGAGCCCTCGCTGGACAGTGTGGCGCAGTCCACGGAGTTCCCACCACGGGTGCCCACCATGCGGGTATAGGCGCGGCCGATTTCGACCCCGAGAAGGCGGCCCTGGCTGTCGATCAGGAACATGCTCGGGATACCGTCGCTGGCGAGCACCTTCAGGATACCGCCTTCGATCCCTCCGCTCAGCTCGCGGACGGCGCCCCCGGCCTGGCGACACCCCTGAACCAACGCGCCGTCTTGTACCAACTGAATTCGGTTGCCGTTCGGTCCGGATCCGCCACCTCCGGTCAGGAAGATCCCGGTGAATTCGTCGGGCTCGGCCTCGCGGGGCTCTTGTTCGCCGTAGCCGCGCAGATCCGTGAAGGCGGTGCCACGGTAGTCGTCCGGATCGACCACCTGGCGGCCCTCCAGCGAAATTCGCAGCCAGCGCACCGCCCGCGGCGAGGTCGCCGGAAACTCCTGTTCGGCGTCGAAGACATCCGCCGCAACTTCGAAGCGGGCGAGCGGTTGGAAGTCCGCGTCGGGTCCCGATGCCGAACCCTCGACCGTAACGGTCCGGATGTGTGTATCCCGGCAGCACCCGAAACTCGACATGGCGGGCACGGCGAAGCTGGTGAAGGTGGTGACGGCTGGGAGCTCGACGATGAGCTGCAGGGGCTCGTCCGGGCCCTCCGAGTCGATCCCCGGGATCGCGACGAAGCCGCCGAGTCCGTCCAGAATCGCACGCGCCAGGGTCACCGCGACGCGATCCTCGGTGGCGACCGGGAAGGCGCCCGTCCCGTAGTCGATCAGGTCGGCGCGGACCGTGTCTTGTGGAGCGGCCGCCGTGACCGCTGCGCGCACGCCACCGACCGGGGCGATGAACAGAGTGAGGGCGGCCGCGACCATGGCGCGGCGTACGAGCGTGGGGCGGTCGATGCGCATCGTTCGACTCTCCGGGGAGATCGCGGGC
>JANQNV010000285.1 GCA_028279425.1 Longimicrobiales bacterium | reverse complement strand
GAGTTGCGGCCGCTGCGACGCCTGCCACATCGGCCTCACGGCGCGGTGCGAACGCGGGCAGCTGTTCGGCTGGGTGGAGGGTGGCGCTGGACTTCACGGGGGCCAGGCCGACGTCGTGCGCGTGCCTCTGGCCGACGGGACACTGGTGCCTGTGCCCTCCGACCTCGACGATGCGCTCGCCATCCTGGCCGGCGACATCCTGTCCACCGCCCTCTTCGGGGCCGACATCGCACGGGTGTCCCCCGGGCAGACCGCGGCGGTGGTCGGATGCGGTCCCGTGGGACTGCTCGCGATACGTGCGGCTCTGCACTGCGGGGCCGCCCGGGTCTTCGCCGTCGACCGCGTGGAGTCGCGACTGGCGCTGGCGGCCCGTTTCGGGGCCACAGCGGTGCACCTCGACGACGACGACCCGCAGCAGAGGGTGATCGATCCGAGCGATGGACGCGGAGCGCACTGCGTGATCGAGGCCGTGGGCAATGCATCGGCGACCCGCTGCGCCGGAGACGTCGTACGGACCGGTGGCGTCATTGCGGCCGTGGGCGTCCACACCGAGCCCCACCTCGCCCTGTCGCCCGGCGAACTCTACGACCGCAACCTGACCTACGCCGCGGGTCGCTGCCCGGCGCGGCACTACCTGCCCGCAGCGCTCGAGTTGGCCCAGGCCGATCAGGAACTCCTCGGCGAGCTGATCACGCACCGCCTTCCGCTGCACGAGGGTCCGCGAGCCTACCGCGAATTCGGAGCCCGTACGGAGGGGTGGGGCAAGGTCGTCCTGCTTCCCTGAGCGCAGACGTCGTCCCCGCGTCGCCCTCGGATCAGCCGTGGGATCTCAGACCGACATCGCCCGCTCGAGGGGCGGGGCCTGGCCCCTGATCGGCAGCCACGTGTCGAGTGCGGCAAGCAGTGCGGGCATCGACAGCGGCTTGGTCAGATAGTCGTTCATCCCAGCTTCGACGGCGCGCTCGCGCTCCGAATCGCGATGGTCGGCCGTCAGCGCCACGATCGGCACGTCGGCCATCTCGGAACGCTCGCGAAGAGCACGGGCGGCCTCGAAGCCGTCCATCACGGGCATCCGCCCATCGAGAATCACCAGGTCGAACCGCTCGAGGGCCGCCGCCTCGACGGCCTGCTTTCCGTCGCCCACCGCCTCCACGTCGCACCCGAGCTTGGTGAGCATGGCCGTCGCCACCATCGTGTTGACGTTGTCGTCTTCCGCGAGGAGGACGCGGCCACGGAAGGGCACCTCTCCATCGGAGCCGGTCGCGTCGGTCGTTTTCGGGGCCACCTCGGGCGCGCCGAGCAGGCCGTAGAGCCGACCCACGGGAACCGGCTTCGGAATCCACCCGTCGAAACCGGCCTCCTTGAGGGGGGCCGCCATGCGGCGATGCCGCGTGCCCAGGAGGGCGAAGAGCTTGGGCCGAGCGGCTTCGTCGAGGCGACCTACCTCGACGAGCGCCCCACGTAGGGCCGGCTCGCCGCAACGCGCGTCGATGATCACGGCCTCGATGTCGGTCGCCCCTGCGCGGAGGGTGGTGGCGAGCTCGGCGGGGCGCTCGTTGACCCGCAACCGACCGCGCGCCGCTTCGATCAGGTCGGCCAGGCCGGCGCGCACCATCGGATCCGGTGCGACGACGACAACCTCACGCCCGTCGAGTGTGGGCATGGGGACGGGTGCCTCGGGGGTGGCCTCGGCGAGCGGGATCGACAGAGTGAACGTCGATCCCACACCGGGCTCGCTGATCGCCGTCACGTCGCCCGACATCAGCCGAGCGAGGCTGCGCGAAATCGAGAGCCCCAGACCGGTACCCCCGGCGCGCTTCCCGGGCCCACTCTCGGCCTGGGTGAACTTCTCGAACATCAACTCGAGCCGATCGGCCTCGATCCCGACGCCGGTGTCCTCGACGGCGAAGTGCATCGTTCCGTCATCTGTGCGCGAGACCATCACCATCACGTGCCCGTCGTCGGTGAAACGCACGGCGTTGCCGGCGAGGTTCATGATCACCTGCCGGATACGGCCCGGGTCACCCTCGACGAATCGCGGCGTGCCGGGCTCGAAGCGAACGATCAGCTCGACCTCCTTGTCGGCGATCTTCGGCGCCAACAGCTCGAAGACGTCTTCGAGCGCCAGGCGTAGGTCGAAGACGTCGAGCTCGAGGTCGAGCATGCCGGCCTCGATCTTCGAGTAGTCCAGGACGTCGTTCACGATCGAGCGCAGCGCATCGGCGGAGCGGAGCACGATCTCGGCCTGCTCCCGCTGCTCCCGATCCAGCTCGGTCTCCAGAAGCAGGCTCGTCATCCCCATCACGCCGTTGATGGGCGTACGGATCTCGTGACTCATGTTGGCCAGGAAGTCCGCCTTGGCCTGGGCAAGCGCCCGCGCCTCGGCCTCGGAGGCACGCAGGGCGCGTGTCCGCTCCCCGACGGTGCGCTCCAGATTGTGGCTGTAGTCCTCGAGCTCGGCGTACAGCTTGCCGGACTCGACCACCGCAGAGCACTGAGCCAGCACGGTCGACAGTACGCGCTGCGACACGTTCGGCACGAAATTCACGCCTTCGGGGAGCAACCCGAGGAACATGCCGAGCACGCGCGCCGGGGTCGACAAGACGTGCAGAACGGACCAGGTGCCCCGCTCGTGACTCGGTACGAGAAACGCCCGCTGCTCATACAGCGCGGCGGCGAAGTTCCCCTGCGAAATCTGATGCTCGACTTCGCGCTCCACCCGCTCGGCGAAGCGCGCCGGTTGTACGCCGGCGGTCGTGAAGCCGAGTCCGTCGTCGTCCATCGACAAGAGCGCAACGGCATCGAGTTCTGCCACCCTCCGGAAGAGTGGCGCGGCACGCGGAAACAGCGTCTCGATGTCGACGCATCGCGATACGGTTCCGTGCGAACCATAGCCGAGCGCGGTGACGGACTCGAGCGCGCCCGCCACCCAGTCCAGCACCTCCATGGTCGCCGCCTCCTGGGCGAGGACCGGAGGCATTCCCTCGGTCGGGTCGTCGATCACGCCGCCCCCATCAGGTGCATCGCCGACTCCAGTTGGACCTCGGCCTCGGTGATCAGCGCGGGCACGTCTTCGACGTCGAGCTCCAGCGAGTCCCACGCCTCACCGATGAACGGCGGCACCCGGCCGTCGCCGCTCTTGCCCCACCCCACCCCGTGGGCGGTGGTTTCGGCCACATGCACGGCCGATGCTTCCTCCCGGTAGGTCTCCGCGGAGAGCGGATCGTGGTGCCAACGCACTGCCTCCTGCAGCGAGTCGGGGAGATTCCAGGCCTCCATGAGCGCGCCGCCGACCTCGGTGTGATCGGTGCCGAGCACCGCGCGCTCGCAGTCGATGTGGGGCTCGCCCGACGTCTGCGTGCGCTCCAGGATACGGAATGCGTCCTGGCCGGCCCCGACGTACACCACGAGGTGGCCGATGTCGTGCAAGAGCCCGGCCACGAAGAAGCGCTCCACATTGTCGGCTCCGCGCTTCGACGCGATGACCCGCGCCATCACCCCGCAGGCCAGGCTGTGATACCAGAAGGCCTCGAGGTCGACGAGCTCGGTGGGCACCCGATCGAACGCCGAGATGACCGACGTCGCCAGCGCGAGGTCCCGGATCTGTGCCGTTCCTACGACCGTCACCGCCTTCGCGACGCTCTCCACCGGCTGCGAGAAGCCGAAGAAGCCGGAGTTCACGAGCTTCAGAAGACGGCTCGTCAGCCCCGGGTCCTCGCTGATCACCCGCGCGATGTCGGCAGCACCCGTGTGAGGGTGGGCGAGCACCTGGTTGAGACGATCGTACACGAGAGGCGGCGACGCGACGTGGGCGGCACCGTTGGCGAGAGCGACCGCACGGGGGTTCATACGCCCTCCAGGGCTTCGAGCGCGAGTTCCTTGGCGCGTCGCTCGACCGCGACGTCGAGCAGGGCACCGATGAACGGATGGTCGCTGTTGGCGTGCCGGAAGACCGGCGACAGTTGGCGGCGCGCGTCTGCCTCGATCTCGGGCGTGATCTCGACCTCGGGCTCCGGCGCTTCATCGGACTCGATTTCGATGCCTTCGACGCCCCAGGCGGAGAGCGCGTTGACGTGGCGCTCCGACAACTCGGCGCCTTCCGGGATCAAGAGCCGACCCATCCGATCGGTGACCGGGGCGGCCAATGCCATGCCCGCTCTTGCCTGGTCTACGGTTACCCACGCCATCGACACTCCTCCGGTGCGATTCGTCTACCCGCTCAGATCGAGTGTCGACTCTGCTCGCACCTCACTTTAGGGGCCGTCCAACCCCACTTCGCGGCAGAGGAATGCGCAGATTCCCCGCCCTTGGGGAAGCAGTCTATCCGCGGTCAGGACGTGGGCCCGGAGACGCCCGCGGCGAGGCGCCTCAGGCCGTGACCGGGACGAGTCCGCGGGGGCGCATCTCGAAGTGAAGAGGGGCCACATCGCGATTCGCGACGATCATGTGGGCGGGCCGGATCGCCTTCCACTCCGTACCATTCATGACCGGATCGCTGGCCACCGCCGTGACCATCGAGCGTTCGTCGGCCCGCCGAGACGGTGGCATACGACCCGCGTGGCGATGGATGGGCTCCGCCGTGTGGAAGAGCGGGTCGGGCAGGGTCTCTTCACTCCACGCGAACCGACAGGCCACGAGGTGATCTCCGTCCGTGACCACCGCGTTCAGCCGGATACCCGCCCCGGGTGCCCTCTCCTGGAGTGTCGCGACCACCGTCCAGGCGAGTTCGTTCAGCGCCGCAGCGAGGCGGAGATGCGCCTCGGCCTCCCTGCGGGTCCACCACAGGTCGAGGTACAGCGCCCGGAGCCACGAGCTGTCACTCGTCGGAACCACGTCGGCGAAGGCCTCGTCGGAGAGCGATGCGGCGAAGGCCCGGCGCACCTGCGGAAGCCCGGCCACCCGACCGACATGGCCGAACAACAAGCGACCCGTGCGAAACGGCTGCTCCGGCACGAAGGCCGGACTGTGCAACGGGATCTCACCCGCGAGGACGCACGGGCTCGCCGAGACATCGAGGATGGAGCGAAGGCTGGCCCGCTCGACAGGTGACCCCCCGATCCGGACGACGGCCGGATCCCGGGCCAACGCGGGAACGAACCACCCCACCCCGCACGAGGTGGAGCGGCGCGTCGAGGGCTCTTCCGACTCGGCCAGACTCGGCAGCGACGCATAGCGTGCGTCGACGAGCAGGTCGGCCAATCGGGCGGGGGGACCGAGGTATGCGAACAATCGGCTCATCACCCCAGGATCGCCGCATCCGGACCCCGGCTTGAGCGCCGGATCCGGACCCCGGCTCCAGCGCGGGGTCGCGTGCCCCGCTACCAGGCGGTGCTCAGAGGGTGAAGCGCATCCCCTCGCGGGCGACGGCGAAACCACGGCGCTCGATCTCCCGCTGCTCGGGACCGCCCATGTCGAGGGCGGGGTTGGAGTTGTTGAGGTGTGTGAAGACGATCCGGGTCTCTCCTCCGTCGGCCACCGTCTGGAAACGGTCCATCGACGGTCGGATCAGCGGGTGGGGCACGTCGTCGACCGAGCGGCCCGGAAGCTCGTCGAGCGACCAGAACGAGCCGTCGAGGAGCGCCACGTCGACCGAAGCCACCGCGTCGACCGCCGACCGCTCCCACAGATGCCAGTCGTTGATGTCGGGGAGGAACAGGAGGCTGGCCCGGGGGCCCCGGAACACGAAGGCGACCGTGTCGGCGAACTCGTCGCGATGCGGTACCGGCCAGAGCTGCACCTCGAAGTGGTCGTCGATCCGGTGCCACCGGTCGGTGTCGAGCGGCGTGGGGACGATCCGGCCCTGCTCGACCATGTAGGCCCACGGCTGGTTGGCCGACAAGAAGGCCGCCATCGCCGTGGTGCAGTAGACCTTCGTGTCACGGATCCCCATCCCTTCGTTGCCGAGCACCGCCAGCCCGGCATAGTGCCCGATGTGGGCGTGTGTGAGGAAGATGCCGTCGAAGGGTCGACGCGACGCGGCTCTGCGTCGGAAGCCCGGGTGATCGATCAGGTCGATCTGGCGGGTGATGTCGGGGGTCGCGTCGACCAGGTAGTAGCGATCGCTCTCCGGCTCGATCAACGCGATGCTCGACACGAAGCGACCGACCCCCTCCGCGTGCAGCCGGCGCCCCTCGTCGCATCGCACCGAGTAACACCCGACCTGCGGAAGCCCGGCGTCCTGGACGGTGCCCAGCACGAGGGCGTGGGGATCGGCCGCCTCCATCGATCGAGCGAGTGCGACCGCGCCGTCGCCGCGTGGCGATGCCCCGAGGCTGCGCGCGCCGCCGAACGCCGCGCCGCCGAACGCCGCGGCGCCGAGGGCGGCCAGGAAGGCACGGCGGTCCATCGGGTCCGCCGCCCGTCGGGGTGTGCGAGTCGATCTGATGGTGGAGTGGATCATGACCGGAGAGAGGATGAGGAAACCCACGCGTGTTCCGAGTCCGCCCCGCAAAGTATGTTGAGCGATGTCCAAACCACGAACCCGCATCTCGGGCGCCAGTCTGCGCCACGCCTTCCGCGACATCATCTGGCCGCGTCGTCGACTGATCGCCCTCGGCCTCGTCCTGATCCTCCTCAATCGGTTGGCCGGGCTCGTGCTTCCCGCCTCCACCAAGTACCTCGTCGACAACGTCATCGTCGACGGCAACCTGCCGCTGATGTACCAGATCCTGGGGCTGGTCGGGGCCTCGGTGGCAGTCCAGGCGGCCTCGTCGTTCGCCCTCACGCTCCTGCTGAGCGTCGAGGCGCAGCACCTGATCGCACAGCTGCGCGGCCAGGTACAACGTCACGTCCTCGGGTTGCCGGTGCGCCTCTTCGACAACGCCAAGAGCGGCGAACTCGTCTCGCGGATCATGGACGATGTCGAAGGCGTGCGGAATCTCGTCGGCACCGGCCTCGTGCAGCTCGTCGGAGGCATCGTCACGGCGGTCGTCGCGCTCGCGTTCCTCGTACGGATCAACGTCACCATGACGGCGCTGGCCCTGGTCCCACTGGGGGCCTTCGCGCTCGTGTCCGCTCGGGCCTTCCGGAAGCTGCGCCCGGCCTTCCGGGAGCGTGGCCAGATCCGTGCCGACGTCACGGGGCGGCTGACGGAGGCGCTGGGCGGGATCCGCATCATCAAGGGCTTCCACGCGGTACAGCAGGAGGGCGAGATCTTCGAAGCCGGCGTAATGCGCATCTTCGACAACGTGAAGTCCACCCTCACAACCTCGAGCGGGGTGACGAGCCTGGGCACCTTCCTCCTCGGGTCGGCGGGGGTACTCGTCATGGGCTACGGTGGGCGGCTCATCCTCCTGGAGCAGCTCACCCTTGGAGATCTCTTCAGCTTCACCCTGTTTCTCGGCTTTCTGATCGCACCGATCGTGCAGATGGCCAACATCGGCACCCAGATGACCGAGGCGTTCGCGGGTCTCGACCGAACGGCCGAGGTGCTGTCGTGGCCGCGCGAGGACGACGATCCTCGCCGCACCCGGAGCATGCCCACGATCGAGGGGCACGTGGTCTTCGAAGACGTCGACTTCCGCTACGAAGACGACAAGCCCGTCCTACGGGGGATCTCGTTCGAGGCACGGCCGGGTGACGTCGTCGCGCTGGTCGGTAGCTCGGGGTCGGGCAAGTCCACCCTGGCCGGGCTGGCGGCGACCTTCTTGTCTCCCGATACGGGTCGAGTGGTCGTCGACGGCGTCGATCTGTCGGAGGTCCGGTTGGACAGCTACCGGCGACAGCTCGGGCTCGTTCTGCAAAACGACTTCCTCTTCGACGGCACGATCCGCGAAAACCTGCTGTTCGCCCGCGCCGATGCGACGACCGAGGCGGTCGAGGCCGCTGCCCGTCAGGCGCACGTCACCGAGTTCACGGACCGGTTCCCCCGGGGCCTGGACACCGTCATCGGCGAGCGTGGCGTCAAGCTGTCGGGTGGCCAGCGCCAGCGCGTCACGATCGCGCGGGCAATCCTGGCGGATCCGCGCATCCTGATCCTCGACGAAGCGACCTCGAGCCTGGACACCGAGAGCGAGGCCCTGATCCAGGCCAGTCTCCAGGAGTTGCTCCAGGGGCGCACCACCTTCGTGATCGCGCACCGGCTCTCGACGATCCAGCGAGCCGACAAGATTCTGGTCATCGAGGCGGGCCGCATCGTCGAACGCGGGCGCCACGAGGATCTGATCGCGCGAGAGGGGCGCTACCACCAGCTGTACACCGTCCAGGCGCGCATCTGAGGTCAGCCCGGGCTGGCGGCACGCCGGCTCTAGCGCATCGCCCCTCTCGACAACAGCTTGGACGAGTTCGCACCCCGACTCTGCGCTCCACGGGAGGGCGCGGAGCCGCAGCGTGTCCCGACAACGATGGAGGGGTCCGTGCCGACCTTCGATTACACTTGCCGTGCCTGTCCGTGTGAATTCGAGGCGTGGGTTCGGAAACGCGAGGAGATGCCCGCCTGCCCCGAGTGCGGCGCCTCGGATGTCGAGCGCATGCTCTCGGTCCCGAACGTGCACTCCGACGGCACTCGCGCGCGGTCCATGCGGGCCGCCCGCCGCAGAGACGATCGACAGCAGATGGAGAACATGCACACCCGCCTCGAATACGAGGCGAACCACGATTGACCGAAGCACCCCGGGTCCGGGCCTTCGACACCTCCCTGATCGTCTTCTCGATCATCGTCGTCTCCGCACTGGCGACCTGGGTCGTACCGGCGGGGTCGTTTGAGAAGCAGCTTCTCGAGGTGCCCGGGGCCGGCGCCCGCGAGGTGGTCGTGCCGGGTTCGTACCAACTCCTCGAGACCCCGTCGCCCCAGGGGATCGGTGCGGTCCTGCGCGCTCCGATCCGGGGAATGATCGAGGCCGCCGACGTCATCTCGTTCGTGCTCCTGATCGGGGGTGCGTTCGCGGTTCTGCAAGCGACGGGAGCGGTGGACGCCGGTCTTCGCCGCCTGGTTGCGATCTCCCGCGGTCGCCCGGGTGTGGAACGCGCGATCATCCCCGCCTTCATGGTTCTGTTTTCGCTGGGCGGAGCCATCTTCGGGATGGCCGAAGAGGTGATCCCGTTCGTGCTGATCTTCGTTCCGCTGGCGCGGAGTCTCGGATACGACGCGCTGGTCGGTGTGGCCATTCCCATGGTCGGGTCTGGAGCGGGCTTCGCCGCCGCCTTCCTGAACCCGTTTACGATCGGTGTGGCGCAAGGCATCGCCGACGTCCCCCTCTTCAGCGGCATCGGACCCAGGGTCGTGCTCTGGGTGATCACCACCTCGGTCGCCATCGCATTCGTGGCCCGCTACGCCTCCCGGGTGCGCCGTGACCCATCCCGAAGTCGCCTCCCCACCGACGCCGGCACGGCCGACACCGGTGGTCCCGAGGGGGCCGAGCCCAGGTTGGCCGAGCTCGGACCGGCAGAGGTCGAGCCGACCGGGGTTGAGCCGACCCGGTTTGAGACGGCAGAGGTCGGGCCGCTGTCGAGCCGGCATGCGGCCGTTCTGCTCGCCTTCGGTGCCGGACTCGTCGTGCTCGTCTATGGCGTCGTCCGGCAGGGATGGTACATCGAAGAGATCGCGGCCCTCTTCGTCGGGCTCGGGATCGTGCTGGGCGTCGTGGCCCGGATGGCCCCGGGAGACGTCGCGGGGGCCTTCATGACCGGGGCGCGAGACCTGGCAACCACCGCGGTGATCATCGGGCTGGCGCGAGGGATCCTGGTGGTTCTGGAAGACGGCCAGATCATCGACACCCTCCTCGACGGGATGGCCGGGGCGCTCGACGGGGTCGGGGCCGCCGGTAGCGCGCAGGGCATGTTCGCCCTTCAGACGGCCCTCAATTTCTTCGTACCGTCGGGGAGTGGGCAGGCGGCGCTCACCATGCCGCTGATGTCGCCCCTGGCCGACCTCGTCGGGGTGACCCGACAGGTCGCTGTGCTCGCCTATCAGCTGGGCGACGGCTTCACCAATCTGATCGTGCCCACCAACCCGGTCCTCATGGGCGCTCTGACCCTCGGAGGCGTGCCCTGGGGCCGGTGGGCCCGATGGATGCTCCCTCTGCAGGTAGCCTTCTTCCTCCTCGGCATGGCGACGCTCGCGGTGGTCGTTCAGTTTGGGATCCTATGACCGGACTCGCAGAACACCTGAAGACCGCCACGCACGAGGCCCATCGGCACGCCGAGACGCGGCCCCTGGTTCGCGACCTCCTCCAGGGCCACCTGGAGCGCGAGGCGTACGTCCTCCTCCTGAGGGGACTCCGAGAAATCTACGCCGCCCTCGAGGAGGGTTTCGACCGCGCGGGCACCACGTCGCCCCACCTCACCCGCTTCGCCGCGCCGGAGCTACGTCGCACGACCGCACTCGAGTCCGACCTCGCCTTCCTGTATGGCCCACACTGGGCCGAAGGCGTCGAGGTGGCCAACGCCGCGGCCGCCTACGCGATGCGGCTCCGCCACACGGGCGAGGCCGATCCGATCCTGTTGGTGGCGCACGCCTACGTGCGCTACCTGGGCGACCTCAGCGGCGGTCGGGCCATGGGGCGACAGGTCGCGCGGCACTACGCGCTCGAAGGGCCCGACGGACTCCGGTTCTACGACTTCGCCGACATCCCCGACGCCGACGCGTGGAAGCACGCCTACCGAGGATGGCTCGACCAGCTCTCGACGGAAGGGCGCGACGGTGATCTGGTGGACGAAGCGCGGGAGGCGTTCGCCTGGAACCAGCGCCTGTTCGACGACGTGCACGCCCTGCGCTGACCGCCCTCGCGCGTCGAAGCCTGCCCGGGGCCCTGCGTCGGGGGAGCTTCAGCCTGCCGAAGCGGGGGGCTCGGCGTCGCGGACCAGCTCGTCGAGCAGTCGCCGGCTACGCTCGATCGAGGAGGCGAGGGCGCGAATGGACTCCGAAGCCGACTCGACGTCGAGCCCCTGCGCCAACTCCAGCGCCGCGAACGACGCGTTGCTCACCAGGCCCTCGAGAATCTCCCCCTGGTCTGCCGACGGCGTGTCGGAACGGCGGGTGGCCTCCGCAACGCGCTCGAACCGCTCCTGGGCCCGCCGGGCGTCCCGTTGCTGTGTGAGATCACTGAAGATCAGCACGAACCCCAACACCTCGCTGGAAGGTGTCGAGATCACATCGGCTCGAATGAACAGCTGAAGCGGCGCCTCCGGGTCGGACGTCGTGATCTCGATCCGACTCGACCGGCGCTGATCCAACATGCCGCGGCACAGCGAAAGGAATGCGTCGGGCTCCGTGAAGACGGGCGCGAGCGACTCGACGGGTGCACCCTCCCACGGGCCCGGACCGAAGACCCGATGGAAGCCCAGGTTCGCCACCGAGATGCGACCGTTGCGCTCGAGCACCAGGGCCGGCTGCTCCGAGCCGCTGACCATCGCGTCCAGCCGGCGCACCTGATCCTGCGCAATCAAGACCCGTACGGCGCGGAACTGCAGCACGACATCGGCGACCGTGCGCCCGACCATACGCCCGAACGAGACGTCGGCGTCCGACCATCGCGCCGAGGTGCCGACCACCGACTGATGCCACGCGGCAAACGACCGGCGCGGCGTGAGGCTCTTCAGATCGTCGGCCTCGATCACCGCCTCGCTCGGGTCGCCTCCCCAGGTCACCGTGTGCACCTGTTCGGGTCGGAACCAGATGAGCCAGTCGCTCCCCGTGGCCGAGAGGCGCGCGGCCATGAGGCCGGCGACCTCCGGAAGCAGCCCCGTCACCCCGCTCCAGTCGCGGGCGAGCGACGACGATGCGACGAGCCCGTTGTCGCTCTCCAGGGACGACAGGCGGCGAACGATCGCACGAAGATCCGCCTCATTCGGCACGACCCCGGCCGTCTGGATCTCGCCATCGCACAGAAGGACGGCGCCGGTCGCCTCGACCGGGTCGAGCAGGTGGCTCGGCTGTTCGAAGAGGGGACGCCGCCAGTCGCCATGCTCGACCACGGCGGCCGCCATCTGTTGTTCGAGTCGGTTGACCTGTAGCTCCGCTCGGATGCGCTCCAAACTGCCGAGGGCCGACAGGCGCACGCCCATCATCTCGGACAGGAGTTCCGTGAGGCCCCGGAGGTCGGCCTCCGGAAGCCGAGGGGAATAGTGGTGGCAGGCGACCAGCCCCCAGAGTCGACCGTGCACCATGATCGACGACACCAGGGTCGCCGACACACCCATGTTGCGGAGGTACTGCAGGTGGATCGGCGACAGGCTCCGCAAGGCGCACATCGACATGTCGAGCTCGGCCCCGTCGACCGGAGAGCGCTGTGGCGCCATGGGCTGCGACACATCGTCGACGTCGCGTAGGATCCGCACCCGGTTGCGCACGTAGAGTCGCCGGGCGCGTGCCGGGATGTCGCTCGAGGGGTAGTGGTTGCCCAGGAAGGGCTCGAGGTCGGACCGCCGGGACTCGGCAAACACCTCGCCGTGTCCATCCTCGTCGAAGCGATAGACCATCACACGATCGTAGCCGGACAACGCCCGGAATCGCTCGGCGAACCCCGAACACAGTTCGTCGAGCGACACGGCCGCCGATACGTGCTCGAGCATGGCACGCACGGGTGCGATGCGATCGACGCGTTCCTCGGACAGCGGCTCGAGCTCGACGGCGATGCCCTGCGCGGGCGTCCGATGCACCGACGCCAGGAACGGCCGGCCGCCGATGTCGACCCGGCCGTGGACGGGTCGATCCCCGGCGGCCTCCCCCACGGCTCCTTCGAGGAGGCGCGCCATCTCCGGGTCGCCGCACCACGCCGCCCAGGGGTGGTCGAGCAACCCGTCGACGGGCACACCGAGCATGGCGGCCGCGTTGGCGCTGGCCTGGAGCACCACCCCAGCCTCGGAGAGGACCAGGAGGGCGCCGTAGGGTTGGATCGAGCCCGGGATGTGGATGAGCTCGTTTTCGCACGTGGCCAGGTTGGCCTTGCCGAAGGGTGTCGCCGGCCCCGGATCGATCGATCCGCTGTTCAGCAGCCCTCCACCGTGCTCACTCACCTGCGCGCCGGACATCCGCCGACGGCCCGGCGGCCCCCGGTCGATCCGCCGCGCCGCGTACCACGATGACGATCCGTTGCGCAGACTCTCCGAGGCCGAGTGCGGCGTAACGCACCTCGGTGACCCGCCCATACTCGCCGAGCACGTGACCCGCGACGTCGGTCAAGACCTCGCCGCGCAACAGCACGGCGCGAACGGCCCTGAGGTCGGTCCACTCTCCCACACCCAACCACCGCGTCACGCGTTCACCCAACGCGTCTTCGGGCCGCCGCAGCTCGATGAGATCGAGGAAGTGTCGGTTCATCCACAGCGCCTCGCCCGAGGCCTCGGCGATCACCACCGGGTCGGGATGCTTCTCGAGGACCTCCTCGAAATCGACGGCCCCGGGAGCTTCGACATCTTCGGGCATCGGTAACGCCGACACCTGCAGGAGGACCGTTGGCTGGTGATCCCCAAGCAGCAGCGAGGCACGCACCTCACACGGGCGCCGGTCGGCGAGCAGCGACACGTGTACCGCACCCGAACGCGCCGACCGGCTCGTGCGGGCGATGTATCCCCGCAGGCGGGCCCGCCGGGATTCCTCGAAGAAATCCATCACGCTGGCGCCGCCGATGCCCAGCCGCTCGGACCAGAGCCCGAGCAGTCTCGCCGCGGCGGGGTTGGCGTCCCGGACCTCGAGACTGTCCACGTCGACCACGAGGATCGCCTCGATCGCCCGATCGAACAGCAGGCGGTATCGGGTTTCGATCTCGCGCAGCCGCCAGTGGTCGGCTTCGATCTCCCGCTGCGCATCGACGAGCTGTCGCTGCAGATTACCCACCACCGCCAAACTGCGCCCCACGGCCACGAGGGAGCCTGCCGGGTCGATCCGCACCGCCGTGTACTCGACGGGGACCTCGACCCCGCTCGGCATCCGGTGGTTGACCTGGCGGACGTTGGATACGCCGTGGCGGAGCGCTTCGGCCGCAAGCCGGTCGATCTTCGTGCGCGTGGCGAGCGTAACCGTGCTCGCCCACCCTTCTCCAACCCAAGCCGAAGGGCTTTCTCCTGCGAGCACGTCTCCGAACACCGCCTCCCGGATGACCCCGTCCGAGTCGATCCGGAGGGCCACATCCGCTCGGCCCTGCACCGGTCTCATGACGACCTTGGATTCAACGAGACCCGGGCTACAGGCCCGGGCGCGCAACCGGGAGGACCCGACGGTCTCCCGCGCTCAATGAATGTCGGGGTGCAGCCCCCGTGGAACAAGCTTCTTCAACACCTGGAGCGCCTCGTCGGCGTCGCCCGCCACCCCATCGGCGCCGATGTCGTCCCCCAGTTCGGGCCGGATCGCCAGGAGGGGTCCGCCCGCGAGGACCACCAGCTCGCGATTCGCGGCAGCCGCTCGAATCCGCCGGATGAGGCGACGCGACTCGGCGAGGGAGCGCTCCGTTCCGACGGAGATCCCGAGCACGGCCAGTCGCGGATTGGCGAGCGACGACTCGATGTCACGCCAGAAGGGGGCGATCGGGACGACCGACCAGCCTCGGAAGCGCAGCACGGCATGGAAGACGAGCGCCCCGAAGGTGTGGTCCTCGCCCCGGGGAGTGACGAGCATGATTTCGGGCGCACGCGGCGCATGCGCGTCGATCGGCGCGTGAGAGATGATCCAGCGCAGAAGCTCCTGAAGGCGCCCCGTTGCGATGGTTACGTCGACGAAGCTCTTGAGATCGTCTTCCCACAGGCTGCCGAGACGACGCGCCGCCGGGGTGAGCAAGCCGGTCAGTACGGTCTCGGGGTGGACACCGCCGGCGATGAGGCGATCGACCACGCCGTGGCAGACATCGGGGTCGGGGAGCGCGAGAAGATCGACGAAGGCGTCGAGGTCCGACGGAGCCTCCGGTCGAGCGCCTCGTAGCGCCTCGGTCAGATGCGCGGCGAGGGTGGGCAAAACGGCCGGCTCGTCCGCCGGCCGCCCGCCTTCCACCGGCGCACAGCGCGCATCGGACGGCGGGATGGGCAACGTCAGGTCGGGATCCATCGATCCTTGGTCCTCCTGATCGGGCAGGCGGGAGGGCCCCGGTCTGCGCCGATCACAATGCCTCGGCCCGGCATCACACGCAAGTCACGTCGAAACCGATGGAATTCCGCTCGACTATCGGGGGTTTCCCAAGAGCCGTTGCCGCCACCCCACTGTGAGAACCGCCCCCGGCACGCGCGGGTCGTCGAACCAGAGGCCGCGCAGTTCGATCGTGAGGTCGCTCCGCGCATCGATCCGGCCTCGAAGCCCCAAACCGGCGGTTGCACCCGCCTCGGTCTCGTGGCCCCACACGAACCCCCCTCCGACCACCGCGTAGGGGACGAACACCGAGACGTCGTTTTCGAGGTCGAGAGTCAGAGCGAGGGTCGTCGCGACTCGACCCGACGTCCACGTCGCCCCGGGTCGCATCGATAGGCGCGGCGTCACCCCTGCGTCTGCAGCCAGCACGAACGCGCCAGACCCCCCTGCCCCGAACCCCCCTCCGGCTCCGATCGTCCCTGAAACCGCCACCTGACCAGCGAGCTCCGAGCCGCCCGTCAGCGCGAGGATGGAGGCAGCGGCGAGGGGCAACGAGCGAAATCGACGAGAGATCACGACGGAGGGGGGTCGGGGGCGTGCAGGCGACGCCGGAAGTTCGGGCGACCCTCGGCATTCGGGAAGGCTCGCACGCCTGCACGAAGTATCGCGTACCGCAAAAAGGTCCCGTTCGACTCCCCCTCCGGCCCGGTGGTCGCATCGAGGCCGGGCGGCCTCTTCGCAAGGCCTGACGCGACAATCCGGCTCATCTCCCTCGGAAGCACCGACCGGCGAGGGCCATGGTCCGTCGCTTGCTCCCCTCGTGCGGGCGCCCGGTGACTCCGGTCGGCCCTCCATCGGACCGGCGGTCACCCCGAGTCCTCTCTCGCCGGAGGCGGCCCGTGCCGCATCATCGAACCCATCTCGCCTGGCTCGCCCTTCCCCTCGCGTGTCTGGCGAGCGCCTGCGACGGCGGAACCGAGCCCGATCCCCCGCTCGACGGGTCCATCGAGGTGAACCTCCAGATCGAGGGCGATGGCCTGCAGGGTGTGCAGGTGCGGCTCGACGACACCGAAGGCGTTGCATCGTCGCGTTTCGCCATCACCGATGCGATGGGCGCAGCGTCGTTCGACGGTCTTGAAGAAGGACTCTACGAGGTGTCTCTCGGCACGGTCCCGGACCACGTGACCGTAGAGGATACGCAGCAACAGACCACGCTCAACCGGCAGCGCCCGACCGCGCGAGTCGGATTCGCGGGCGTGAGGAAGCGGGACGCGACGGTGGCCGTCGAGGTACGGGTGGAGGGTGTGGGGATCCCCGGTCTCACCGTCGAACTCTCGGGCCCGGAGCAACGGAGCGCCGAGACCGACCAGGAGGGGGTCGCACGCTTCGAGGGACTGCTGCGCGGCCACTACGAGGTGCGCCTGACCGGCTACGATCCCGAACGTCTGGCCTTCGGTGAGACCACGGGGGGACTCGACGCAAACGGCAACCAGGCGTTCGGGCTCGAATTCGCGGGCACCGAAGTGCCGCGCGTGCCGGACATCCCGAGTGATTTCGCCGCCGAGGCAATCGACGCCTTCGAAGTCGCCCTGAGTTGGACCGACAACGCCGACAACGAAGAGGAGGTCGTCCTCGAGCGGCGGATCGCCGGTGTAAGTGACTGGACGGCGCTCGCGACGCTGGACCCCGACCAGGTCGCCTTCGACGACACTGTACAGCCGGCCACCGACTACGAGTACCGTCTGCGGGCCTGCAATGAGCACGGTTGCTCGGAGCCCTGGGTCGAGGCGGCCGCGAGCACCCCGCAGATTCCGCCGGCGGCCCCGACCGACCTCGTTGCCGCCGCCACCGGTGCGACCTCGGTCGGACTGACGTGGACCGACGCGTCCAACAACGAGGTCCGCTTCGACATCGAGCGTCGGGTCGGGGCCGGGGGCACCTGGGTGGCGGTCGCCGCGGTCGGCGCCGGTGCCGTGAGCTGGGCCGACTCGGGTCTGGCTGCGGGCACCGAGTACGGGTACCGGGTGCGCGCCTGCAACGACGCGGGCTGCTCGGAGTTCACCGATCCGGCCAGCGTGACTACGGTCGTGGTTCCCC
>JANQNV010000281.1 GCA_028279425.1 Longimicrobiales bacterium | reverse complement strand
TCGCCCTCGCGGCGTCCTTCCTCGCGCCTACCGCCCTCGCCGCCCAGGATGTGCCGCCCGACGAGTCGTGGCGATCGATCGACACGCCCCACTTCCGCGTCACCTTTCCGGAGGCGCTCGAACGCCTGGGGCAGCGCGCGGTCCGCATCGCCGAAGATGCGCGCCTCCGCCTGGCCGAGACGGCGCTGAACGTGACCGACGAGCGCATCGAGCTGATCCTCACCGATCACGTCGATTTCACCAACGGCTTCGCCCAGGTTACGCCGCTCCGGCAGGTGGTGGTGTTCGCCCGGCCTCCCATCGACGGCCTCGCGCTGACCGACTACGACGACTGGCTCGATCTCGTGATCGTGCACGAACTCGCGCACGTCTACCATCTCGACCAGACCTCCGGTGTGGGCGGAGCGCTGCGGAGCGTGTTCGGGCGGGTTCCCGCCACCTGGCCGCTCTTTCCGGGAATGGGCAGTCCGCGCTGGGTCATCGAGGGCATCGCCACCTGGTACGAATCGGCGTTGACGCCCGCGGGTCGGGTGCGGGGTTCGGTCTTTTCGATGTTCCTGCGCTCGGCGGCGCTGGGCGGGCAGCTCGAGCAGGCGGGTCAGATCGCGGGCAACTCGCCGGTCTGGCCCGACGGGCAGCGACCCTACCTGTACGGGGCGCTGTTTTTCGATTGGCTGCTCGCGCGCCACGGCGAGGAGAAGCTGGGACGCTTCGTCGACGCGCTCGCCGGTCAGTGGGTTCCGTACCGGCTCGATTCCGCGGCCCGCGATGCCTTCGACGAGTCGTTCACCGATGCCTGGCGGCTCTGGATCGACGAGGTCGAGTCCGAAGCACGAGCGCTCGAAGAGGTCGTGGAGGCGCGCTCGCAGGCGCTGCCCGAGCCGGAGCTCCGCACGACGGCGGCCCGGCAGGCGCTGTATTCGAGCGTCAGCAGCGAGGGTGTGTGGGCGCACGCCCGCGTCGACGGGCGCAGCGATACGCGCATCGCCCTCGCCGGTCCGTCGGGCGAGGCCAGCATCCGCACGAACGGAATCGCCGCCTTCGACTGGCTGCCCGATGGAGGTCTGGTGTTCGCGCAGCTCGAGCGGCGTGGGCCGTGGCGCACCCGCAGCGACCTGTACCGTCGCCATCCTGACGGCTCGATCGATCGACTCAGCCGACACGCCCGGCTCGACCACCCCGGGGCCTCGCCCACGGGAGGGTGGGTGGCGGCGGTGCGTATCGTCGGGGGCCACACCGAATTGGTGCGGGTCGACCTGGGCGACCGCTCCGTCGACGTGGTGGCCGCCGGCAGCGACTCGGTGCACTGGGCCTATCCGTCGGTGTCGCCCGACGGGCGCTGGATCGCGGCGTCGCGCTGGACGCCCGAGACCCGCTACCAGGTGGTGGTGGTGGACGCCTCGAGCGGGGCCATCGCGCTGCGCCTCGACGATGTCGCCGCGATCGGCATCGCGCCGGACTGGTCGCCCGACGGCCGATGGGTGGTGTGGGGGTCGGACCGCTCGGGGATTCCCAACCTCTACGGCCGGACGGTCGAGCCGGCCGAGGGCCGGATGGGCCCCCTCCGGCAAGCCACCGACGTGATCACGGGGGCGGCCTTTCCATCGGTGTCGCCCGATGGGCGGTGGATCGAGCACTCGCTGTACACGGCCCTCGGGTGGGAGGCGGCGCGGGTGCCCTTCGAGCCCGCCTCGTGGAGGGATCCGGTGCCCGCAGGCGGCGACGCGTATGCCACGCCGGTCACGGTGGTGGCCGAGGCGGCGGGTTTCGCTCCGGCCGTGGTCGGGGCGGCCGGGGGCGACGTCGACCAGCTGGGCCCGCTCGACACCCGTCCCTACAGCGCGATTCGTACGATGCGCCCCCGCTTCTGGGAGCCCCTGCTGTTGCCCGAGATCAGCTCCCGTGGGACGCGAGTGATGGGCCCCTTCGTTGGGGCCGGCACACGCCTCTTCGACATCGTCGGTCGCCACACGATTACCGCATCTGCGGCCGCGGCCGTCGACCGCGGCAAGGTGGCCGCCGCGGCGGGGTACACCTGGGCCGGCCTCGGCAACCCCCTGTTTTCACTGTCGGCCGGACAGAGCTGGGACGCCGGTGGACCGTTCACGGCGGGCGAAGAGCGCGTGTTCATCGAGGAGCGTGAGCGACGGGTGAACGCCTCGGTGACCCTCTTTCGCCCGCGCTGGCGCGAAGCCTTCGCGCTCACGGCGTCGGCGGGGTGGCTCTGGGAGGACCGTACCCTGCTCGACGCGACCGATCTCAGGCCGTCCACGACCCTGCGACTGACCCGTCCCTCGTCGCGGCTGGGCGACCTGCGTCTATCGGCGTCGATCAACTCGGCCCGGCGGCACGCTCTGTCGATCTCGCCCGAGCGGGGTGGGTCGATCTTCATCCAGGCGCGCACGCGGCCTCAACTGTCGCTGGCCGACTCCCTCAGCGGGGTCGCCGGGGTGGACCGCAGCGTCGACGAGGTGATCGGGCAGGCACGCGGCTACCTGTCGTTCGGTGGCTGGGGGTGGGCCGACCACGTGCTCGCCGTTCGGGTCGCCGCGGGTCGCGCCGTGGGGCCGGGGGCGGACGCCTTCTGGTACGACGTGGGGGGCGCGGCGGGGCAGGGGGAGCCCGTGACCGGGTTGGGGCTCTTCGGCGGGCAGGGGCTGTTCTTCCCGGTGCGCGGCTACGACGACGGGGATCGCAGCGGCACGCGGGCGTGGGTGGCGTCGGGAGAATGGCGCTTCCCCCTCTTCTGGCTCAACACGTCGTGGCGCCTGTTGCCGCTCCACTTCGATCGCATGCACGGCGCCCTCTTCGCCGACGTCGGCAATGCATGGGGGCCGGAGCTCGGCATCGCGGGCTTCGAAAACCCCGTGCAAGACGCGCTCGCCTCGGTCGGGGGCGAGGTGCGGTTGAACACGTTGTGGTTCTTCGCGATCCCGGTCGAGTTCCGGGTCGGTGTGGCCGCCCGCCTCGTCGGCGACGGCGGCACTCGGGCCTACCTGCGCCTGGGCCGCGCGTTCTGAGTGGCGTCGCGGTGTCCTTGCGCCGGCGCCTCCCCCCCGTCTATCGTACCGAATAGAACCCGAACACATGGTCGTCGGTCGGGTATCAGGATGCGATCCGACATCGCGGAATTCGGGCAGGTGAATGCCCGGCAGGGAGTTAGCGGCGTCGTTGCGATCTGGCTCGGAATCCGCGCTTGACTACTAGATGTAGTGCCCGTATCGTGGGTGTCCCCAAGGGATAGTAGGTGCCCGAGGGTTTTCCACACCGCTTGGGTACAGCGGGCGCGGCGATCTGTCGCTTATCAACGCTCTCCCCGACAATTTTCCACCGCCTTTCCACACCCGGAGTCGTCACGCATGTCGTATGAGTCGCCGCTCTCGCCCGCCGTCCCGTCGTTTCCCCCCGAGCCCATCATCTTCGACGACCGGGTTCCGGAGGATCTTTCGCGGGCGGAGATGACCGAGAACGCGCGGATCGTTCTGGCCAAGCGGTACCTCAAGAAGAACGAGGCGGGGGAGCCGGTCGAGGAGCCGGAGACGATGTTCTGGCGGGTCGCGCGGGTGATCGCCGGCGCCGATGCGCGCTACGGCACCTCCGAGCCGGCCATCGAGGAGCTGGCGCGCGAGTTCTACGCGCTCATGACGACGGGCAAGTTCGAGCCGAACTCCCCGACGCTGATGAACGCCGGTCGCCCGCTCGGGCAGCTGTCCGCCTGCTTCGTGCTCCCGGTCGACGACGCCCTCTCCAACGGCCGGTCGGGCATCTACGACACCCTGAAGGCGATGGCGCTGGTACACCAGTCGGGTGGTGGTACCGGCTTCGGCTTCTCGCGCCTGCGGCCGGAGGGAGACAACGTCCGTTCGACGATGGGTGTGGCGTCGGGACCGGTGTCCTTCATGAAGCTGTACGACGCTTCGACCGAGGTGGTGAAGCAGGGCGGGACGCGTCGCGGTGCCAACATGGGCATCCTGCGGGTCGACCACCCCGACATCCGCCGGTTCATCTCCTGCAAGGACGACACGACGCAGGTCACGAACTTCAACATCTCCGTCGCCCTGACCGACGACTTCATGGCGGCGGTCAAGGACGGGACGGACTACGAGTTGAAGAGCCCGCGCTCGGGCGAGGTCCTCGGGCACGAAAACGCCCGCGAGATCTTCGACCTGATCATCCACGGAGCGTGGAAGACGGGCGAGCCGGGCACCTTCTTCATCGACCGGGCGAACGAGTACAACCCGGTGCCCGCGCTCGGCAGCTACGAGGCCACGAATCCGTGCGGTGAGCAGCCGCTGCTGTCGTACGACGTGTGCAACCTGGGTAGCGTCAACGTCGGCAAGTTCGTGAAGCTCGACACGCCGACCGACCTCCCGGCCGAGCAGCGCATCGATTGGGACGAGCTCCGTCGAGTCGTGCATCTCGCGACGCACTTCCTCGACAACGTCATCGACGCGAATCGGTACCCGCTCGAGGAGATCCACAACCTCGCGCACACGATCCGCCGGATCGGCCTCGGGATCATGGGTTGGGCCGACCTGCTCGTGCGCCTCGGGATTCCCTACTCGAGCCCCGAGGGTGTCGAGATGGGCCGCCTCGTCATGCGCTTCATCAACGAGGAGTCGCGCAACGCGAGTGAGCGCCTGGCCGAGACGCGGGGCGTGTTCCCGGCGTGGGGTGCCTCGATCTGGGGTCCCGATGCCACCTGCGCCCGTCGCGCCGACGGGACGCGGATTCGCCCCATGCGCGCCCTGCGCAACTGCAACCTCACCACGGTCGCTCCGACGGGCACGATCTCGATCTTCGCGGGCTGCTCGGGAGGGATCGAGCCGCTCTTCGCGGTCGCGTTCATGCGGAACCAGGCCGGCTCTCTGATGCCCGACGTCAATCCGGACTTCGTGCGGATCGCGAAGGAGCAGGGGTGGTACAGCGACGAGCTCATGGAGCGGATCGCGAGCGAGGGTCACATCCACTTCGACGAGGTGCCGGCCGAGGTGCAGAGCGTCTTCGTGACGGCCCACGACATCCCGCCGGAGTGGCACGTACGGATGCAGGCCGCCTTCCAGGAGCACGTCGACTCGGCGATCTCCAAGACCACGAACTTCCCGTTCGAGGCGACGGAGGCCGACGTGCGCGCGATCTACGAGCTCGCCTACGAGCTCAACTGCAAGGGCGTGACGGTCTATCGGGACGGCTCGCGCCCGATGCAGGTGCTGTCGACCGGCAAGACGGGGCAGACCGAGTCCAGCCCGGAAGCCGAAGCCGAGGTGATCGAGGCCCAGGCCCGCATCGCCGAGTTGGAGCAGCTGCTCGCGGATTCGCGCGAGGAGGCCCATCAGCTGCGCGGCCAGATCGCCGAGGCGACCGCCATCGCCGACGACGAGGATCAGAACGCCCGCGCGGGGCGCTACAAGCGCCAGCGGCCGGCGATGCTGCGGGGTCGCACCGTCAAGATGAATTCGCCTCTCGGCGATCTCTACCTGACCATCAACGAAGACGAGGGGGGGCGGCCCTTCGAGGTGTTCTGCACCCTGGGAAAGGCGGGGGGTGCGGCCATGGCCGACGCCGAGGCCATCGGGCGGCTGATTTCGCTCAGCCTCCGGTCGGGAATCCCGATCACCTCGATCAAGGAGCAGCTGCGCGGCATCTCGTGCGACCGGGCGGTGGGTGTGGGGCCCAACAAGGTGCTGTCGGCCCCGGACGCGATCGGTCAGGCGCTCGAGCGCTACCTCGAGGAGAAGGAGGGCGTGCAGGAGGCGTTGCCTCTCACCGTTCCCTCAGCGTCGGGAAGCCAGACGCAGTACAGCCCCGTGGGGCGCCCGAGCCCGGAGGCGTTCTTCGGATCCTGCCCGGACTGCGGCGCCGGCCAGCTGGCCTATGTCGAGGGATGCGTGAAGTGCCACATCTGCGGCTACAGCGAGTGCGGTTGAGCCCACTTCGCTGAACCACCACCCCGGTCGGTTCGCACCTGTGCGGCGACCTCTCGCCGACCTCGCGCCCCCGGCATCCCAGCGGATGTCGGGGGCGCGCTTCGGTCTGGGTGTCGTCCTCGCGGTGGTGTGTTGGGGGGCGTGTTCACCGGTCCCGCGCGACGACATCGGCGGTGGGGACGAAGCGCCCCGCGCGGAGGACGAGGCGGGGTCTGCGAGCGCCGTGTCGGCGAGCGCCGTGTCTGCGAGCGCCGTGTCTGCGAGCGCCGTGTCTGCGGGCGACCTCGAGCGTTTCGAGGTGGTGAGCGACGGGCACCCGCTCGCGGTGTGGGCGCGCGTCCCCGGCGATCCCGACGCGACGGTGCTCTTGCTGCACGGACGCACCTGGAGTTCGCTTCCCGACTTCGACCTCGAGGTGGAGGGGGAGTCGCTCTCGCTCATGCGGGCGCTCGCCGACCGCGGGATCGCCACATACGCCCTCGATGCGCGCGGCTACGGAGCGACGCCTCGCGACGAGACCGGGTGGCTGAATCCCGAGCGGATGGCCGACGACGTGCTCGGCGTGCTCGACTGGGTCGCCGCGCGTCATGCGGGCCTACCCGCACCTGCGGTGATGGGGTGGTCGTTCGGGTCGACGGTGGCCCATCTGGTGGCTCAGCGGCACCCGGAGCGCACCTCGGGCGTGGCCCTCTACGGCTACTGGAAGCACCCCGGCGTGCCACTCCCGGCCGATGCCTCGCCGGTCGAGCCGCCCGCCGAGCCGACGACCGACGCCGCCGCCCGCAGCGACTTCATCACGGAAGGGTCGATTTCGGAGCGGGCGGTCGACGCCTTCGTCGCTGCCGCGCTGGAGGCCGACCCGGTGCGCGTCGACATCCGGCGCACCGACGAGTTCAACGCTCTGGCGCCGGATTCTCTGCAGGTGCCCACCCTGATCCTCCAGGGCGAGTTCGACCCCATCGCGCCGACGGAGGTGCAGGCCGCCCTGTTCGGGGGCCTCGGCACGGGTCACAAGGCGTGGGTCGTGCTGCCGGGTTGTGACCACGCCGCCCACATGGAGCGCTGCATGCCTCGGTTCGTCCGGGCGCTGAGCGGGTTCGTCGACGAGGTCGCGGGCCGGGATTCCGGCGGCGGCTGACCATCGCGGCCAAGGGAGGCCGCCGACCGCCGTCGCCGACGGCCGCGCTATCGCGACCTCGGCAGCGGCGGCGCTACCGCCCCTGGTAGGGCACCCCCTTGGAGATCCATGCCGGTGCCGGCGCGTCCTTGAGATAGTGGTCGACCCACTCCTTCATCTTCGTGGCCCAGTCGAGCTTGTTGGCGTACGTCTGCGGGTGGTGGGGCTCGTCGCGGTACTGGAGCAGCACTGCCTCCTTGTCGAGCCGGCGCATCGCGAGGAAGAGCTCGACGGCCTGCTCCCACGGCACCGCGTCGTCGGCGTCACCGTGCAGGATCAGGGTGGGGGTTTCGATCCGGTCGGCGTAGAAGACCGGCGAGTTCTCGATGTATTCGTCGAGCGCCTCCCACGGGCTCGCACCGATACGACTCTGCGTCATCTCGTACTGGAACTGGCGCGCCAGTCCCGATCCCAGCCGGATCCCCGAGTACGCGCTCGTCATGTTGGCCACCGGGGCACCCGCGATGGCGGTGCGGAAGAGGTTGGTCTGGGTGATCATGAAGGCGGTCTGGTAGCCGCTCCAGGAGTGCCCGTGAAGGGCGATGCGGTCCGGATCGGCCAGCCCTACCTCGATCAACTTCTGCACCCCGGGCACCACGCTCTTCGTCGACGACAGACCCGGGCGCCCCACCTCGAAACGCACGTCGGGCAGAAACACGATGTAGTCGTCGGAGGCGTAGACGGGGAAGCTCGGTCGGTGGTTGACCGACGGGTCGTTGAACTCGTGCAGCCGCTGACTCATGAACCGGTAGTAATAGACCAGCACCGGGTACCGCCGTCCCTCGACGTAGTTGCCGGGTTTGATCACGACCCCCTGGAGCGGGATTCCGTCGAGGCTCTCCCACTCGAGGAGTTCCGCACTGCCCCAGGCGAAGCGGTCGACGAGTCCCGGATTGGCGTCGCTGACCTTGCGCGGATTCCCGAAGCCCTCGTCGGCGACCCACAGGTCGGGGAATTCGTCGTACGCCTCGCGGGTGAAGAGCAGTCGGTCGGCGTCGTCGGCGCGGGCGAGGAAGGCGAAGCGCTTGTCGTCTTCGAGCAGCGGTTCGACGCCGGCGCGGTCGGCGCGCGCGCCATAGAACCCGTGGTTCTTGCGCCGGTCGTGGTAGGCGCGCAGCAGCAACGTCGCATCTGGCGCGATGGGCCCGTCGACGTCGATCAGCCGGAAGATGCGGCGCTCGGCGCGGCCCTCGCCGTTCGTGATGCTCCAGGCCTCACTGCCGTCGGTCGGCACCGACCAGATGTCGTACTTGTCGTAGAGCAGGACCGCGGCGTCGCCCTCGATCCAACCGGCCACACCGTAGCCGGGAGCGGGGTTGGGGTAGTCGTGGTCCTCGTCGGCGAAGGGCACTCCGAGCCCCTCGGTCAGCGTGCGGGTCGCGCCCGAGTCGACGTCGAAGAGGTGGTAATGCCCCTCGTCGTACCACAGCGCGAAGCGGCCGTCGGGCGAGAGGCTCGCCCCGCTGCGCAGACCCTGCGCAACCGGCGTGCGGCGACCCGACGCCACATCGACGACCCACGCGTCCGACGCTCCGCCGGCCCAGGTGGCGGAGCGGCGGTAGGGCAGGTCGGAGGTGGCGAGCGCGACGCCGCCGGCTCCCGGGGTCCGCACGTCGGGCAGGTCGGGCGCGCCGAGCGACACGACGGTGCCGTCGCGGTGCCGCACCGCGGCGTAGCTGCGGTCCCTCTCGCGATTCCAGAGCACCTTCTGCTGCGGCATGATGCGCGTGTCCTGCCAGTGCCACACGTCGACGCCCCGGTCGGCGAGGATCGCCCCCGCGTCGTACGGGTCGAAGTCGTCGTCGTTCGCCTCCGCGGCACGGTCGGTCTCGGCGGTTTCGTCGTCTCGCATGGGCCGCCAGCTGAAGTAGAGCTCGGAGCCGTCCTCGCTCCACGCGAGCGCGGAGCCGGTCGGGATCATCCAGCCGTCCGGGGTGTCGCCCGCGCCGACGGCGACTTCTGCCGTACCGCTGGTCCAGAGGTAGATCTGCGCCGCCTCGGAGCCCGAGGACTCACCCGCGGCCGCGGTGAAGGCGAGCTCGTCGGCGTGTTCGGCCCAGGTCAGCCTCCCGAAGGAGCCGTCCGCGAGTGCGAGCGCCGGTTGGTCGGTGTCGGTCGAGAGATCGCGCACCCACACCCCGTCTCGATCGTCGTCCGCGCTGCCGACCGAAAACGCGAGATGCTCGCCGCCTTCCGAAAAGGCGAATGCACGCACGTCGTCGATGGACATGTCGCGCCCACCCGCGAGGTCGATGAGTTCGAGGCGGGTCCCGGGCGACACCTCCTCGTCATCGCCGCCCTCGCCGCCCTCGCCCTCGCCGCCCTCGGTCTCGCGGCCCTCGATCTCGCCGCCTTGGCCCTCGCCTTCATCGGCGGCCGCCGGCATGTGGTGCACGGCGAGCCAGCGACCGTCGGACGAGAAGGCGAACGACCGCACCCCCTCCCGTGTGGTCCGCTCGGTGCCTCCCAGGCGCATCCATACGACCCCGTCGCGGAGCGTGCTGCGGTCGGAGGCCGTCTCACGCTCTTCGAGCGAGGGCACGAGCCGGGCGGCCAGCCAGCCTGCATCGCCCGACAGCAGCGGGTCGGTGGCGAGCGGGATCGCGGCGCGTTCGTCGCCGCTCACACGCCGAACGACCACCTCGGGGTCCCCTCGATCCGGGGCCGAGGTGAAGACGACCCACTCTCCGTCGCTCGAGATCGAGGCGTCGTCGATCTGCCGGATCTGCATCAGGTCGGTGAGCGTCAGACGTGCGCGCTCCTGCGCCGATGCCCCGGTGGGGAGGGAGAACGCTGCGACCACGAGTGCCGCGACGGCGAGGGGCAGGAGCGGGCGAGAGACCAGAGCTGCGAGGGAGCGGGCCATGAGCAGAGGCGGTTGGGGTGCGCGATGAAAACCGGAGGAGGCCTTGTCGCTTACCGGGTACGGGGCCGACGACGCTGGACGAATCCATGCCGAGGGCCTCATCCTACCTACCTGACTCCTTCAGATCCAAACTCCGCATGTTCGCACGACGCCGCCTGCTTCCCGTTTTTGCCCTGATCGCCGCACTCCTCGGCTGCGAGTCGACCACCGAACCGGCCTCCGACGAGCCCGAGGGGGTGTCGGTCACCCTCAACGGCACGATCGTCGCCCGCGCGGTCAACGGCGTGACCGAGGGGGAGGTCCACGTGCACGTCGGCGAGTACTCGGGGGTGTTCGTCGTCTCGATCCTCGACGGC
The DNA here is from genome assembly GCA_028279425.1 of Longimicrobiales bacterium. Taxonomy (GTDB): domain Bacteria; phylum Gemmatimonadota; class Gemmatimonadetes; order Longimicrobiales; family Gaopeijiaceae; genus Gaopeijia. Next base: position 337 of record JANQNV010000281.1, on the reverse strand, counting down.
GCCGGTCGGCCCCTCATGCTCGAGCCGGACCACTACCTCGAGGTGTCGGTCGGGGATCTCGGGCTCGCGGCCTTCGTGCAGCCCACGCCGGGCGCCTTCGAGGGGGAGATCGAGATGTACGGACTCGAGGGCGAAAGCACGCTGACCTTCCGGCTCATGCGCACCGGCGCAGCGGTCCCGGAGTGGACCAGCCCTCCGATCGATCTGGTGGTGGTCGCCTGCTGAGCGGCTCGCGGGGCGCTAGTGTAGTGTCGCCCAAGTCTGGTGACCGCCGAGGGTGCGGAGGCGCCGCGGGGGCGAGGCGGAACGACGCGGCGTAGCGATAGCTACGGCAAGG
>JANQNV010000280.1 GCA_028279425.1 Longimicrobiales bacterium | reverse complement strand
ACCGTCGTCTCCGTGGGTCTCGAGGCCGACCAAGCCCGACAGCGAGGAGCCCTCCCCTGCGACCCAGGCGCAGCCGGACGTGCCCTCCAGAAGCGCGTCCAGCCCCTCGGTGGGAAGCCCCGACGCATCGAGGAGCCGAGAGGCCGCCTCCAGATCACCGTATTCGGCGGCGCGCAGGCGATCCGCCCCCAGGCTGCCGATCCAGCCACCGAGATCGACGAGGACATCGGGGTCGAGATCGTAGTAGATCCAGCGGCCCGACCGCCGCGAACGGACGAGGCCAGCCTCTTTCAGCTTGCCGAGATGGAACGAGAGACGCGATTGCGCGGCGCCCAGAGCGGACTGCAGATCGCAGACGCACTGTTCGCCGGTGGCGAGGTGCTCGATCAGGCGCAGGCGCGTGGGCTCGGCGAGGGCCGCCAGCCGCAGATCCACACGGCCGGGATGGGAGATGGTGGAGGCCATGTCGCAACGTATCAACTCTCGTTGATATTTTGCAAGCTCCCGCGAATTGTCTTGCCTGTCTGGCCACAGCAGACGTAGCCTTTCGTATTCTGGCCACCTCTCCAGCGGCCGCTCCTTCATCCACAGGTAGACCATGCCCGTCACGTTCCGCGTCAATGGGAATCCCGTCACGGTCGACGTACCCGCCGACATGCCCCTGCTATGGGTGATCCGCGACGTGCTCGAACTCAAAGGAACGAAGTTCGGCTGCGGAATTTCGCAGTGCGGAGCGTGCACGGTGCACGTCGACGGCGATCCCCGACGAAGCTGCCGCGAGCGGATCTCCACTGTGGAGGGCAAAAACGTGGTGACGATCGAGGGACTCTCGCCCGACGGCGCTCACCCACTGCAGGAGGCGTGGCGCGACCTCGACGTGCCGCAGTGTGGCTACTGCCAGGCGGGACAGATCATGGCCGCCGCCGCACTGTTGGCCGAAAACCCGCAGCCGACGGACGATGACATCGACGAGGCCATGGAACGCAATCTCTGCAGGTGTGGCACCTACCTTCGCATCCGCGAAGGCATCCACAGAGCGGCCCGGACGATGAACACCCAGAACGACGAGGGCGCCCGAAGCGATGCTGGCCGGGGAGGTGCGTCATGAGCGGCTCCGCCGTCGGTCGGCGCGAGTTCATCAAGGTGTCGGCCATCGCCGGCGGCGGCCTCATGGTGGGGAGTTGGTTCGAGCTGCTCCGGCCCGTAGCGGCCGCCGCCGAGGGTGGGGTCGCGGCTCCCGCCGCCTTCGCTCCCAACGCCTTCATCCGGATCAGCCCCGCTGGCGCGGTCACCCTGGTGAACCAGAACCCCGAGATCGGCCAGGGCATCAAGACGATGCTCCCGATGCTGATCGCCGAAGAACTCGACGTCGACTGGGCCGACGTCACGGTGGAGCAGGGAGGACTCGACACCGACAACTTCGCCCGTCAGTTCGCGGGAGGGAGCAACGCGACGCCGACCCACTACATGCCCATGCGCCGCGTCGGGGCGGCAGCCCGGGCCGTCCTGGTATCCGCAGCGGCGCAGACCTGGGGTGTGCCCGAAGCGGAACTGGAAACCGATGCCGGCGCTGTCGTGCATCCCGCGACGGGGCGGCGGATCGGCTACGGCGAGCTGACGACGACCGCGTCGTCGATCGCCGCACCCGACCTGGAGTCCGTGCCCCTCAAGGACCCGTCGCAGTTCCGGATCATCGGAACCGACGTTCCCGATGTCGACAACGACGCGATCGTGACGGGTCGCCCACTGTTCGGGATCGATGTGACGCGGCCCGGTATGGTGTACGCGGTCTTTGAAAAGTGCCCGGTATTCGGCGGCAAGGTGCGCTCGGCCAACCTGGATGTCGTGGAAGCGCAGCCGGGGATCCGCCAGGCCTTCGTCGTGGAGGGTGGTGAGCAGCTCAGTGGTCTCGTAGCAGGTGTGGCGATCATCGCCGACCACTGGTGGGTGGCCCACCAGGTGCGCAACGAGATCCTCGAGGTCGAATGGGACGAGGGTCCCACGGCCTCGCAGAGCAGTGAAGGGTTTCGGGCCCGGGCCAACGAGCTCTTCGATCAGGGGCCGGAGCGCTCGCTCCGCGAAGACGGCGACTGCGACGCGGCGATGCAGGCGGCCGCAGCCACGGTCGAGGCCGACTACGCCTACCCGTTCATCTCGCATGCGCAGCTCGAGCCGATGAACTGCACGGCGGAATTCAGCGACGGACGGCTGGAGATGTGGGCCCCCACGCAGACCCCGGAGAGCGGACGCCGGCTGGTGGCCGAGACCCTCGGGATCGCTGAAGAGAACATCACGATTCACCTGACCCGGATGGGCGGTGGCTTCGGGCGCCGGCTGTACAACGACTGGCTCGCCGAAGCCGCCTGGATCGCGCGCGAAGTGGGGGCACCGGTCAAGCTCCTGTGGTCGCGCGAAGACGACATGCGCCACGACCTGTATCGCCCGGCCGGATTCCATCGGTTCGAGGGTGGGGTCGACGCCGACGGCCGCATTGCCGCCTGGCGCAATCACTTCGTTTCGTTCGGCAACGGCGAGCGTTTCGCGTCGAGTGCCAGCGTGCGCCCGACCGAGTTCCCCGCAGGATTCGTCCCCAACTTCTCTCTGGGTGCGTCGATGATGCCGCTGGGCGTTCCCACTGGCGCGCTCCGGGCGCCCGGTAGCAACGCCCTGGCGTTCGTCTATCAGTCGTTCATCGACGAACTCGCGCATGCCGCCGGGGCGGACCCCGTCCAGTTCCGGCTCGACCTGCTCGATACGGAGGGAGAGGACCAGGGCCTCGACGCCTCCCGCATGCGGGCCGTCCTGGAGTCGGTGGCCGAGCGCTCGGGGTGGGGCCGCACCGCGCTTCCACGGGGCACCGGGATGGGCGTGGCGTTCCACTACAGCCATCGCGGGTACTTCGCCGAGGTCGTGCAGGCGACCGTCACGCGCGAAGGCGATCTGACCGTCGATCAGGTCTGGGCGGTCGGCGACATCGGGAGCCAGATCATCAACCCGCTGAACGCGGTGAACAATGCGCAGGGGGGGGTGATCGACGGCCTGTCGCAGGCACTCGCGCAGGAGGTCGTCATCGACGGCGGTCGAGCTCAGCCGGCCAACTTCAATCGCTATCGGCTGCTCCGCATGCCGCAGGCCCCGAAGGTGGACGTCCACTTCGTGATCTCCGACAACGCCCCGACCGGGCTCGGTGAGCCTCCGCTACCGCCGGCGATCCCCGCGCTGTGCAACGCGATCTTCGCCGCCACGGGGGTCCGCGTACGCTCGCTCCCGCTGCGCGGCCAGGACCTGAGCTGGAGCTGATGATCGCGCGGCCCGACCCCCGCCGTGACGCGGGGGCCGGGCCTCCCGATCGGGCTCGTTCCGATTCTCGAGGGGGTCCACGAGGCCGCTCGCCCGGCGAGCGGCGAAGCCTGCCCGTGCACACACGCCGATCCACCTCGGTCACGCCCGCCACGGATCCCTCGGCGCGCGATTGAATCGGACGTCACCCGATGCGGGCACGCCGCCCGCCCGATACATTGCGCCGGCCTCCCACCTCCCCCGCCCCCCGGCCCCATCCCCACGATTCCGCTGTGCCTCCAGCGGAATCCCATCACGGGTTCGTAGATGACCGCTTCGATCGCACCGCCGACCATCATCCAGGGAGGCATGGGCGTCGGCGTCTCCAACTGGCGCCTCGCGAGGGCCGTCGCCTCTCTGGGCGAACTCGGTGTCGTGTCGGGAACCGGCCTCGACACGCTCTTCGTGCGGCGCCTTCAAGACGGGGATCCGGGAGGGGACCTGCGACGCTCGATGGCGCGTTTCCCGATCCCCGGCGTAGCCGAAGCGGCGCTGGAGCGGTATTTCCGGCCCGGCGGACGTGACCCGGGGGAGTCGTACCGCCTGCTGCCGATGTTCCGGCAGAAGTTGAGCCGGGCTCGGCATCAGATCACGGTGCTCGCCAACTTCGTCGAGGTCGACCTGGCCAAGGAAGGACACGACGGCAAGGTCGGGCTCAACCTCCTCACGAAGATTCAGTTGCCGAATCCCGCCTCGCTGTATGGCGCCATGCTCGCCGGAGTCGACTACGTGTTGATGGGCGCGGGGATCCCGCGAGAAATACCGGGGGTCCTGGACGGCCTGGCGCGGGGAGACGCCGTCGAGATGACGCTCGACGCCGTCGGGCTCGAACGAGGCGAGAAAGAGGTGTTCGGCTTCGATCCCCGCGCGATCCAGGATGGTCCGCTTCCGGACGTTTTCCGTCCGGCCTTCCTGCCGATCGTCGCCTCGAACTCGCTGGCCACGATGCTGCACCGCAAGGCGACGGGTCGGGTGGACGGCTTCGTCATCGAAGGGCCCACGGCCGGTGGGCACAATGCACCTCCCCGCGGCGAAGTGCGCTACAACGGCCGGGGAGAGCCGGTGTACGGCGAGCGGGACATCGTGGATCTCGAGAAAATCGCCGACATCGGGCTGCCGTTCTGGGTCGCGGGTGGAGCCGGTCACCCCGACCGACTCCGCGAGGTGCTCGCCGTCGGCGCAGCAGGCGTCCAGGTCGGTACGCTGTTCGCCTACTGCGACGAAAGCGGCTTGACCGCCGACCACAAGATGCACATCACCGGGGCCGCTCAACGTGGCCAGGTCGAGGTGCTCACCGACGGTCGCGCGTCGCCGACCGGGTTCCCCTTCAAGGCGGTTCAGCTCGAGGGAACGCTCTCGACCGACGACGTCTACGAAGAGCGCCCGCGCTGCTGTGATCTCGGGTACCTGCGCACGGCCTACAAGAACGACAAGGGGCGCATCGCCTACCGGTGCGCCTCGGAGCCCGTCGACACCTATCTCAAGAAGGGCGGCGAGCTCGGCGACACGGTCGGGCGCAAGTGTCTATGCAACGCGCTGATGGCCAACCTGGGCCAGGGCCAGATCCAGAAGGGTGGGCACGTCGAGCCCACGCTGTACACGGCCGGCGACGACCTCCAGGCTCTGGCGGTGTTCCTCGACGGCCGTCGGTCGTACACGGCTGCCGACGTGATCGCGTACCTGCGGGGTGAGACCGCTTCCGTACCGCTGATGAGCGGTGCCGCCCACCCGGGATCGACGAGCGATCGCCTCGTCCGGTGACACTTCGACGCTTCGCGGCAGCCTGCGCCCTGACGGCCGTCGCCGCGTGTGGTGCCGGTGAGCCTGCTCCGCCCGGCATGGACGGCCCCGACCGACCGCTCGCGTGGACGGCGGAGCCCGATCTTCGGGTCGGCGGTGCGTCGGCTTCGGATTGGGCTGCCTTCGGCGACCTCGTGGGTGCGGCCTTCGACGACATGTCCCGACTCTACGTGCTCGACGCGGAGTCGCGGCGCGTCACGGTCATCGCCCCGGATGGGCAGCTCGTTCGAACGATCGGAGGTCCCGGCGACGGCCCAGGAGAACTGTCGGCTCCGGCCGGACTGGTCGTCGGCCCCGACGGGTCCGTGGTCGTGTTCGATCAGGGGCGGCAGACCTTCGTGCGCTACGGTCCGGAAGGTCGGTACCTGGACTCGCGCGCCCTGGAGGACGACGACGCCGGGCCCGAGGGCCCCCTCGCGTTCGACCATCTCGGCCGTGTGGTCGGGACCCGCGACGATCGCGTCGCCTACGACGACGCGTCCGGGCCACGGGTGCTCCGAGCCCACGCCGTAGCCGCGCAGGCCCCGACGGCCACGATCTACGAAGGCTGGATGCCCTCGACCCCGGAGGTGAGGGAACTCACCCCCCAGGAGACCGGGGGCATGCGGGTCTTGCTGCCGCCGATCGTCGGTTTCCACCCTCCGCTCCTGTCGGCCGTCCTGGACGACGGCGGGCTCGCCGTGGTCGACTCGGTCGACTATCGGATTCGGTGGCGGGCGACCCGCGACGCACCGTCTCTCATTCTACGCCGCGTTCTCGCTCCGCACCCGGTGACGGAATCGGTTCGGAGCCAGGAGCAAGCGCGCAGGGTCGATGCGCTCCGGGCAGACCCTCCGCGCATGATGATCAGCAACTCGGAGGGAGAGCAGGGCACGGCCCCCAACGAGGGGGTGCTTCGCCTCGAGCTCGCCCGCATCGAGGCGATGGGCTTCCACGACGTGATCCCCGTGATCGAGGCGCTCGGGGTAGACCGCAGCGGCCGCCTCTGGGTGCAGCGCTCGTCGGGCGCTGTCGGTGAAGCGGGCCCCACCGATGTGATCGACGGAGACGGGGCGTACCTCGGCACGCTACCACCGGGCGGGCCGCGACTCCCCGACGCCTTCGGCCCCGGCGGGCGCATGGCGTACCTCGAGACCGATGCCTTGGGTGCACCGATCGTCCGGGTCGATCGCCTGGTGCCCTCGCCGACCAACTGAGGGGGCCGGCGCCGGCGACGCGTCACCCCGCGCGCGCCATCCGGGTCAAGAGCCGGTCGAAGGCGGCGGCGAACGCCTGCTTCTCTTTGGTGCCCCACGCCGACGGCCCCCCCGTCTCGACTCCGGTCGACCGCAGTCGATCCATGAAATTCCGGATCGACAGGCGCTCGCCGATGTTGGCCTCGGAGTACTCCACCCCGCGGGGGTCGAGGGCGGCCACCCCTTTCTCGACCAAACGGGCAGCGAGTGGAATGTCGGCGGTGATGGCGAGATCGCCGGGGACCGCGTGTTCGACGATGTAGTCGTCGGCTGCGTCGGGCCCACCGGGAACGCGAACGGCCGAGGCGAACGGATTGTTGGCCGGTGTCTGGAGTCGCTGGTTGGCGACGAGCACCGCCTCGGCCTCCAGGCGCTTCGCGGCCCGGAGGACGATATCTTTGACGTCGCGAGGCGCCGCATCGGCGTCGAGCCAGATCTTCATACGCACAACGTACCTGTCGGTCCCTACCCACAACATGATCTCCTACACGACCTACAAGATCGTTCACTACCTCGGCCTCTTCGTGCTGGTCGTGGCCGTCGCCGCCGCACTCGGTCGCCTGGCGGCCCGACCGCAAGCGACCGACCGTGACCCGTGGGCCCGGCGGCTCGCGGTGGTGAACGCGCTCGCCCTCTTCTTCGTGCTGCTCGGCGGTTTCGGGATGCTGGCGCGTCTCGACGTCACCACGGGCCTCACGCTCCCCGGCTGGATCTGGGCGAAGCTGGCGATCTGGACGGCGCTGGGAGGCGTCGTGGCCGTGGCCCGTCGCCGCCGCGAGTGGTCCGCGCCGCTTCTGGTGCTGGTGCCCGTCCTGGCCATGCTCGCCGGGTCGATCGCCCTCACCAAGCCCTTCTGACACCGTGGACCCTCGACCCCCCCTGCACGCGCTCTGCGCCGAGCTGAACGTACACACGCGCTTCGTCGACGGCCTGGGCCGCGAGGTCGAGGTCGCCCCCGAGACGCTGGTCGCCATCTGCGCGTCACTCGGCGCTGAGGTGGAGCGCGAGTCCGATGCCGCCGGGGCGCTCGAAACGCTCCGTCACACCCGCGAGAATGGCCCTGTGGTTCCGCCGGTGATTCTCGCGTGGGACGGCCTCCTGCCCCAGGTGCAGGTGCGCTCGATCGGGGCGGTGCAGGCGACGCTCACGCTCGAGGGGGGTGGAGACGTCGTCATCGACGCGCTCGCCGGCACTCTCAACCATCCGTTTCGCCTCCCCCTCGGCTTGCACCGGCTCGCCGTCGACACTGCGGGCCGGAGGGACCACGCCACGGTGATCTCGGCACCGACCCGGGCCTGGCGTTCGGAAGGATCGGCTCACCGATGGGGGATCAACGCCCACCTGGCTGCCCTTCGCAGCCTTCGCTCGCGGGCTGTAGCCGACCTGCGCGACCTCGAGCGCACCTGCGAATGGATCGCCGAAGCGGGGGGCGACCTCGTCGCCGTGCTCCCCCTGCTCCCGACCTTCAACGACCACCCCGCCGAACCCAGCCCGTACTCTCCGGTGAGCCGGCTCTTCTGGTCGGAGCTGATCCTCGATCTGGGTGACCGGCATCGCCCCGCGCCGGATGTCGCCCGGCTCGACGTCTCTGCCGCCGACGCCGAGGTGAGAGCGGCCCTCGCGACCATGACGCCTGCGGGGAGCACCGGCGACGCCGAACTCGCTCGCTACGCCGCCTTCCGGGGAGCGCAGGCCCGCCTCGGGCGGAACTGGCGCGACTGGCCCAACGAGGCCCGGCTGGGTTCCCTCGCGCCCGACCACGTCGACCCCGACGAGGCGAGCTTCCACATGACCGCCCAGACGCTTCTGAGGGCCCAGTTGAGCGACCTTCGCCGCGGGCTCGACGAACGCGGCATCCGTCTGGGGCTCGACCTCGCCGTGGGCGCCCACCCCGATGGCTACGACGCGTGGTCGCGCCAGGCGCTCTTCGCCGAGGGCATTGCCGTGGGTGCGCCTCCCGACCCGGGGTTCCCGAGCGGTCAGGACTGGGGCTTCTCACCGATCGTGCCCGGACTGAGTCGGGCCGAAGGCCATCGCTACCTCCTCGCCTGCATCGAGCACCAGGCATCGCTGGCCGGGGTACTGCGCATCGACCACGTCATGGCCTTCTCGCGCCTGTACTGGATCCCGCACGGCTTCGATCTCGATCGAGGCGCCTACGTGTCGTATCCGAGTCACGAATTGTTCGCGCTCCTCACCCTCACCTCGTCTCGGTATCGATGTGATGTGGTGGGCGAGAACCTGGGCACCGTGCCGCGCGACATCGTGGAGGCCCTACCGCGCCATCGGGTGCGCGGGATGTATCTGGCGATCTTCGCGGTAGCGGGCGAGGATCCCCGCCCCCCCGACCGCGACGAGGTCGCGTACGTCGGGTCCCACGACACGCCCACCTTCGTGGGGTGGCTGGAGGGCCGAGACATCGATGAGCGCGTTCGCACGGGGTTGCTCGACCAGGAGCGCGCACCCGAGGAGCGGACGGCGCGAGAGGAAGCCATCGGCCGCCTGATCGGGATCACGGGCGGGTCGGTCGACGATCCCGACGACCTTCTCGACCGCGTTCTGGCCTGGCTCGCCACATCCGACAGCCCGCTCGTTCTCCCGTGGCTGGAGGATCTGTGGCTCGAACCAGACCAGGTGAACCTCCCGGGCACCCGATCGATCGATCGACCCAACTGGCAACGCGTGATGTCGCAGCCGCTCGACGAGCTCATGTCCGACCCAGGCGTCCGCCGCCGACTCGAGGCGCTCGACCGCGGACGCCGACGCACCGAGTCGGACGAGCGCCGCCAGACGAGGGATGCGACAGCGGGGCGCCGCGTGCCGGCATCCGAAACCCCAGAGACGCCGTAGAGACCGCACATCGCCGTGTAGCTCAGCCCGCGGAGAGGTCCTGCGCCGGCACGTGGGTATTCCCGTCGGGATCGAAGAAGGTGCTCCCCGCGGGCCCTCGCCGGCGTACTCGACGAGCTCGCCGAAGCGGGCTTCATCGTTCGGGACGTCGCTGATTCGCGGCCGCCACGACCGCGGTACACCGTCGCCCCGCCGGTCCGGCCGCTCGCCACGGCCGCCGTGGAGCTTGGCGATCGCGGCTCTGGCTAGTGTAGTGTCGCCAAAGTCTGGTGACCGCCGAGGGTGCGGAGGCGCCGCGGGGGCGAGGCGGAACGACGCGGCGTAGCGATAGCTACGGCAAGG